>VXPC01000048.1 GCA_009839685.1 Candidatus Saccharimonadota bacterium | reverse complement strand
ACTCGCCCGTCACCATGGGCCGCATCGCGACCGAGCCGGTGGAGATCGACGGGGCCAAGATCGGGGAAGGCGACCGGGTGCTGCTCAACTTCCCCGGCGCCAACCGCGACCCGGAGGCGTTCGAGCGTGCGGATGAGGTGGTGCTGGACCGCGAGCGCAACCGCCACATCGCCTTCGGCCTCGGCATCCACCGCTGCGCCGGCTCCAACCTCGCCCGCATGGAGATGCAGGTCGCGCTCCGCACCTGGTTCGAGCGCATCGGCGAATTCGAGCTGGAGGACCCGGACGCCGTCACCTGGGCCGGCGGGCAGGTGCGCGGGCCGCGGCGCGTGCCGGTCAGGTTCGGAGCGGCGGGGTAGGCGGGCGGCCGCCGCTCATTCGGCCGGGGCCGCCTGCTCCTCATTGCGGCCGAGATGCAGATGCAGCATGCCTTCGATGCGCGAGACCCGGTCGCCCAGCTCCGCAAGCCGGCCTTCCATGCGCTCCATGCGGGCCTCGATCCGGTCCATCCGGCTCTCGATCCGGTCCATGCGCGCATTGAGTTCAGCGCGCAGGTCGCGCATTTCGGCGCGCAGGCTGCGCTGGCCCTGCCAGACCAGCCCGGCGACGGCCGCGCCGACGGCGAGAATTGCAATCATTTCAGGGGTCATGGAGGTTCGGCGTCTCGCTTGTGGCGGGACCGATCATGCGCAGGCCAAGCCTCGCCGGTCAAGCGGCGGCTGCCGCCGACCGGCGGCCCGTTCCACAGCCGTCGGGCTTGCCCGCAACAGGCGGGACTGGCATTTGACCCGTGCGTGCGTACCGCGAGCGGGAGGAACGGCGGCGCACCGCCGAAAATGCGACAATGGCGGGAACAGAAGTGAAGTTCAGGGCGGCTTCCGAGGCCATTTGCGCCGCATTCGCGCTTGGGGCGGCGCGACTGCGGAGCGGTCCGGCTACGGGCCGCCCCGTCGAGCGCGGTTACACGCCCAAGGAACACGCGGCGCTTGCCGATGCCTCGCCCGCGCTCGGCGAAACCGCCTTCGACATATGGCTGAACGCCAACGCCTGCTGGCGCAACGTCCCCGCCGCCGTCTGGAACTACCGCCTCGGCGGCTACCGCGTCCTCAAGAAATGGCTCTCCTACCGCGAAAGCAAGGTCCTCGGCCGCCCCCTGCGGATCGAGGAGGTCCAGCACTTCACGGAGACGGCGCGGCGGATTGCGGCTATATCGACGCTCGAACGGCTCGCCTTGCCCGAACCGCCGCCGGCCAGCGGATGACGCGCCGATGAAACCGGCGGCCTATATCGAAACATCGGTCGTCAGCTACCTGACCGCGCGGCCGTCCCGCGACATCGTAGTCGCCGGCAACCAACAGGTGACGCGCGAATGGTGGGAAACGGCCGGAAACCGGTTTTCGCTGGTCGCCTCGCCGCTCGTCCTGGAGGAAGCCGCAAGGGGCGACGCCGAAGCCGCCCGTGCCCGTTTGCAGGCGCTCGAAATCGTAGCCGTCCTTGAAGTAACGCTGGAGGCCCGGCGCCTTGCAAGAACCTTTCTGGCCATCGGCAGCGTTCCGCAGACGGCCGCCGTCGCCGCCGCCCATGGCGTCGATTATCTGCTAACATGGAACTTCCGGCATCTCGCAAACGCCGTCATGCGACCGCGGATCGAGCGGGCCTGCCGGGAAGCGGGTTACGAGCCCCCCGCGATCTGCTCGCCATACGAGCTAATGGAGGTCCGCCGTGCCGACGACGTGGAAACCCGACCCGGTGATTGCTGAGCTCTGGGCCGTGAAGGACGCTTACGCGGCCGAATTCGATTACGACACCGATGCGATGTTCGACGACCTTGCGGCCAGGCACAAGGCTTCCGGTCGCGCCAGCATCCGTTTGCCGCCGCGCCGTGTCGTCCCGCACACGCCGGACGGCAGTTGAATGCGGTTACGGGTCAGGCGCTACGCGACCGCCCCGAGGCCGTTCCGGGCGACGGGGCCGGCAACTTCATCGTCGCGCCGCCCGGCCGCCGCCACTCCGCCGCCGGCTCGGGCGCTGAGTCGTTGCGGCGCAGGATGTAGCCTTCGACGAAGGTGAGCTTGCCCTTCATCCCGGCAAGGTCCTTCACGACCGCGCCGAGCTCCTTCCTCACCTCGCCGAACTCCGCCTCCAGCCGGTCCATGCGCTCGTTCATGCGGGCTTCGACGCGGTGGATGTCGGATCGCAGCCAGGCGAAGACGGCGACGGTGACGGCCGGCGCGATCCAGGGGGCGAGGTCGAATTCCATGGGGAAGGGCCGGTTGCCGGACGCCGGCGAGGGTGAAGCTGCGCCGCAGGCCAGTCAATGCCGCGCCTCCCGCGGCCGGCTGCCCGCCCACAGCCGTCGGGCTTGCCCATAACGGGCGGGACTGGCATTTGACCCGTGCGCGCATATCGCGGGAGGGACGGACGGTGGCGGCATGATTGCGGATCACATGACCGGCATCGAGCGCTTCGAGGCCGTCGGATAGGGGGAAAGACGTGAGACGACTGCCGCGAACGGTAACGAATTGGAGCTACTCGGCACTGGAGGCCGTTCCGAAGGACGCGGTCGGCCTTTATGCGTTCTGGTTGCGCGACAAGAAAAAGTGTGTCTATGTCGGCCAGTCGACAAATCAGACGATTCGGCAAAGGCTGCGGCAACATTGGCATCATTCGTCGAACGAGGAGCTACGCGATTGGTTGAGGAATTTTGGGGAATTCCTTGATCTGTGCGTCTATCCCCACCTTGGTCCGACAGAGCGAATCAGGCGCATGGAGCGCGCATTGATCCGAAAATGGCAACCCCATGCGAACCGACAGCACGCCGGCTGAGTAGAGTCGTAGAGGAGACGAGTGACATGACACAGACCATTGCCGCCATGAAGGGCCGCTTTGGCGACACTGACTATTATGTCTTCACCATGAAGGCCGGGCAGTTGATCGGAAACGTGACCATTCCGAGAGATATGCCCGATTGGAAGGACCTTTCCGTGACGGAGATATACCAGCGAGAAATCAACCTAAGGCGTGTTCGCGACAGTATTGCTCCTTATTTTCTGCAAGATCAGTCCCGCTTCATCGGATCATTCATTGTTACTGCAATTGGCGCTAAAGAAGGCGAAAAACCCTTCTCATTTGAGAGGCTTACTGACGCTTTAGGATCGGGATTTGGCAAATTGCATGTCTCATATAAGGAGCCGGCAAACGCATTCGGGTTTCTGACTATAAGCGGCAGCACAAGACTTGTACCTTTGGATGGACAACATCGCCTTCAGGGGATCAAATACGCGATAAATGGGCAGGATGATGCCGGCCGTGCAATTCAGGGGGCCGCGAATGGTAGGGAAATTGCCGACGAGGACGTAACCATAATTATGGTAGAGTATGAGCCGAAGAAGGCGAGAAGGATATTTACGAAAGTCAACATGTACGCCAAGAAACCTGCTAAGGGGCAAACTATAATCACGGACGATGACAACTACGTCGCTGAGTTTTCGAGGGATATAGCAGATAGAATCGGTGGAAGGTTGGTAAAAATCAACGGTAATACGCTTCTGAAGACTGATGTGTTTTTCACAACATTACCAACAATACACAATTGCAACTTGGTCATACTAAATGGCGTATACCCGAGTAGCCGTATCAAGGGTGAAGAATACATTGATGATGGGAAGAAAGCGCAATACAAAAGGAAGCTGGAAGAAGTATGGGCCTGCTTGCTGAAAGACATCGAGGTTTTTGGCGATTGCCTTTTGGACAAGGAAGAGACGGGGGACAAGCAACGGAAGGACGTGCGAGAGAAGAACTTACTGGGGAAGCCGGTAGGGCAAGAAATTATGGTTCGGGCGTTCATGCGGCTGATTGGAGCCCCGACGAACATGTCGTGGTCGGATGCTTGCCGCAGACTGAACCAGATTCCGTGGTCGATCAATAATGCCAATATAGAGGAGCGATGGCAAAATGTTGTATGGCGAGGGGATGAAAGCCGAGGCGGTATCATCACCAAGAATAGAGCTATCGCCGGGCGATTGATCGCATACTGGGCCGGCGAGAAGCTCTCCCCGAAGCAAGTTGAAGAGTTGGAAAATGACTATCTTGGTTTCTTCGTTGACCGAGATAATCGATCGCTGCCGCCGCCGGTTGACTGAGCCGCCAGACCGGTTCCCGCTACCGGGGCCGGGCGCGAGAATCGCCATACTCGAGCCGCCATGCGCGCAATATCTTGGGATCGTGCATCCACTGCGGCCGGCGACCATTGGGAGTGCCTTGCCAAATCCTTGGTGATGGTAAACGGGCTGTCCGCGAATACCGGGCGTTTGCTTTCGAAGGAAGCATTGAAGCGACCACGGGAATAGTTGTCGTTGTGACCGAGAAGGGTCAAGTTTCCGAGCCGAGGCACCCAGTCGCTCAGATCCGGCCCGGAATCGCCAAATTCTCTCCATCCTGGCCAGTAGTGAGCGGATTGTGGCAAGATGTGTTCGACGCTGCATCCTTGATAGCTAAGCGCCGTGGCATCGCGCTGCTGTTGGCCGTTCACGCCAAATAGCAATCGTTTGGCTCTCCGGCGGTCGGTCAGGCGCGCATTCTTCAACCGGTCGATGAAGTTGGCTTCGGACATGATCTGGGACGTATCGCAAGCAGAGAGATCGTCGAGGATGTCCAGGTCTTCTGCATCTGTGCTACCGATACCGCTCGCAATCCGTTGGGCGCAATTCGCCAAAGCCGGTTCCACGCGGGAAGGCTCGAATTTGCCTTCGACAAAGCTGGTTCTCATTATGAACGTCGTAAGATCGGCTATCGCTCGATGGACTGCTACCGCGACAGGGCGCCGGGTAGCGCGTTGGTATGAGGCGATAGAGGTGAAGCGACGGAGAAGAGCAAACAGGAGGGGATAGGTAACGGAGTATCCCCGTAGCTCGTCGAGAAATACGGAAAGGTTTCTCTTGCTGGTGTTCGTGCGGGATGCTCTATTGAAATCTAGAAGAAAGTCTGGGTTTGGATTGGTGGAAAATATTGTTCGGAAGAGCTCGACATTTTTGAGGTTGGTAAGATCATTTACAAGTGCGAGTACGTAGTTTTTCGCTTGTTGGCCGGAAGTTCTATCTGAGGATGCATGTAAAATCGCAACGCGAGCATTTCTGTAGAACCTGGTTTTCTGCAAATACCCATAGCGGTTTTGGAGATAACACCTGAAATAATCTTGAGCGCGTTTGGCACTTCTCAAGGCAGCAAGCGTGTCTTCGATGCTGGAGTGAACAGCCTCATATTGTTGGGCATCGTTGTCTCTGGAGAAGTATGAATATATATGATTGCGGATCAAATCTATATCTTCGAGAGGTTTCCCGCGCGCATTCAAAGCTTCAAATACTGCATTGGCATCTTCAGTGTCGGGTATGTAAAGGATAGTTATTTCTACTTTTTGTGTAACGAAATCAAAAAACGTTTCGAATTCACTTTCTTTCAGCGTAAGTAAAAATGAAACAATATCTGACCATGCCGACACAAGCTTTCCATTCGTTCCGACCTCGTGTCCTTGTATGATTTGATGAAAACGGGACCGATCTGCTCGCGGCGGTGTCAGCCTGGGGATTTCATTGTCCAGATTGTCGGAATCGATTTCGCGGTATATCGGCACGTCGAACAG
>VXPC01000055.1 GCA_009839685.1 Candidatus Saccharimonadota bacterium | reverse complement strand
GCAAGGAGAAAGCGCCTCTATGGCTGGCCCTGCTGGCCGAGCCGTGGCGCTTGCGTCGCTGCGCCAATCCGCGCGATTGGGGGTCGGCGACCCGCGTTTGCAGCTACCGCGCCCGCGGCCTGTACAGCCTTCAACTGCGCAACCTGCATCAGCACTTCCCCAGCCATCAGGTGCTCATTGTGCGCAGCCGCGATCTGCTGCAGGACCACGAGGCCGTGCTGCGCCGAATATTCCACTTTCTGGGTGTTGCCGAGAACGTGGAGATTCCAGAGCACACCGTCCTGCCCGGTGAGCGGCACGGCAAGCGCGACCATCCGATCCTGTCGGCGTTGCTTCGATTGAGCTATCTGGCCGAACGGTGGCGGGCGCGGAAGCTCTACGATCTATGAAAGGCACCAGCCTTTGACCGAAGCTCAGTCAGCTTGCATCCTAGTCGCCGGAGCGAGCAGCTCCCCGTTGGCACAGTGGCTGGCCGGCTTAGGCTTTCATAGCCCATCCTTAAGCCAATCCAATGACGCCTTGCGCATCAACCGGGATTTTCTGGCCACCTTGGGCTTGCGTTGGTGGGATCCCGAATCGCTTCCGGACGGCTGTTTCTCGAACTCGGCGGCCGCAGGGGCGCAGGCTGAAATCGGCGCCTTGCTCGATCAGTTCGTGGATGGCGGCGGCGATGTCCTGCTTCAGGATGCGTCCTTGGCCCGCTTGGGGCCGCTGTGGCTGGAGGAACTCAAAGCGCGCTTTGAGCCGGTTGTGATCGTGCGGGTTCTGGGCCGGGCGGATGCAGCATTCCAAGCGTTTTCCCAAGGAGTGCGGGAGGACGTCGCCCAATCACCAGCCATCACTTGCCGAGCTCAATCCGACCTGCTGTGGCTGCATTGCAATATGGAGCTGGAGCGCTGGACGCGCGGCGAGCAGCGGCTGCTGGCGGCCTGTGATGAGCTCGCGCAATCGCCGCAAGAGGGCGGCCGCCGCGTGCTCTTGGCGCTTGGACAAGCGCTGGGCCGCACGCTGCCAGCACTCGATGCACCTGCCTTGCCGAAGGAGCCAACTGCGGTCGAGCCGTTGCCCTCCGATCGCGACAGGGTGCTTGAGCGCATCTACCAAGCCTTGAGCGCGCATGCCGAGGACAAGGACGCCAAAGGCAGCCTGGAAGCGGCTTGGGCGCAACTGCAGGTGCGGGTTCCAGCACCGCACCAGGCGTTTGACCCGTCCGTTGATGTCGATCTGCTCTACGAGGCGCGCCTGCAGCGGTTCGTCAGCCTGTGCGAATACCTGCCTCAGTTCCCCAAAGTCTCGCCCGTGCGCAGGGCCGCAGACCGAATCGTGCGCCGCGTTTGGCGCCCCCGCAGGCCGCAGCCTGCCGACCCGCCCTTCCTTTTCATTTCCGGCAACCCGGCTGCGCGGAGCCACCTGTATCGGGTGAGGAACCCGATCGAGGGCTTGCGTCGCTTGGGTGCGCCCGCCTGCTGGATGTCGGCGAAGATGTTGGGGCGTTGCGATGTTAGCCGCATCAACGCCCGCTGCGTCATCCTGCATCGATGTGCCCAGGACGATGCGATCGACGCGCTCATTCACTGGTGTCGCAGGCGGGGAATGCCTATCGGTTACGACATCGACGACTTGATTTTCGATGCCGAGATCATGCGTGAAGGGGCTATTCATTTCATTGCCAACCTGCCGGAGCCGGAGCGCGAGGCTTGGCTTGAGAACGCCAACGGACACCAGCGCCTCATGGCGGCGGCGGACTTTTGCCTAACGCCAACCGAGGCCTTGGCCGAACATGCCCGCCGGGTCAATCCCCGAGTACGAGTGGTCGAAAACGGATTCAGTGCTGAAGTGCTGGCGTTGTCGGACCTGTGGCGCAGCCGCCGCTTACGCAACGACGGCCCCTGCGTGGGCTACGCCAGCGGCACCGCGACCCATGAAGCGGACTTCGCGACTATCGCCCGACCCCTTGCGCAAGCACTCAAGCGCCAGCCGAACCTAAGCTTCACCTTGGTCGGCAGCTTGGATCTGGCGCCCTACGAAGACCTGCTGCCTGCGGCGCAGTTGGAGCGGCGCCCGCTGGTTGAGCACGTCAACCTCGCCCACGAACTGGCGCGATTCGACATCAATCTCGTCCCGCTGCAGCCCGCCAACCCCTTCTGCGATGCCAAAAGCCCGCTCAAGTACTTCGAAGCGGCCTTGGTGGGCGTCCCCACCGTCGCCGTGGCCAACCCGACGTACAAGGAGCTGATCCGGCACGGGGAAAACGGCTTGCTGGCGCACTCGGAGGACGAATGGGCGGCGCACATCACCTTGCTGGCGAACAACACCGACTTGCGGGCGCGCCAAGGGGCGCAGGCGCGTCGGGAATGCGTGGCGAGGTTTCATGCCGGCCGGCTGGCAGGGAAGTACCTGCAACTGCCCGTTTGAACGAGTGAGCTTTGCAACCGCTAGGGAGCCGCTCACCAAATGCTGTGGATATTGCCAAGAATCTCGTGGAAGCGCTGCCGCTCCTTGGCCAGGCTGTGCTGGTGGACCGTTTCGTCGGCGCGACGGCGCAGCGCTTTGCGGGCCTTGGGATAGAGCGCCAAGGCGTGGATGGTGGCGGCGGTCAGGGTGTCGGGGTCTTCTGGGGCGACGAGGCAGTTTTCGAGGTTGTGGCAGAAGCTCCGATTGCCGATGCAGTCCAGGGTCACCACGACACTGCCGCAGGCCATCGCTTCCAAGGCGGGCAGGTAGAACCCCTCCTCCGCGTTGGGGAGACAGACCGTCACCTCCGCACCCGCCAAGGCGGCAAGGAATTGCTCACGAGGCAGGAAGTCCAGCAGCAGTTGATGGGGCACTTTGGCGTCGGTAAGGCGCTCCGACAAGGCGTTCGCCAGCTCCGGGCGCTTGTAGCCGACCACGATGACGGAGCGGCGCCTGCGCGGCAGCAGATCGGCTGCGAATCGATGCAGAGCAATGGCAGGTGGCGTACGCATGCCGTTGGCGATAGTGAACACCGGACCGTTGACTTCACCGGTGGCGAGCAGGGCTTGGGCCACCTCCTCGCTGACGCAGATGCGCACCGCCCTCTGTTTGAGGTAGCTGTGCAGTTCGGTGTCCTCATGGGCGTGACGAACGTGCTGGATCAAGTTAATGCGCGGGTTGGGCGAGGCGTCGAGACCGTTGTCGATGAGGTACCGCCAGTCCAGCCCGGCGAGAAAGAAAATGTCAGGGCGGCTGGGCCGCCAACGTTCGGCGTAGGCCCCCTTCCGGGGCGGCCAAAGGCGGCGCTGGTCGGGGTGGTGGGATGCACCGGGTTCGGCGGTGAAGCTGATGCGCGGCACGTATCCGGGCAGGCGCCGAACGTGGTCGAAGTAGTGGGCGTGCTTGAGGTGGCCCCCGGTCAGGCGCAGAAAGTTGCGGTGAAACCAGACCGTCGTTGCATCCTCCGTTGCCGCCATGGCGTTTGTCCTGCAAGCCTAAAGCCCCTCGGAGCAGTCTATGCCAAAGCGGCGCGCCTTGCTCTTTTGTGGAAGGAATGAATACAGTCCACAACGGGCGCGTTGTTCCCTGAACAGAGACCAGGGCGGGACGCCCTCAAGCCAAGGGGATGGCCTCGAACAAAGGTCGGCTCGAGGGCAGCTGGCCCTCGGAGGGCTAGCCGTCCGGAATTGGTGGGCAAAGTCGCCATAACCTATTGAGCGCAAACACTTTCTGGGCGTTCGTTTTCTGCACCTCAAAGTGGCGGCATCTTGAAGTGGTCCTAAATTCCTGATGATGGCGCTTTCTTCCGCTAATCGTGGGAGTGGCCAAGCCAATCCAACCCCAACTCCTTGTATCTGACCAAGACTCTCGTGAAGTCGCGCACCTTGATGTCTTGGTCAAACCGGCGTCCTTGCCACTCCGCACGAAGCGAGAGTAGCGCCCCTATAGCCTGCCCCGTTACCACTGCTGCAAATCGCATCGTTGGCAGCTTAATCCCCAATGGATACTCGCACCCCAACCCATCTTCCGAAAGGATGAACATGCTCACAGCCGCCCCATGTCCCGAGTCATTGAGCTGATCTTTCAGGCCGTCCCAGCGCCCCTGACTCCATCAGCGATCCCGGGCGCCCATGTCGCTTTTCCTCGATACGCCTTGAGCCTTTTGGCCACATCTCCGCCTGCTAACGTCATCTTCTGATTGGCAAATCTTCGGGCATCCTCAGCGCCAGCTTGGTCCAAGGACATCTGCCCAAAATACACGCCGCGCATGAAGGACTCGAACAAGGTGCGGCTCAGCGTAACCGCAGGCACGTCAGACCCCCATGTGAACAAGGCCAACATCGCTTGTCCATGTGCGAAGGCAACAGAAAGCTGCCTGACAGCCACCTCCGCCTGATCCTCCGCACCCGGTGGAAGCACTATCTCGGAGGAGCGGCTCAACTCAGACAGCTCATCAAGAAATTGGATTGCGAGCTTCAATTCAGTACCAAAATCCACTTTGGCCACCACTGTTCGGGGAAGTCGCCCACTATACCTATCGAGGGGCCGTTGCGAGGCCGCATCAGTGGCACAATGAAGGCTGCCGACCTACCAAGGAGTGCCAGCGGCCATCCCGCCGGACCCAAACCCCGCGATTGCTAGGAGGAAGCAATGTCCAGTGGTGAGTTGCTGAGAATGAAACGGCGCCTATAGGGGTGGTTGGGCGCTCAGCCTCTTCATCTCACTGCCAGCACCGAGGACTGATAGGCGATGCGTAAGAGGCTTCTACTGGCATTGGCCCACTCGATTCTGTTCGGCTTTTCCCGTTACGGAGTTCCATATGTCCATTTGGCATGATCAATCCATTGAGTCCCGCATTCGCGAAATCCTGGATTCAGTTCCTGACGAGGGGCATCACTTTGGGCGCCCTTTCCTCAGCGCCTACCAGATTGCCATCGCCTTTGACCAACGCTATCGGGACGAGGCGGATATCATCGCCAAGCCGGTAGGTGGCAAGGACACCGGGCGCCATGACTCCCTGGCCAAGTACTTCGCCAATCAACTCTCGCGGCGCATCCGAGACCGCAGTCTGCCCGACATAGAGGGCTGCTATCTCAGCGGGCAGTTTCTCGAATCTCTCGAATACGAAAACGGCAGAGAAACAGTCGCCTCATCACTGGGCCGGGCGAATATGTCAATTTTCCGGCTTGCGCCGCTCTGACCTTGCCTTAAGTCCATTCGCAGGGGACAACGTCGGCTGGACGCCCCTTCGTCACTACTGCTGTTCGCGTGAGGCGCTCAGCTCATCCCTAAGTTTGCTGGGCTGCTCCGCTCCCTGCGCCTAGCAGCGGGGCGACGATTGACTGCCGCATTGTTAGAATCGCCTTCAACGCCACGGAGGGACAGCACTTCCGATGCCCGCCAAACAGCCCGCGCCCGCCGCGTCTGCGAAGCGCTCCTCCAACTCGCCAATCGGCATCGACGAAGCCGAACTCTGGGCCATGGCCGACGCGCTGCGTGGCTCGATGGACGCTGCCGAATACAAGCATGTGGTCCTTGGCCTCATCTTCCTCAAGTACGTTTCGGACGCCTTCGAAGAGCGTCATGCCGCCGTGCTCGCCGAGTGGGGCGAGGAAGCTGCGGAAGACCCAGACGAGTACACCGCCGAAGCCATCTTCTGGGTGCCGCCCGAAGCTCGGTGGGCCA
>VXPC01000038.1 GCA_009839685.1 Candidatus Saccharimonadota bacterium | reverse complement strand
TCCGTGCAGATGTGGACGCACTCAATAACAAATTAGATGAATTAGAGAACGAGTGGAACCAGAAGGATGATAGGAAAAACGAGATAAGAAAGTTAAAGGAAGAAACTGAACAGGCTTATAACAAACATTTGGAAATAAATTCACAACTTAGTGAGGCCGAGGAAAAATTTACTAAATACCAAGAGTTGTTAGGTAAAGAAAAAAACCTTATTGATTCCATCAAAAATCTGGAGGATCAGAAAACAGGCTTAGAAAGTAACTCTTTGATAGCGAATAAGGAGCTGGATGAGCTGAACGAACAGATAGGTTCAGAAAAAAACACTCTTGAATCAATTAAGGAAGAAATCAAAAAAATAGTGAGCGAAAAGGAAGAATTAGAAGAAGAGATTTCCAACACTAATTCATTATTAAATCATATAAATGGTGATATTCAGGAAAGTATAAACAGGCGGGAGTCACTCAAGGGTGAGATAGCAAAATTAGAAACCAGAGAGGAAGAATTAAATACTACAATTAAAGGGCTTGAAGGCAAGTTAGGTGATACAATACAACAAAAAGAAGACCATTTGGAGGAAATAAAAACACCACCTCAAGCCCTTACGATACTTTCTGGCAAAACCCCCCAAACACAAGTCAATGAATTGGAAGCCTTAAAAAGGGTAAAACGGCGGTTTGAAAGCCAAGGGTTGAAGTATCATCGAAGAACACTTTATGCTTTTCATACTGCCATGAAGTCCAATGAAACATCACAGATGGCAGTATTAGCAGGAATTTCAGGAACAGGAAAAACACAATTACCCAGGCAATATGCCAATGCAATGGGAATTGGATTCCTTCAGGTGTCTGTTCAACCAAGATGGGATAGCCCACAGGATCTCATGGGTTTCTATAATTATTTGGAAAAACGCTTTCGTCCGACAGACATGGCCAGAGCCCTATTTCAAATGGATAAGGAAAATAATCCTGAAACTGAATTTAGTGATCACCTTATGATGGTGTTGTTGGATGAAATGAATCTGGCAAGGGTAGAATATTACTTTTCTGATTTTCTCAGTCGACTGGAAAACAGACCTAGCCCTGATCGTGTGAATATTCCAGAGGAACGAAAGGATGCTGAATTAGAGTTGGAAATTCCTGTTACCACTGGTCAATCCCCCCGCATTTTTCCTGGTTACAACCTTTTATTTGTTGGAACTATGAATGAAGATGAAAGTACCCAAACACTTTCTGAAAAAGTAATTGACAGAGCGAATGTATTAAGGTTTGCAGCACCAAAAAAAATAATGGGTGATATATCTCAGGAAGAAGAGAATATTGATTTTCATTATTTACGATATACCGATTGGAAGCAGTGGATCAGAGAATCCTCTAATTATGGTGAAAGGGAATTTGTTACTAAGATTGAAAAAATGGCTGAAATTATGAAGAAGTACGAAAGACCCTTTGGATACAGGTTGGGAAATGCGATTTTATCCTACGTTGCGAATTATCCGAGACATACTGAAGATGAAAATTTGAATGAAGCTTTGGCGGACCAAGTAGAAATGAGATTGCTTCCAAAACTCAGGGGAATTGAATTGGACCAGAGTAATACATTGAGTGAATTAATACAATTTGTAGAAAATGACTTGGATGATCCTGTACTAAGTGAGGCAATAAATAAATCTGAACAAATAGCTCATGATAGCACTGGGCAATTTAGATGGTTAGGTGTTAACCGGGATGATTGAAAGGCTTCCCTTTCAATGGGACTCTAAGGTAGTATCAGATAGTTTCAAATTTGAACCATCACACTGTTTATTGAGTGAGTTTCCCAATATAGAAATCAAAGAAGAGGTTTACTCTCTGTTGCTGATAGATGAAAAAAACCAAAGGAAATTGGTATTACATCCCTATCCAACAACAAAAAATGGCCAAAACCCAATTCGTGAGGGTTTCCCGGTGCCTCCTCCACAAGGTCAGATGCCTGCAAATGAAACAGAAAATTGTGCCCTAAAGGCATTTAGACGAATGAACCATGTACGTACTCGTGTCAATGAACTTGAGCAAGCATTGAAAGTCCCAGAAACAATTTGGCCTACATTGCGACAAATTTGGAAACAAGCTTCTGACCCAAGTGATCCTGGTAAGGCAGAAATTATTAAGCAAGCTGAAGAATTGCGCCCAATTATTCTTCATCTAAAGGGACATTTGAGAAAAATTCTTCGTAGGGATCGAGAGAAAATACCAATTTCCAATGTTATGGAGATGGACCGCTCATCAATCAAATGGCTCGCCCACCAACCAGGGAATACAGTGCTTGAAAGGGTTGGTACAAGCCAGCAAATTTTAGCAATAGTTAGGAATGAAAATTTTGACACTTTGGAAAATCGTGTACTTCTAGCTTATTCAATACTAGCCGGTAGTGTTGCTAGGGAATGGATGCAAGACCATTCCCTAGCAGAAAATACCGAAGAGTATAAGAAAGTGGCAATTTTCCAAAAATTGTGCCGAAGAGTACAAAAAGACCTTTCAAGTCTTGGAATTGGTCAAACTGAGGTTGGCATTAACCCCAATTATGTTCTTTTAGAAAATCAAAACTATAGAGCGGTTTATCGGGCTTGGCTTAGGCTTTTGAAAAGAAATAAAATTATGGATTCTCTTTGGGCTTGGCAAGCCAATACATGGACGGACTTCGTTGTATTAACAATTTGCATTGTTTTGGATGAGTTTGAGGAGTCAAAATTAATTTCCCAATCCCCCATTATCTTTAAACCTGAATCATCCGTAGGAAGGTTGTTTTACCAAGATTATCCTCAATCAGTATTCTGGTTTCGGAATTCGGAACTAATGATTGAAGTTCATTCCCGAAATTTGAAGCCCAATCTGCAACTCTTTCAAACGAGATCTCAGGTATTCATAAAAATTATTGACTTGAAGAAGAGGATACAACCCAAAACTGTAGTAGTTTGGACACCTCATACCTTAAAAAGACTTGATTTGGCCTCATCCATAATTGATGCCCATGATTTACTTAGAAGAATAAATCAAATGGGGTATCCCAAACTCCTTCATACTGGGTTGGTAGTTGTTCCTAGTCATGGGGAATTGGGAAAGGAAATGGTTGAAGATGAGGGTATTCTGATTAGCTCAACTACACTTGATGGAGATAAGGAAGGGCTAAATTGGGGAATGGAAGCCCTGAAAGATTTTTTTTCACAGACCCTAATTCGATTATCATGAATAAATTACTTGGTTTAGATATTAATGGCTGGAGAGATTTTGTCATTCAACTACCAAGGCAAAACCATAGCTTACAAGATGATAAGGAGAATCCCCCAATAATAGATTGTGGAGTAGATACTGCAATTATTAGGGTAAGTCACGGAAAGCAGGATAGGGAAAAATTCATTGTAGGCGAGCAAACTGTCATAGCACCCCATGGAAAAGGAATAGGATGGGGCGAAATTGGAAGCCCAGATAACCGGATATTAGTCCGGAACCTTCTCCATACATTAAATAAGGACCAATCTAATCAATATCCATTATCCAAATTGATTAGTCATTATGGATCAAACTATGATTTTGGAGTATTTTCTATAGATGATGTTCCTCAAAGTACAGAAAATTTTAGGGGATATATTCTTAGCATTATGTCTGGTGCCAAGATTGGAAAACCCCTTTTGGTTTGGAGACCAATCCTTGCTACACTTTATGCTATTCAAAAGGGTATCATTAATGAATCTCACAAAAATATTAGTGTAGTTTGTCATTCATCTCAAGGTTTTTCAATTCAAAATCTAACTATACTAGAAGAAAAAATACAGGGAATTAAAATGTTAATTCCCAAAAGGTACTTTAACGGCCATTTAGTTAAATCTCCCTTAGGATATAATAATTTACGCAAAAAGGCAAAGACTGTAATCGAAAACCTCCCCAATGAAAATTCTGGCTTAGCAGTAGCTCTTAAATCTACTACAAAATTGTCATTAGGTATTAATTCACAACCTGAATTTTTTCGATTACCAAACGGAAGTTGGGATTCAATTAACCCTCCTGCTGAATTACCTTTACCTGAAATTGAAAAATTTGATTCCTACAATCTCCAAGATACTGATCTAGTAATTTTTGAAACCTTAACCGAAGGAAAAATCCGAAAGAAAATTGAAAACCATGTAAAAAAATCCGTACTTAATCATAACGTTAAAGTACTTTCTAAAACCGCGATTGTGGAGGGGGCTATGGAAGCAGCCCGCCGTTTGTCAAAAAATAATGATATACCAATTTATTATGATTTTTTACCACAGATTGAAACAATAGTCTGGGATGAAAATGAACAGGAGGTTAAAGGAGAAAAACTTATTGATGTTTCTGTAAAGGGATTACCTGCAGGAAAGGTTTATCATAGTGCAAAGCCTTTAATGCTTGGAATATCTTCAGGTCAAGAAAAAATTGAAATCTATTTCAGGAAGGAATTGAGCAAAGAAAGTGATGCGGATGAAAATTATGATTCCCCTCGAAAATCTGAAATTTATTTTCCACCATCCGAAAAAAAAGTTGCCGTAAAAGTAAGAGCTGAACAGGTTCCTGCTTCTGGTCGGGCAAAAATAGTTTTGGAATCATCTGACTTATTCGGTCAGAAAATTGTTGATTGGGAGAGGGCATTAACTTTGGATTTAAAGTGGGAAGAAATAATTGAAAAAATGAATAATGGTTCACCAACTATTCCTGATAGGCTTGTCTTAGAAGCCACAAAAGATTTCTGGGATGATGAATATAATAGACGTGGATTAAGAAGCTTGATGGAAAGAGAGAATCAATCCCAAAATCCAGACTGGAATATCTTAGCAAATAAACTCTCCTTTCGAATAAATAATAAATTTTGCATTTCAAGTGATGGTGAATTTCCATCTGGAATTGATGAAAATGATAAGGCTTTATTTGAAGAAATGCAGAGCAAGGCCCTAGAATTAGCCCTAGACAGAGCCCGTGGAAATACAGTTTTGGACGACAATGCAGAACTTAAATTCCTGACTTGGGCTTTCCTAAAGTGCAATAATCAAGTTACTCGCGAATTGCTTAAAGCACTTCAATCACCCATAAAGGGACACCCTTTTGTTTGGCATCAGGGTTGCCGAAAACTAATTTTTCATAGCCTAGGTAGGACTTTATATCAAAAGGAAGATATAAAATTTGTATTTCAGCACCTTCTGAATATTCCCTCAGATCAGTGGAATACATCAAATCATGTTGCTTGTGCCGCCTTTTTGCTTTCAAGAAGAGATATAACTTTAGAAGTTTTGGATTGGGAAAATGTTGAAAAACTTGCTACAATTGGAGCAACGCTATTGAGGAAAGCTGCAAGAAATAATAGGATTCCCCAAACCATTCTTTACCCACCTTATTTAATGATGGGCCTTTTGCGAATGAGAAAAATGGATATAGGTAGTTTAATCTATAGGGAAGGGTACAAGGAGAATAATCCTGTCGCAAAGATAATGTTTGAAGCAATTAAATTCGCTTTACCCCGATTGAGACAACAAGCAGCAACGAGACCAAATTTATTAAATTTGGTTAATGTCCTAGAAGAGTGTTTGAAGTGTCTAGAAGGTAGGGGAAGACCTGATATATTTATTTTGTTGGATGAAGACTTTGCCGGTATCGATGCCTTGTCTGT
>VXPC01000027.1 GCA_009839685.1 Candidatus Saccharimonadota bacterium | reverse complement strand
AACGAACCAGAAGGTTTGCATTGACCAATACCCTGAGGATAGAAACCATACTTAAAGCACTTGAAAAGGTCGATACCGGTATACTTCCAAATTCATTCAATGACTGGGACAGGTTTCTTCAATCCCTTCCCAGAATGTCAAGTATTTAGTATTGAAGCTCCCCTTGAAATCGGATAATTCTAATATCAAACGAATTATTTTCATGGATTGAGAAAATGACAATTTCACCACAACCAAAAGACTGGGTTAATACACGGGCAAATTGTACTCTTGAAGATACTTTTAATGCTCTTATTAAAGCCATAAAGACAGACGTGGATAGATAATGGATTAAACGCGTCAAAACGTAAGGATCGCTGGTTTGTCTTAACTGGAAATAAAGAATCCTATACTCTTTCTATAGCTAAAAGATTAGATTACGGTTTGGTAAACATTCATTTGAACAAATACAAAAAGAATTTGATGATATAGAGCCTGATAAACTGAAATATCATTTATGGGGTTGTGTAGAAGCAGGCTTGCTAGATGGTAACATTAAAGTAGAGTCTGGTTATGGGGTCGGTAATTACATTCAGATAACTTTAATTAACGGTTTGACCTATGTGGGTGGAGAGTATGTTAGAAATTCAGGGTCTAAATTTGGAACCAAGCATTTGAGGAACTAAAGAGTCAGGGTATTGCTATTGCAACAAGTAATTTGATAGCCAAGTTAAGTGGGTTAATATCACAAGCAATGCAGTAGTAGGAACAAAAAATGAGCAAGACAAAGATTAAATTACCACCAAAAGAATACCAGCCATCAAAGGCTGAAATGGAGAAAGAATACGATATGCCAGGGGCGAAGATAGGTGAGGTTAGTAAAGCTTTCTTTACGCCCGTTGAGGTTGAGAGGGGGGAGAAGAATGAGAAGGATTAATGCCACTTTGGTATATAATCCCCCCAAAAAAGGTTATCGAGGGACGTATAATCACATGAGCGGAAAGCACCTGCAATGGAATATTAACGAGTTATCTGGTCGTCATAATTTTCGGTACAATATGTCATTTTCAAAGTGGAGAAAATCGTTATAATTGGGTAGAAAAAAATATGATACAAGGAGTTAGCTACATGAGCATAAAAACAGCAAGTCATATATTGGAAACATCAGGACAAGTATTAATTCCTGAGTACAAATTGATAATTATGTTAGGAATGAGGAGAAATTTCTCGAAGGACATAAAACAACTGTGTCAGCGATGAACGAGCGTAAAACTGAGGATCTTATTGAACGAAGACTGAAGGATTTTGGTTACTATAGCGCAGACAATGAGATAATCGTTGAAAAACAAAAAAGCGATTTTCCAAGAATAACTAGACTTTTGAGAAACGCATCAAAATCAGGTCCGGGGTCCGGGAAACCGGAGTTCATCATCACTTCTCGCAAGCACTCAGATTTTCTCATCGTGTTTGAGTGCAAGGCAGATACTTCAAAGCACGAAAGTAGAAACCATAACAAGTACTCCGAATACGCCGTGGATGGAGTTTTGTTGTATGCGTCGTTTTTATCCAAAGAGTATGACGTACTTGCTATTGCTGCAAGCGGACAAGACGAGAGCAGTTTACGTATCTCGCATTTTCTTCAACTTCAAGGAACCAACAAAGCAGTTCGGTGGGACGTATCGGATGACGTAATTTCTTTCGAGGAATATCACACGGCTCTACTTTCAAGCGATCTCAAATTCAGGCAGGATTATGACACTTTGCTCAATTACAGTAGGGATTTGAATGATGAGCTCCATGCAAAAAAGATAACCGAGTCACAAAGGGGTCTATTGATAAGTGGGATTCTCATTGCACTTAAAAACACGGCTTTCCAGCAAAGTTACACAACACACGTAACTATGAGTCATCTGTCTCAATACATTTTGAGTGCGATTAAGATCGAATTAGAAAACGCCAGCATACAGGCAGACAAGATCGAAACCATAGAACAGTCGTTCTCCTTTATCAAAACATTGCCAGCATCAAAGAATTTCCTTATAGATTTGATTAAAGGCATCGATAGGAATGTCAACAATTTCATGAAGACGCATAAATATTATGACGTAATCGGTCAGTTTTATGTGGAGTTTCTCAAGTATGCGAACAATGACAAAGGGCTCGGGATTGTCTTAACCCCGCATCATATAGCAGAACTCTTTGTAAAACTGTCGGATGTTAATCGGGATAGTATTGTATTTGATAACTGTTGCGGGACAGCAGGATTATTGATTGCTGCAATGAAAGAGATGATCAGTGATGCAAAGGCAGATACTAGAAAACAGAAAGATATAAAGCAACATCAGCTTTATGGCGTAGAGTTTCAGCCAAACATCTACACTCTTGCTGTCTGCAACATGATTCTTCACGATGACGGGAAAGCAAATGTATTCAAAGGCGACTGTTTCGGTAACATTGGTGCATCGTTCAAAAAAAATCCTACAGTAGGATTACTCAATCCCCCTTACAAAAACAAAAGGATGAAGGACGCACCCGAAGAACTTGAATTCATACTCAATAACATGGAATATCTGGATAGGCATGGAAACGCTAAATGTGTTGCTATAGTGCCGATCACTTGCGCAACAAACCCTGCCGGAAATATTGGCGAGTTGAAGAAACGAATATTGGAAAAGCACACTTTGGAAGCTGTATTGTCCATGCCAACAGAATTGTTTCACAATTCCAAAACAACTGTGGTAACCTGCATTATGATTTTTACTGCACACCGGCCTCATCCGAAAAATAAAAAAACATGGTTTGGATATTGCCGTGATGATCAATTTGTCAAAACAAAACACCTAGGTAGAATTGATGCTAAAGGATCATGGCCAAGTATACGAGATTCATGGGTTCAGGCATTTGTTAATCGTGAAGTTATTCCCGGTTTCAGTGTTATGCAAAAAGTAAGTCATGATGATGAGTGGTGTGTTGAAGCGTACATGGATACCGACTACAACAACATCACTCAAGACAGCTTGTCCATTGCAGCTGTAAAGCACGCATTGAGCAGTCTGGCAATTAACAGCGGAGAACCTCGATGGATTTAGTGCCACTTTCTGATCTGTTCAATATCAGCCGGGGTAGCAAACTGGATTACAATAAAATGACTTCTTGTTCCTTTTCTGAAAGTGCTATTTCTTTTATCGGTAGGTCGGGAGAAAAAAACGGATTCGTAGGATATGTTGAAAAACTACGGGGGAAAACTCCTTACAAGAGTGGCTTGATAACTGTTGCTCTTGGAGGATCAGCATTGTCATCTTTTGTCCAGCCGTGGCCATTTTACACGGCACAGAACATTGATGTGTTGGATCCAGTTGACGATATGCCCGTTGATGTGAAACTGTACTATTGTTCGTGTATCGAGGCTAACAGATTCCGCTACAGCACGTATGGAAGAGAGGCCAATCGAACATTAAAGACAATAAAAGTGCCATCTATCGAATCCGTTCCAGAATGGGTGCATGGTACATCAAGGAAGGCTGTCAATGAATTGTCTTCAAGACTAAATTTTGTATTCATTAAGGAATAAATGGGCAGAATCAATAAAATATGCAATGTCTAATTATCAAAAATGGATGCTCTCAGCATATTCCCAATATTCTGAACATCACTGAAAATGATATCAAAAAACAGTGATATTGCCCAATCAGCGTTACTAACCAGAAAGTCCGAATTACAGGAAAGGATCAAAGTTAATGTTCCCGGCAAGACCATTAAGAAAAAATTTGGGATTATGAAAAAACTTAAGGCAATATTGACCCATAAGAATACTATTTTTTAGCCTATTCTCTAAGGAAGAGTTAACAATATTGCATAAAACCTTGGACTCTTTAGTAATGAAATTGCAGGAACAACCGTGAGTTCTGAATTCCGAAGTATGGATCGTTTGGCCTTTCCAACTGATTACTGTGAAAACAAACCAACTTTGAAAGTGGACATCCGCAAGGTCGCAGCAACTTGGCAAAATCCTTCTTGGTCCCGCGGTTGGTTACCTTGACATGACGCCACTATTCAAGGTGTGCATAAAGCATAAACAGGTTAGTCGGGTCTGGTGGGGAGCGGTATCGGAATTTTCCGGATCTGTTGCTTGGAGATCTAGTCCAAGTAAACCAGGACTTCATCATCAAAATCACACTGGTAGATCCCAAAAACATCCTCCATGGTACAAACAAAATCGGTATCCTCGTAGTGAGGAATAACCCACTTTTCCTAGGCCTGCGCTTCAAGCCACTTTATTGTCAATAACTAAAAAAAAGTATACAAAAAAATGTTTAATTGTGTACCACCTTGAGACAAAAAAGGGGTTGTCTAGTTTCTGTTGATATACTGTTAACAACCCCAAATTCAAACAGACGGTCCCCCAGTATTTGCAAGGTTCATCCCGCACAGTCAAGGGGACTCCGAACAAGCCCGTCTAGTCAACACTGCCTCACCCTCGCCATCAAGAAGGTATTTATTGCGGTTGACATGAGCCTTGCGGGACAAACTGCATCCACACCTTCCAAGAAACTCTGGTGGACAAACTTAGGGGCACAATACCAACCCAGACAATACCAGTAATGGCCTCATCGTTGTAACCACCGTCCTTGTGGTTTTCATCGGATAGTAGAAGAATATGGGCCTATCGCCAGGATTGGGACGCCCCCTTGCCACTGTCAGTTCAACCTAGTAAATTTTCCTGCTTGTTTGTTCCATGCCTGCACCCCTTGAAACAGAACGAATACAACCTCCGGAATAGGAAAGACTGATGTTCGAACAGGAAGGATCATTTGACTGCTCTTGATGTTTCGCTGCGTCAAATATAAGATAACAGGGGTGAATATGCATAAGGCTGGGGTTAATATAGCATGACTATCAATTCAATAATGTTGGGATACTAATAGGAATTACTGCTATAACTCAATAATTCGAGAAGAACACATAACCCGCACTCCTAAGCAGTATTACACAATTATTGTTGGCACAGTTTACTCGCATAAATCAAGATTAATTGTACCTTTTCTTAATGTGGTTTATAAAGAAAATAAGGTGAAATTTTGGATGTGGCAAATTAGTAATGAAACAAGAAATAGCATTTAAATCTCAGGCCAGAATTATCCGTACCCTTGGGGATAGATTAATAAGTGGAGAAGTGGCAGCCATCATTGAACTTGTAAAAAACGCTTACGATGCAGATGCGAGAAACTGTCACATAGAAATCAATCCATTAGAAAGTATATTAATTATTAGGGATGATGGTCATGGAATGTCATATTCGGATGTGCAAACCAAATGGGCAGAACTTGGAACAGATAATAAATACCGTAATACAAAATCTAAATCTGGTCGAAGTGTTTTGGGTGATAAAGGGATTGGTCGTTTGGCTGCAGCTAAACTTGGCAGATTTTTGACAATTGAAAGTACCTGTCGTAATGGAAAAAATTTAACTTCTATAACTGTTGATGGAATAGACTGGAACTCATTTTTGGAAAAGGAAAATACCTACATTGATGATGTCAAATTTTATGTAGAAGAATTTACAGGTGGTGATGCTATCGGTACCACATTGATTATTTCAGAACTTAACCAAGTTTGGGGAGAAAAAAAATTAGAAACACTGGTTCGGGAATTACGAAAACTTATCTCACCAATTATAG
>VXPC01000040.1 GCA_009839685.1 Candidatus Saccharimonadota bacterium | reverse complement strand
CGATCGTGAACCCGCCCTCTTTCTTATCTACTTTATTATCAGGAACATCCCCCGATAAACTTTTCTTGCTTAGTAAACCCAGTAAACTCATGGCTGTATATAAAACTCCTTTAACCCTTTGTTTTTGGTATCTGTGCCAAATGTTAGCAAACCATAAGCACCAATGCAACCATTTAAGGCAATTTAGTTATCAAAATTACAATAATCTGTTGATATCCATCTGTAAATTTCAGGCTTGACAAATTAAACAATCGCAAGGCGAAGCCGGCCGCTAAGCCCCTTGGCGCATCCGCCAGATGCGCGCACCCCTCATTTCGCATATAATTACAGATATGAAGGAGTTTTTGTCGCCGGTCGCCGACTTGGAGGGCTTGAGCCATATCGAGGCCTCCGCTTACCTTAAACAGTTCGAAGACGTCAAGACGTTTGAGCGCTACAAGGGCCGGGTCGATTACGTCGATACCCGCCCCGAGGGGTGGCGGGAACACAGGCCGATCCTAGTCGTCGGCGGCTGGGCGGTCAGCTTGAAAGCTATGCGCGATCTGGGTCTGGTGCTTTACCGGGAGGGGCGGCGCGCCCTGATAGTGGATCTGACCAAATTGGGCGGGATACCCAGACGGCACCGGCGGCTTAATTCCCAAGAGCTGCTTGTCGACCACAAAACCCACGCCTTGGCGCGCGTCGTCAAGGAGTCCGGCGCCGGCAAAGTCGATGTTCTAGCCCATTCCATGGGCGCTTTGGACGCCGCCCTGACGGCAGCCTGTTATCCGGAGATGTTCGACAAATTGGTCCTAGCTATGCCGGCCGGCATGATCGGCGAAGATTCCATCCACGACCTGGCCAGAAGGTTCCTAAAAGAAACTTCCGGCGGTCTGCGCCACGACTTCCGCGATAATCCCCTCACCAGCCTCTTTCTCGGCCATGACGGGTTACGCTACGTCGCCAGCCACCCCGAACGGGCCCACAAGGAAGCCCAAGCCATAGCCGAGATTACGATAGACGGCCTGCTGTCTTACCTGCAGGACAAGGGCTTGAAGACGGGTGTCCTGCAAGCCCACCGTGACCGGGTATTCCCGGACGAGAGAATTGAGCAGCATGTCCACCTGGAGGACCGGCCCGGGCACAGACACAACGTCGACGCCTACGCTAGCCTGAGCAAGAGAAAAGCCGGCCATAACGAGCTGTTAACCAGACCCGACAGGGCCGTTTTAGCCGCCTTGAGGCTATTCGACAATCTGGAGAAAGCCGGCGAATAGGGGTCAGCCGGCTTGGGCGCCGACCTTCAGCCGCCGCCTGATAACCTGGCGCCTCTTGTTCAATCTGTTTAGGGCCTGCTCTAAGGAGCTTTTGTGAACGATGCCGACGCACCTGCCGACCCTGATCTGATTCATGCTCAACCCCATGGCTTTGAGCCGGTTAATCAGGTAAATATCTTCTTTGGCCGCCTTGAGAACGAACAGGCGGTAGGAATTTCTCGATTTCCTCTGGAAACGCAGCACCCCGTACTCGCAATACTTTTTAACAGTCGAAACCGGCAGACGGAGCTGCCGGGCGAGCTGGGAGGTAGTTAAGAATTTCTGCGGTTGTTTGGGTCGGTTTTTATTTTTTCTACTCATAGTGGCAGACATGGTAGCACGGCTTAGGTTTTTAAAGGTTGTAATTAATATAGCCTTGCCGGGCGGCACGGCTCGCCAAGACCGGCCGGAGACCGGTCTACACCTATGCAGGCAGATCGGCTTTGCTGTGGCCGTAGCCAACCGGACGTGGTTTTATGCAGAACGCCGCCGCCCGGCAGTTTGCCAAACAACGGCCGGCCGTCTTACAATAACTGGGAATTTGGATCATAAAGACATGAATTCAGGTGTTGATATCTACTGGTTCGGAGACAGGAGGGCGGCTCAAGCCGTTATCTATGTCCACGGCTTCGCCGTTAACTACACCTCCAAGGGCATGTTCACGGATCTGGCCGACCACCTGTCAGACCAGGATTTAGCCTCCATTCTGTTCGATTTGAGTGATTTTGACCGGGAGCGCAACGCCGCTTTCCTCCCCCTCTCCGACCAGCAGCGGCGCTTGCGCGAAGTTTACGGCACCGTTAAAGCCGAGGTAGACAGGGTCAGCCTGATCGCCCACAGTTTGGGTTGCGGGGTCGCCGCCACCTTGTTGCCAGAGCTGGAATTAGATAAAGTCCTCTTGCTGGCTCCGGCAGGCGACCGGCACGGCCCGAGAATCAAGGACAGGCTTTTCAAACACCACGGCGCTTGGACGGATGAGGACGGCCTGATGCGCTTCAAGCGCAAGAACGGCACTATTACCTCTTTTTCAAAGCGCTACGTGGATGAGTTCGACATCGAGTTCAGCCGGGTTTACAGGGATAACCTAAGCCAGGTGAAGGATTTGAAGATCTGCTTGGCGGAAAGCGACGAATTGACACCTGCAATGGAGAAGGTTTTCGCCAAATATGACACCGTTTGCCTGCCGGGGTCCGATCACAACTTTACCGGTGAGAGCCGACAGCGATTACTGGAGCTGGCGGCTGAGTTTTTAAACTGACCCCTTCTTTTTATCGGCCCGCTGTTTCAAAATCGCCTCCCAGACCAAGCGCTTGTATTCTTCCCGGCCCGAAGCGTGTGAATAATCTTTGTAACGCCGGGGGCTTTTCTGGTAAAACTCCTGGTGATACTCCTCAGCTTCATAAAAACTTACGTAAGGCAGGATGGCCGTGGCAACCGGCCGATCAAAATTTGTCTGCACCGCTTGCTTGCTGGCTTCGGCCAACCGTTTCTGTTCCTCGTTCAAGTAAAAGATGGCCGTCGTGTAGGAAAAGCCGCGGTCAAAAAACTGGCCGTCGGAGTCAGTCGGATCAATGCTCTGCCAGAAGACATCCAGCAAGGCTTCATAGCCGACCTTTTCGGGGTCATAGTAGACCAAGACCGCCTCACGGTGACCGGTTTGCTGGTCGCAGATTTCCTTATAGCTCGGGTTGACTTCCTCGCCGCCGCTGTAGCCGTTAATCGCTCCTCTAACTCCTGGCAGGGCTTGGAAATTAGCCTCCAAGCACCAGAAACAGCCCCCGGCGAAGACAGCCCGCTCTGAACCGGGTGGCACCTCTTCCTTTATAACTTCTCTGACCCGGGCCATTTAACCCATTCTTTTTTAGAGGAAGTTCTTGTTGACCACCGAATAGATCGGCAATAGGATGGCCAAGACGATAGTAATGGCGATACCACCGAGCGTTAGAATCAGGATTGGCTCCATAATCGTTGTCAAAGTCTGGATCTGTTTGTCAACTTCCTTTTCGTAATAGACAGCCGCTTTCATCAACATCTCTTCCGTCTTACCGGACTGCTCGCCAATTCTAACCATGTCGGGTACCAAATCCAAGAAATTGGGATCATTGCTTAAGGCGATGGAGAGTGTGCTGCCTTCCTGAACCATGTTGATGGAACGCCCGATGGAGGCTTCCATATGGACGTTGTTGATGCCCCCTTGGATAATCTCCAGCGTCTGAATTAGGTTGACGCCGCTGCCGAAAAGGGTACCAACCGTCCGGGTGAAACGGGCCATGTAAACTTTCTGGTATAGGTTCTTGATACCCGGGCCTCGCAGCTTGAGCTGATCCAGAGACGCCCGGCCAGTGTCTGTCTTCGTCCACCACCTGACGGCGATAACAAGCAAGAAAACGGCGCCGATAATAAAGTACCAGAACTGCTGCAAGCCGTTTGAAATGGCTAGCAGGAATCTAGTTATCCAAGGCAGCGGCTCGTCGTCGGGCAACCCCGCGTAAAAGCTTTCTACCTGGGGCAGAACGAAGACGAGCATGAAGACGACCACCGCAACCATGACGACCATGACGATAGCCGGGTAAACCATCGCGCTTTTAACCTTGGAAACCAACTCGCCGTCCTTCTCCTGCTGCTCAGCCAACCTCTCCAGAGAAATATCCAAAGTTCCGGAAGCCTCCCCGGCCCTAATCAAGTTAACGAAAATATTGTCAAATACGTGGGGGTATTTCTTCAGGGATTCTGAGAACCCGATGCCGCCCTCGATGCCGGTCACAATATCCAAGGTAATGGCTTTGAGCTCTTTGTTGGCGGTTTGGTCCGCGACCGACTTCAAAGCCTGCAGCAGGGGCAGACCGGCGCTAATCAGCGTTGAGAGCTGAGCCGTAAACAAAATCTTGTCTTTTCTCTTGACGCCCCGCTTGAGAAAACTGAAGAGACCGCCCAAACCACCACCGGTACCGGCCTCCTTAACACTCAGGGGCCTTAGCCCCCGCTCCATAATCAACTTGTTGGCCTCCGCCTCGTTGGCCGCCGTGATATTGACGGAAACTTGCCGCCGGCTGGCAGGATCGATTGCTTTGTAGATAAAATCAGCCATTGCCTAAATTATACCCCTTGTCCTTATCTACTTCCTGAATTGCCCTGCCATTTTCTCGAAGTCGGCCAAGTTGTGCGCCGAGCGGAAAGCGTCTTCGTAAGACACGATGTTTTCCTGTACCATCTTGGCCAAGGTCTGGTCCATGCCCTGCATGCCCTTGGCCGAGTTGTTCTGGATAATCGAGTCTATCTGGTGGATTTTCGACTCTCGAATCAGGTTCCTGACGGCCGAATCGACGATTAGAATCTCGGTCGCGCAGACCCGGCCGCCGCCAATCTTCGGTATCAGGTGCTGGGCGCAGACGGCTTTTAGGACATTACCTAACTGGACCCTGATCTGGGCTTGCTGGTGCGGCGGAAAGACGTCAATCAGGCGGTTGATGGTCGAGCTGGCCGAGTTGGTGTGCAGGGTGGCGAAAACCAGGTGGCCGGTCTCAGCAATCGTCAAAGCGGCAGCGATCGTTTCCAAATCCCGCAACTCGCCGACGAGAACGATGTCGGGGTCTTGGCGCAGAGCGGATTTGAGGGCCGCCGCAAAAGAGAAAGTGTCGTAGTGGATTTCGCGCTGCACGACTATTGAACGTTTGGAGCGGTGCTGGAACTCGATCGGATCCTCAATTGTCAAGATACGCTCTTTGCGCTCGCTGTTGATTTTGTCGATCAAAGCCGCCATGGAGGAGGATTTGCCGGAGCCGGTCGGACCGGTAAAGAGAACGATGCCTTGGGAGAAATTGGCAAAATCGCCCACGATCCGCGGCAAGCCCAATTGTTCGACGGTCGCAACCGAGCTGGGAATCAGCCGCAGCGATATGGCCAGATGGCCTTTTTCATGGAAAGCGTTGACCCGGAATCGGCCCATGTCGCCGAAAGCGAAACCGCAGTCAACCTCTTTGTTCTTGAGCAGGATGCTTTTCTGGTCGTCGTCTAAGACGGCAAAAATCAGGGCTTCGGTGTCGGCTTCGGTCAGCTCTTCCTGGCCCAAAGCCAGCAGCTCGCCCTGCTGCCTGACAATCGGCGGCAAACCGACCTGGATATGCAAATCCGATCCGCCCCGCCTGACGACTTGTTCCAACAAAGGTTCAATTCTCACTACAATTCCCCCAATCCAGCTCTTTCAGCTTCTGCCCTACGATATAGTTCTTACGCTAGTATACTACCATAAGGGGTTTGCGGGCTAGATATTATTGGCAGAGATAACCCGGTCGACCTCGGCCGGCGTCGTCAGGCCGTCAAGGACCTTAAGATAGCCGTCTTGGCGCATGGTTATCATGCCTTCTTCTTGGGCTTGGGCTTGAATGGCGCTGCTGGCTGACCGGTTGACAATCATGTCTTGGATTTTTTCGCTGACCGGGAAGGCTTCGTAGATACCGATTCGACCCTTGAAAGTTCCAAGGGGGTTGTTCTTGTTCGGAATCCCCCTGAACAGATTGTAAGCTTCGTCGTCAACGCAGGGTAAATCCTTATAGCCCGCTCGCTCTTCGATCTTTTTCAACTCGGCCGGCGGCGTGTTCTGGCTCGGCAGGATGCCCTCCAGCGTCTTCCTGATGCTCTGAGCCTCGCCCAGCGACGACTTGTATTCCTCGTCATCGGACGAGTTGCGGCGTATCAGCCGTTGACCGATGACCACCCTGACGGTCGAGGAAATCAAGAAAGGTTCGATACCCATATCCAGCAGACGGGGCAGGATGCCGGCCGCCGAGTTGGTGTGCAGAGTGCTGAAGACCAGGTGACCTGTCAAGGCCGCCTGAACGGCCAAGGAAGCCGTCTCCGTATCACGAATCTCACCAACCATGATACAGTCGGGGTCTTGACGCAGAATCGACCGCAGTCCGGCGGCGAAGGTTAAGCCGATGCCCTTGTTAACCTGAATCTGGCTGACACCGGACATCTTGTACTCGGCCGGGTCCTCCAAGGTGATAACTTTGACGGTTTCTTTGGCTACTTCGCGCAGCAAGGTATACAGGGTGGTTGTCTTACCGGAGCCGGTCGGACCGGAGGTCAGGATCATACCGGACGAATTCTTCAGCGACTCCTGGATCACCTTCAGCGTCCGACCCGCGTAGCCTAGATTCTCCAGACCAACAACCGTGCCGGAGCGGTCTAGCAGACGCATAATCACCTGCTCGCCCCAAATGGTCGGTGAGATGGCGACCCGGAGGTCGATGCTGTTGCCGTAGACATTGATGACGAACTCGCCGTCTTGGGGCAACCTCTTCTCGTCCACTTTCAACTTGGTTAAAATCTTGACCTTGGCGATTAAAGCCGCTTCCAAGGCTTTGGGGAACGAGGCGATTGTTGAGAGCACGCCATCTACCCGGACCCTGATCCGGACCGCGTCTTCTAAAGATTCGATGTGGATATCCGAAGCCCTAGCACCGACCGCGTACTGCAGAATGTTGTTCAGGGCCTGGGAGGCGGGTGATTCCGAAGCCAGAGTCTGGACGTCTTCGACGGGCCCACGGCGGAAGGGAGATAGGAAAGAAGAAGCCGATTTGGCGGCCGCCTCGGCCTCCTCTTCGGTCTTCCTCAGACCCATCGACTCGAGGATGTCCTCCTCTTTGATCTCGATCTCGTACTGACGCAGGGCGCCGGAGATGCCGAGCCTGGAAGCCATGTAGACGCTGATGCGCCGGCCGAGGATTTGCGATAGGTAATCCACCTTCTGGATGTCATCGGCTTCTACCATGGCGACCACCAGCGTGTCCTTTTCTACACCGAGCGGCACGGCCATGTATTCCTCGGCTATGTCTCTGGGCAGCAGTTTCAAGGTCTGGGGGTTGAGGTCGACGGAGTCCCTCAGGTTGATATAAGGAATTCTGGCGATGCCGGCCACGGCCTTGACGACTTCTTCCTCATCGACCATGTCCTCTTTTATAAGATACTCGAAGACATCTTGGCCGCGCTTGGAGCAATTGGTCGAAGCGGTGATGATGTCATCGGCCGTCAGCAAGCCTTTTTGAATCAATATTTCCTGGACTTGCTGTTTGTTTCTGCTAAGAAGTACTTGCATACGGTGCGCCTCCTGAAGTTTATTCTGAATTTATTTTTGTTTTTATAAACGATGTAACATCTAATCTAATACTTTTCTTCCGTAATGTCCGTTGTATTTTACGGAAATTGTATTTTTTAGAATGATAAGGCTGCGCCGGACGCTGCGTCCGGTGGGAGGGTCAGAGGCTTATTCGTCACCCAGCGGGATCGGCCCGAAGGTGTCGATGATGTCTTTGTGGAAGATTTCTTCCAGCTGCGCCTCGTTTGGGAAATTGGCTTCAATCGTGTTGACGGTTTCAATTTTCCGGGACTCCGGCGTGCCGTCGATGAAGAAAGAGCTGGCAACGTAAGCCAGGATCGTGGAGATGACGACGACTATTACCAGCGGGACTATATCTTTGGATTTCATGATTATACCTAGCAGCTGCCGCCAGTCGTGCTTCCTTCCTCAAGCGTGTCTTCTGAAATATCTATGTTCCTCTCGCCCTGAACGTAGGTCTTCAGCCTCATGTTCAAGTTGGCGTAGCCGCCATCAGAGGTGTCTTGGTCCATAAACCTGACATCCAGGCTTAAAATTTTGACCGGCATGATGAAGTTGTCCAAATCTTCGAAAAGCTTGTCCATTTCTTCCTGGCTGTTGACGTCGACCTGGAAGGTGAATTCGATCTCCTGCAGGCCGCCCGCGGCCGCTTCGCCCTCGGCGCCCCCGCTGCCGTCAGGGAAAGCGATCTGGCCGTTGCTGGTATAGCCCTCTCCCGTTTCCGGCAGGCCGGTGTATTCCGCCCTCCGCTCGCTTGCGCTAAGCAGCCCCGTGCCGGTGCCTTCCTTCAGGAAGCCGGCATTACCCCAGAAATGCTGAATCTGGTTCTTCTTGTACTTGACCGGCAGGGATCTGAGGACGACGGCTGAATTCTGGACGGTTCCTTGTTTTCCATCACCCAGAATCGGGTCGGCCGTGTTGAATTTATTGAACGCGGTTTCCAAAGCGCTCAGGTTGCTCCGGCTGTCGTTGATCGCCTGATTGGCGCACTTCAGCTCGCTGATGACGTGGCTCTGGTATTGCTGCTTGCTGTAAAGGCGCAAGCCGAAGAAAATGCTGAAAACCAGCACGAAAGCCGCCAGGCCCACGGCAATCATGGCCGTGCGCTGGTTGCGATCTATGCCAATCTTCTTAGCGCCGGATACCAAATCAGCCATTTATACTCCTACTCTCCATCCTCTTGATTCCCATCGGGCGCGGCCGCATCTTCGCTGGCGGGCGCCGCATTGCCGGACACCGGATTCAGCCGTTGATCGTTGGACTCCGGCAATGAACACTTAGCGTCAGGCTGCGGGATGTTGTCATTGCCGACATTGAACGCCGGAACCACCAGTTTCAACTCGTCTTCCTTGACGGCCGGGTCAAACAGATCCGCTGAAAAAATACCTGAGAGCTGGTAGGATATCCGCTCCGGCTCGTCATTCTCGCCCGTCGGGGTGGAGCCGGGGGGTATGTCTATGTCGCTGTCAAGCCTGAACGGGTAGATGCGGGTGAATATGTTTTCAGTCTCGCAATCATCCTTAACGCCGATGTATTCAATTGTCCCCTCAAGCTCCAAAGCCGACTGCGAATCGTCGGTCTTGCCGGACAGCGTGAAGGTGTTCGCCTCGAAATCGAAGGTTGCCATCTCGACGGGCGCCTCACCCGTAAACCTGGACTTTTCCGGGATCAAGGATTCCAGATAAGCCAAATCATCGACGTCGCCGTTGGCGCTCCTGAAGAGCCGGTCGACCGCCGTCCTGTCTTCCCTTAAGCCCGGCAGGGTGTTCAACTGGTTTTGGATGGTCAGGATCCGGCTGATTTCCCGGTTTCTCTTGATCTCGGTCAAAATGGCGTTGTTGCTGTCGGCCGGGGAGTAGATCGGCTCGCCCGTCTCAGGGTCCGTTGCGCCCGTGGGAGTGCCCTCAATCCTGGCGATTTGCCGGGGCTGTTGGATTTCGGCGTAGAAGAACAGGGCCGAGACGACGATGATGCAGCAGGTTATGAGCACCGCCGACATCAGCACCAGCAAGCGCTTGATGCGCAGCGCTCGGGCGTATTCCAGTTTGATATCGGGAAGAAGGTTGATAAAGATCATTACGGGTCAGATGACTTGCCTTTCCGCCAAGCCGGCGGCCACGGCAAAGTTGGTCGACAGGCTCTTGAGGTCTTCGTGAATTTCTTGCGGGCAAACGACGTTCTGCCAAGCATCTCCGATAATGGTCTGCATATTGGTCTGGGCCGCGATGAATTCGGCGAACCCGGGGATGTAGGCGGCGTCGCCGCACAGCGTGATTTGCGACAGGGAGCTGTCCGTGTAACGGTTGGTGAAGAAGCCGATGGACTTTCTTATCTGGATAATCACCATATCGAAGGCCTGGACGATGGACGAACGCAGGCTGGGGTAGCTGGGGTTCTCGTACAGGCCGAGCTGGAAAATCAACTGCTGCGCCTGGGCGTTGTCGATGTGCATGCTGTTGGTCACTCCCCTGACAGCGTTGTTGATGCCGGTGCTCACGGACGTAATCAGGCGCGGCTGGTTCTTGTGCATGACGATGATGTCGCAGTCGTTGTAGCCGATATCGACTATCAAGCTGTCCTGGCCCGCCTGAGCGCTGGCCATCGCTCTAACCAGCGCCAAGGAATCGGGCTCGAAAGCCAAGACGTTGAGGTTGATGCTTTCCAGCATCTCCAGGCGCTGCTGGATGAACTCATTGGCCGAGGAACAGATTAGAACCTCTTTCTTCTCCGCTTCCTTGACCTCGGGATCCAAAACCGCCCAGTCGATCTTCGATTCCTCGTGCGACGGCACGATCCGCTCGATCTGGAACTTCAGGGTTTTGGCAAATTCGGCGGACGGCATGTAGTCGAATTCCCTGACCACCGAGTAGACCTTGTTGGTCGGCAGGCCCATGACGACGTTGCGGGTCGTAACCTGGTTCTGCACCAGGACTTCCCTGATCGTGTTGGCCATCTTGGCTAAGCTGTCGACGTCGGTTTTGCCGGCGATGCTCGGGTCAAGCGGGGCTTTGCCATAACGAAAAACGGTCCGGGACGAACCCTTGCCTTTAAGTTGTACGACCCGCACGGCCGTAGTGCCGATATCTAGGCCGAAAAAATCAGGAAGCCCACTTAAAATTCCCATCGTTTCCCCATTGTTGCAGTCGATTATAGCATTAGCTCTATTAAAAAGATACACCAAACAAACCAAAATGCAAACAGATGGAATGTATTATAATTGCCTCAGCGATTATGTCTTTGAGCATCGGCCTGGTCGGCCTGCCGAACGTCGGCAAGTCGACCCTTTTCAACGCTTTGACCCGGCAGAACGTGCTGGTGGCCGACTACCCTTTTGCCACTATCGAACCCAACCTCGGCATCGTCCCCCTGCCCGACGGCCGGGTCCACCGGCTGGCGGCCGTCTTTGAGGCTGACAAAACCGTTCCCGCCACCGTCAGTTTCACCGACATCGCCGGTCTTGTAGAGGGCGCCAGCCGCGGCGAGGGCCTGGGCAACAAATTCTTAGAGAACATCCGCCGGACCGGCGTCATCGCCCAGGTGGTCGGCGCTTTCCGACCCGATACCGACGTCAAGGCCGACATCGGCATTATCAGCACCGAACTGGTTTTAGCCGACTGGCAGGTCCTAGACGGCCAGTTCCAGAAGCTGCGCAAGCCGGCCAAGGGCGACAAGCAGCTGGCCGAGCAGCTGGTCTGCCTTGAGGCCGCCTTGGGCGAACTCGACGACGGCCGGCTTCTCAGCCACAGCCCCCGGCGGGAAGAGTACTCCGAGCAGCTGGCCCGGTTCAACCTGCTGACCTTGAAGCCGACCGTCTACATTTTCAACCTGGCCGAAAAAGACATCGGCAACTCCGAGCTAAAGGCCGAGCTGGCCGAAGCGGCTCCGGGCGGCGACTGCCTGTTTGTCAGCGCCAAGCTGGAGCTGGAAATCAGCCAGTTGAGCACTGAGGAACGGGCCGGTTTCCTGCGCGAGTACGGCTTTAAGAGAAGCGGCATCGAACAGTTGGCTGCGGCCGGCTTCGACATCCTCGGCCTCCAGACGTTCTTGACGGCCGGCCCCAAGGAAGCCAAAGCCTGGGTCATACCGAAAAACTGCCCGGCGCCAAGAGCCGCCGGCGCCATTCACGGCGACATGGAGAGGGGCTTCATCGCTGCCGACGTCGTTACTTTCGAGGACTTGATGGAGTCGGGGTCCTGGTCGGCGGCTCGGGCCGGCGGACTCTGCCGGACGGAAGGCAAGCAGTACTTGATGAAGGACGGCGACGTCGTCGAGTTCAAATTCAACGTTTGACGGGCGGCCGCAACAGGTAAAACCTTTCCAGATTGCCCTTCAAGCCGGCCACCTTGGAATCCGCCTTGCCCGCAACGGCCCAGCCGTTTTCCTTAAACCAGCCCTCCAGCCGGCGGAAAATGGCCCGCCGCTGCAAATTGTTCTTGACGACGCCGCCCTGCAAATCGTAACCCTCGGCTTCAAACTGGGGCTTGGCCAGCACCAAGACCGCGGTTCCGGGACGGCAAAAACGCTGCAAGCCCGCCAAGACCTTGGTCAGGCTGATAAAGGACAAATCGGCGACGATTATATCCGGCAGAGACAGCTGCCCGGGCCAGTCGAAGTCGCGGATATCGGTCCGGTTGAAAGACAGGATATTGTCTTTCTGGCGCAGGTGCGCCGCCAGCGGCTCCTTGCCGACGTCGACGGCGACGATGGCGGCCGCCCGGCGCTGGTAGATGACGTCGGTAAAGCCTCCCAGATGCGCGCCGGCGTCTAAGACCACTTTGCCTTTGAAATTGACTCCTAAGGTCTCGGCCGCGGCCGCCAGTTTGTAGCCGGCTCGCGAAACGTAGAGCTGGCCGGTCTTGAGCTGGACGCGCTGCTTAAGGCCGGGGTCCAACCTCAGCGACGGCTTTGTAACGGTCCGGCCGTTCAACTTGATCTGGCCGCGCTTGATGAGATCGGCCGCTTGGTGCCGGGAACCGACCAGTTTTTCGGCAGCCAGATACTCGTCGAACCTGACTTTGTCACTTTTGCCGTTCACGGTAAGCCCCGCTGGCCGTATCCACCGAAACCACGTCGCCGGCCTTAATGAAAGCCGGCACCTTGATAACCAAACCCGTCGACAGCTTGACGTCCTTCAGAACGGCCGAACTGGTGTCGCCTTTGACGGCTGCCTCAGCCTCCGCCACTTCCAGCCAGACGTTTTTCGGCAGCCCGACCGTCAACGGCCGCCCGTCCAACAGCAGCAGGACCACCTTCTGCCCCTCGGCCAAGTAGGCCGTTTTGTCGCCGACGGCCGCCAAGCCCAGTTCGTGCTGCTCAAAGCTGTCGGGATCCATAAAATGGCAGGCGCCCCCGTCGGCGTACAGGAACTGGACCGTCCGCTTGTTCAGGTCGGCCGGCGCCAACTCCTCGCCGCCGCGGAAGGTGTGGGTAGACAACTTGTCGGTTTTCAGGTTGCGGATTCTGACGGTTACCGACGACTGTTGCCGGGCCTGAACCTTCTGCTTGTACTCCAGGCTTTCGTAAAGCTGGCCGTCGAGAAAGAAGACGACGCCCTTTTTCAGGTCGGTAGGTGTCAGGCTCATGAGTCCGTCAAGAGTCGGTGTCGCGATTTATAAACGGCAACAGCGCCAGGAACCTGGCCCGCTTGACGGCTTTGCTGAGACGCTTCTGCTCGCAGGCTCTCAGCACCGGCTTGTCGCGGTTGGCCGAGGAACGGTGCCGGTTCTCTATCTGGCCGAACTGGTTGACGAAACGCTTCAGGTTGTCGATATCCTTGTGGTCGAAATAACTGTTGTCCAGTTCCGGTTTCTGCTGCTTGGTCGCCGTGTCTTTAGCCATGGTTTTCTTCCTTAAAACGGTATGTCTTCCGGGTTGACTCCCTCTTGGTCGTAGTTCAAAGCTTCCAGCTCGTAATCTTCTTCCGTGCCGAAGTCTTCCTCGGCCGCCTTGCCCGCCGGCTTGCTTGCCTGCGCCGGCCGCTCCGCCGGGGCGCCGCCTTGGCCGCCGCCGGCCGAACCGAGCAACAGGATATTGTCGACCTTGACCTCCAGTTTGCTCCGGGTCTGGCCGTCTTGTTCCCAGCTGGAACTCGTCAGCCGGCCCTCGACCATGACCTGCTTGCCCTTGTGGCAATAGGTCTGCACGATCGACACCAGGCCGGGCCGCCAAACTGAAATATCGATAAAATCAACGCTTTCCTTGTCCTCGCCGTCGGCGGTCCGGTAGCTGTAGTTGACCGCCAGGCCGAACCGGCAGAATTCGGTGCCGCTCGGCAGAGCCCTGACCTCCGGATCCCTGGTCAGGTTGCCTATCAGGATGACCTTGTTAAAACTGCGGGCCATTTCAGCTCACCTCCGCCGTTTCTGTTTCGGCCGGCTCGCCTGCCGTTTCCGTCTCCGCTTCGGCCGCCGCCGCTTGCTTGGCTGCCGCCCGGGCCGCCGTCACTTCACGAGCCTTAAAGTCGGGCTTGTGGAACTGGTACCTCAACACTTCCTCGTTGATGTTCAAAGCGGTTTCGATGCCGGACAAAGCGCCGCCGTCAATCTCAATGTCATAGAAAGCGTAGACGGCGTGGGTCTCCTTCTTGATCCGGTAGGCCAGCTGGCGCTTGCCCCAGACGTCCTCGGTCACGATCTTGCCGCCGCGGGACGTAACCAAAGCCTTGACCTTGTCGGCCGCTTTGTCCAAAGCCTCCTCCAGATCGGCGCGGTAAAGGACCGCCAGCTCGTAAACGATTGTGTCGGGCAAAATATTGTCTCCTTAAATAAGCCTTTTCAAACAAAAAACGCCGGTAAAAATCAGAAGCCGATTTTTTTGCGGCGGTTTTTATCTTGCTCCGACAATTATAGTGGCGCCGATGGTAAAAAGCAAGCGGCCGCCCGGCTAAGGTGTTAGCGAGCAGGCCGGCTCCGACCCCAGATTGTCGTATGGTTCTTCCACGAACAGATAGACGCCCGAACTGTCGTCAGCAGCTAAAATCTTGCACAAGTTTCCGGCCGAATCGATCGCGTATTCCGGCAGGTCGTAGACGGGCCGGAGCGGTATCCGCTCCCGCAGACGCTCCAAAACATTGTTGCTCCTGCCCGTCGCCGTGATGACGGCCTGCAGATTCTTGAACTGCGCCTCGTCCGATGACGTTCCATGCTTGCCGGTAATCTGCAACCGGGCCTCGTTGTAGAAAGACTGGATTCTGACCGCGTAAACGAGCCGGTCCGAAAGACTTGGCGGAGGCGTGCTGACCTGCTCAAGGCCCGCATCCGTCGGCAGCGGCAAGTTGAAGGCCATCTGGCAGGCGAAAGGCCGCCTGTTGACGTCGCAGTCGCCGCCGATTACCTTGCCGCCGTCGGTCAGCCAATCGGCGCTGCCGCCCGTCGCGTCGGGATAAAGATAGAAAACTCTGGAGTTTTTATTCATGGTCTCGCGGCTGAAGCCTTGATCGAGATTGACGATTGAAATCTGGGCCCGCAGCAGCGGAATCGTCCGGCTGCCCCACCCCGCCTGACTGCTGAAACTTCCGGGCGGGGACACGCTGGCCAAGCCGACTGCCGTCTCCGTATTGGCGTGGTTCCATTCCAAGGTCAGCTCGTTCAAATTGACGTCGTTATAGCTGCTGTCGACCGCCTCCAGGCCGAAAACCAGCGACCGCTCCAAGCCGATGTTGTCGTAGAGCACCTCCAGCGGGGCGACCTCGACGCTCACGCATAGGTATTCGACGATGGTTTCGCCGGTGTCCTCGTCCGCCAAAACGACGTTGTTGCGCCAAGCCGGATGGGCGTCTTCTTGACTCGGGCAATCCTGATCCAAATCGGCCGCCCAGATATCGTTAAGGATATCGTTGCTCGCGATCTTGAAGAAGTAAGCCGTATTGCTCCCCGGCGCCCCGACGGCGGCTTTATTGCCGTCCAGGCTGACGGAGCGGCCGAAGTTTTCATTGGCCGTCAAATCGAACGAAAACTGCGAATCGGTCGACGGCGCTTCGGAAATCCGGTGTTTCCACTCCCAGCTGGAGCCCTGGCGCTCGAAAGCGTAAACCGCGCCGGCATCCGAGTGGCCGTCGTCGCCTCCCGGCGCCCCGACGAGCAATAAACTGCTGTCCAAGCTGACCGAAGCGCCGAACAGGTCCACGCCGTCGGGGTTGCTGACCGTGGCTTTGAGCGACCAGTTGCTGCCTTGCCGTTCCAAAACGTAGGCGACGTTGTCCGCCCCGACGGCGAGCAGGTTGCTGTGCGCGGACAGGGCGGTCCCGAAGCCGCTGACGGTGCCGATTGAGACGTCCGCGGGTTTGATTTCGCGCTCGTACGCCACGTTCGAGAGGTCCGTGAACGAGAAAAGGTGGATCTTGCCAACGCCGGGCGCGCCGATGAGCAACCGCAAGCCGTTGCCGGCGCCGTGCAAAGCGACCGCCGAGCCGAAATCCGTGCCGCCGCCGCCGGGAACGTCGGCCGTATTTATCTTATTCCTGAAGTTGCGTTCCGGCGAAATAAGATAAACCGCCGCCCCGCCGGGCGCCCCCACCGCCAACTGGCCGCGGCTGAGAACGACCGAAGCGCCGAAGGCGTCGCCGGCCGTCAAGCTGATGCCGGCCGTGCTGTCGCCGACGGTGGCCGTAAGGGTGGCGCCGTGCCAGTCGGCGCCGGACTTTTCATAAACATAAACTTCGCCTTTGCCGCCGTTGGCGGTGGGGGCGCCGACAATCAGCAGATCGCCGCTGATGAAAACCGCCGAGCCGAAGCCGCCGGCCGGATTGGTCAAACTGTTGCTGCCGGAGGTTTTTTCAACCGAAAGATTGTCGGAATTGGCCACTTGGCTGGTGTGGGTAATGCTGTCGTGGATCGCTCCGCGCACTTGATTGATTGCCGACTCGGCACCGTAATGGGACAGCAGGTTGTACTGGCTCTCGGCGATTTGGCGGTAGTTGGTGCCGGCAATTTGGGCGAAACCGAAGGCCATCAGGCTCAGGATGACCATCACTATCAGGCTCAGGTACAGCGAAGTCGCACCTTCCTGCCGTTCGTCCAGTCTAAAAAATATCTTGCTGAGAAGCCGCACCATTCAAGAAATAAGCCTTACTGCCCAATGATAACCAAAAACGGTTTAAAACAGAAGCGCACCTTGGTTGCTCGCGTTTCTTAAAACGAAGCTCCTGAGTATTGAATTTGCCAAGTCCGACCGCCACAAGCAGCCGGAAAGAAGGCGAACGGGCCGCTCAAAGAGTCCGCTTTAGCGGCGGCGGTTAACCATCGATTCTCGCAGATTTACAAAATCTGGGTAGCCGATTATGACAATAAAACAACCCCCGGCGATTGTTCTAGGAGCGGTTTGCGCTCATTTTAAAATGAAGAGTTGCCCGAAATGGGGATAGAATATTAAAAATGGATATTCGTGGCTCAAAGGCGGTCAGAATTGGTTCCGGCCGCAAGCTGAACAAAATCGTTCTCGGCTGCTGCCTGATTGCCGCTTGCTGCCTGGCTCTCCTGTGGTTGGCAAAGGCTTGGAACGGCAAACGACTGACCGCCCGGGCCGCTGGGTTCGAGCTGACCGTAAGCGTCTTGATGGACGGTTTATCTGTCCCCTGGGGCATCACTTTCACACCTGACGGAACCATGTTGGTCAACCAGCGGGGCGGAGGTATTAAAGCCCGGTTGAGCGACGGAACCGTGAGAACCGTCGGGGCAGACTGGTCGGACTTGAGAGCCGTCGGTGAAGGCGGCTTGATGGGCATGGTGGTTGATCCCGATTTTGACAACAACCGCCGCTTCTATACCTGCCAGGGCCACCGGAACCCCCAAGAGATCCAGGTAATCAGCTGGACCATCAATAACGATTACAGCCAGGCAACCCGAGTCGATGACCCTCTGGTCGACGGCATTCCCATGCACGACAACGGCCGGCACAGCGGCTGCCGGCTGCGGTTCGGCGCCGACGGCTATCTGTATATTTCAACCGGCGATGCGGCGACCGGCACAACCCCTCAGGATCTGACTTCGCTGGCCGGCAAGGTCTTACGGGTCGACGCTTCAAATGGCCAGGGAGCGCCGGGCAATCCCTATATCAATGACGACTCGGCCAATTCCAGATTGATTTATACTTACGGGCACCGCAACCCCCAGGGGTTAGCCCTGCGCCCCGGCACTAGTCAGATGTGGGTCGTCGAACACGGCCCCGACGTCGATGACGAAATCAACCTGCTCCAGAAAGGAGGCAACTACGGCTGGAACCCGCTGAGAGCCAATTCAGAAAACAACGACTACTATGAATACAACCCCATGACCGATACTAGCAAGTATCCGTCCGCCGTGGAGGCCAGCTGGTCGTCCGGCCGGCGCACTTGGGCCACCGCCGGCGGTATTTTTCTGGAGGGCGACCGTTGGGGCGACAAGGAGGGCTGGCTGGCCGTCGCGACTTTGAAAAACTCAACCCTCTATTTGTTTGACTTCAGTCCTGCCGGAACATACCGCAGTTTGGTTATTCCGTCGGAACTGGAGCGGACGTACAATCGCCTGCGTTCCGTGATTATTGGACCCGACCAAGCCCTGTACATAACCAGTAGCGACTCCGTTTTGCGCGTCGCGCCCAAAGAGGAGGCAGCTCCTGGCAAAACGTCGCCGAAAGACTTCACCTCACCACCAGACACAACCGCCCCGCAAATTGCAATCGGACAAACCGAAACCGAGTTGATAGCCAGCAGCAACGCTGAAGATATCGATCAGAGCAGTTGGCGCAATGTCCGCATCACCGGCACCCGGTGCGACCAGGCCGCCTTTACCGGCGGCTTCGACCCGGGTCACCGCGTTGATCTGAGCGGTCTGCCGGCCGGTGATTACATTTTCTGTTTTGCGGTCCGTGACCGGAGTGACAATTGGGGCTACAAAATTTTTGAATTTGAAATAGCTGTCCAGACCGCTCCTACCCTCCCTGATTTGCAGGATCCGATGCCCGTCACGACAGAAGAATCCGGGTCGAATGGCAGATCGCCCTCCGGCCCCGCTCCGATAACGCCGATCAGCACTGCTGCCGAACCCGAACCGGCTGACGACATCACCGTCCAGCCTAACATTGGTGAGCCGCCCGGCGACGGGGTTGCAGCCGAATTGCCGCCGGAGTCGGAAATAGCGGACGCGGTCGAAGAAGCAGGCTTGATGCCCGCAGCGCCCGCAGACAAGCGAACGTCAACCGCCCGACAACCGCCCGCCGGTTCGGATAGAACTGACAGACGAATTGAGACAGCCGGCGCCAACCGCCGGAGCGTTGTGACTTGGGCAGCTATAATCTTGCCAGTTTGTCTGTTGGTAGCCTTGCTGATTTGGCGGTGGCGGACCGCCAAGCCAGACCGTTAGTCCGGCCGCTCTTCTTCCGAATCCTCGAAGCCGTCCGGGTCTTCGGCGGGCGGCCCTTCGCTGCCATCCTCCAAGTCGTCGTCCAAACCAGCCTTGAGCACCTCCCGCGGGCGGCTGCCGTCGGCCGGCCCGATAATCCCCTGTTCTTCTAAGGATTCGATCAAACGGGCGGCCCGGGCGTAGCCGACCCTGAGGCGGCGCTGCAGCAAGCTGGTCGAAGCCTTGCCAGCCTTGACCACCACCTCGACCGCCTCCTTGAACAGCTCGTCGTCGCCGTCGTCGCCGTCAAAATCCAGCACCTGGCTGCGGCCGGTCGTCAAGCTGACCTGCTGGCTGACGACTTCGCTGTCGTACTCGACTTCGCGCTGTTGGCGCAAAAACTCGCAGACCTTCTCGGTCTCGCCGTCGCTCATGAAAGCACCCTGCAGCCGCTTGGGTTTGGGCAGGCTGGAATGCAGGTAAAGGATGTCGCCGGCGCCCAGCAGTTTCTCGGCGCCGACCTGGTCCAGAATCGTCCGGCTGTCGACCTGGGAAGCGGTCGTGAAGGCCATGCGGGCCGGCACGTTGGCTTTGATCAAGCCGGTAATGACGTCGACGCTCGGCCGCTGGGTGGCCAGCACGAGATGGATGCCGGCGGCCCGGGCCTTCTGGGCGATCCTGACTATCAGGGACTCGACGTCCCGGGAGGCGACCATCATCAGATCGGCCAGCTCGTCGATGACGACGACGATGAAAGGCATCGAAACCTGATCCTTGAGACTGTTGAATTCGGCGATATTGCGCTTGGAAACGCCGGCGAAAGTCCGCAGCCGGCGCTCCATCTCGGCCACCGTCCATTTCAAGGCCGACAGGCATTTCTCCGGCGAGTTGATAACCGGGGTCAGCAGGTGCGGGATATCGTTGTAGGGACCCAGCTCGACCTGCTTGGGATCGACCAGGATCAGTTTCAGATCGCTCGGGCTGTTGCGGTAAAGCAGGCTGGTCAGCAAGATATTGATGCCGACCGACTTACCGGAACCGGTCTGACCCGCCAGCAGGATATGGGGCATCTTCTCAAGATAAGCGATTTCCGGGTTGCCCGCGATATCCTTGCCGATGCAAAAAGCCAGGCTGCGCGGTTCGACGTTTTGCCACTCGGCCGATTCAAACAGGCTGCTGATCCTGACCGTGGCCGCCTTTTTGTTGGGCACCTCGATACCGACCGCGCGCTGACCCGGAATCGGAGCCTCGATCCTGATCGAGGAAGCGGCCAAATCCAAGGCGATATTGCTCTCCAGGCCGACTATCTTGGCCAGTTTGATGCCCGACGGCGGCCTGAGGGTGTACTGGGTCACCCTGGGTCCGACGTTGGCGCCTTCCATTTCGACGTCGATGTTGAAATTGGCCAGGGTTTCCCGGATGGTTTCGGCATTGGCTTGGATGTCGCCGGCGTCGGCTTTGTCCTGTTTGCGGTTAAGGATGTCGATCGAGGGGAGCTTCCAGTCGGGATCGTCGGCGACCGTCAGGGCGTTCTTGGCCACCTGCGAGGCCGAAGGTTCGGCGGCCGGCGCGGGAGCCGAGTTTTCGACCGGCACGCCCTTGTGCAATTTGAATTCCTTGTCTTTCTTGGGTTTAGGCTTGGCGGCCGGCGCGGCCTTTTCCTCGACCGGCTCCGGCCGGCTGAAGAACCGGTTCCACAAGCCGACTAAGCCGTTGAACACAAAATCATACAAGGACTTCAAACTGAGGTTGAGAACGATGAACAGGCTGACGACGTTGACGACAGCCAGCACCATGAAAGAAGTCAAGGCGTTGAGCGGGTACTTCAGGGCATAGGAGACAGCGTAACCCAGATACCCCCCGTAACGGCCGTCGGCCGCCAACTGTCCGGCGTTGTCGTCTTGTAGGAAAACGTGGCAGATGCCGGCCAGCGAGATAAGCATGACGACGGCCGCCAACCAGCGGGTGATGGAAATTTCTTGTTCAATGTCCCTGGCCTTGAGATAGGCGAAGTAGATAATGATAGCCGGCAAGGCCGACCAGCTCAGCCAGCCGACGGCCTGAGACGTGGCATCGTGGAGAAAGACCGGCAAGCGGCCGCCCAGCTCCAGCCGGCCGAGGATCAGGAACAAGGCCAGCAGGATGGCCAGCAGCGGCAGAGATTGGCGGAGGATTTTCTTAAACAGATCGCCACCATCCTCTGCGGAAGCGGTTGGCTTGGTTTTAGCGCTATTTTTGGCCGGTTTGCGGGCGTTCGGCATTTTTCTTCACCTTCACCATACATTATACAACCAAGCTAAGGCGAATTCTTAAGTTGGCCGTCTCTGATGGAAGTCCGGAGTTCGACCAGCCGCTTGTAATTCTTGGCCGTCGGGCTTTTGCTCCCTCCCTCGGTCGCCTTGCGGCCGTTTCTGGGCCGGCCGTTGCCGTTGTCGGAAACAATGTTGATGACCGGAATGACAATCGGCGAGCGCTGGGTCTGATTGTAGAGGAAGTGGGTGGCGTGATCCTTGAGCTCCGTCTTGAAACGATCCAGAGCGATCCGGTTGAAGCGCTGGTTGACGGCCCGTTTGAGCTCGTTCCTGAACATGCTCATCAGCTCCTCGTTGTCGCGGATGTAGATGAAACCGCGGGTAACGATGTCCGGGCTGGAGATCAGCTGGCCGCTCTGGCGGTTGATGGTCAGGATAATGACGACCAAGCCGTTGGCGTTCAGCAGCAGGCGGTCCTTGATAACCATACTCGGAATCGCCTGGCCCGAATCGTCGATCAGAACCGAGCCGTGGGTGACGGCGTTCTGATGCAATTTGGCAGCCCCGGCGGTGTTGAAAGTCAGCATGTCGCCGTTGTTAGCCATGAAAATATTCTTCCCGTCCAGACCGACTTCTTCTTCCGCCAGCTGGGCGTGGTAGTGGCGATTCATTGCCCCGGCGTAAATCGGAGCGAAGTAACGCGGCCGGATGATTTCCAGCATTTCCCGTTGTTCGCCGCGGCAGCCGTGGCCGGAAACGTGCAGGGGTCCGGCCGAGCCGTCGACCTCCCAGGTCGGCGCCCGGTACAGCCGGCACCCCAGTTTGACCAGGTCGTCGCCCAGCTTGTCGTAAGCCGGGATGTTGCCCGGAATCGGCTTGGAGGAAACGACCACCGTGTCGCCGGGCCGCAGGTTGATGTACTTGTGCTCGCCGATGCTCATCCGCTGCAACGAAGCGCCGATCTCCCCTTGCCAGCCGGTGCAAAGCATCAGGATGCGGTCGTCGGGCAGGGAGGCCAGCTGGGCCAGGGTGACAATCGTGTCTTTGGGCACTTTCAAAAGGCCCATCCTGATCGCCAGCTCGACGTGCTGGATCATGCTCCGACCGTCAATGGCGACCTTGCGGCCGCCCTCGGCGGCGGAATTGATAATCATTTGAATGCGGTTGATATTCGAGGAGATGGTGGCGACGAACATCCGCCCCGTGGCCCGCTTGATCAAATCGTTGAAGCTGGGCTGCAGGGTGTGCTCGGTCGGCGTGCGGTCGGGCGTTTGGGCGTTGGTGCTTTCCGAGAGCAGCAGCAGGACGCCCTCATCGCCCAGCTGGCGCAGACGCTTTATATCGGACGGCAGGAAATCCAGAGGTTCGGGGTCCAGGCGGAAGTCGCCCGTGTTGACGACCCGGCCGGCCGGCGTGTCGACGATGATGCAGCTGCTTTGCGGAATCGAATGGGTAATGCGGACCAGCTCGACGTAGAAGGATTTGCCGGCCAGCAGCCGTTCGTGGCCGTCCATGTTCATCTCGTAGAACTTCAGCTGGTCGACCAAGTGGGCGCTCTCGGCAGAATTAGCCAAGGCTTTTTTAATCATGCCGATCGTAAAGGGAGAGCCGTAAACCGGCGCCGGATACTTGGGCAGGATATGGGGCAGGCCGCCGATATGGTCCAAGTGCCCGTGGCTGATGACATAGCCTTTAAGCTTGCCCTTGATCTCCTCTAGGTAGGTGGTGTCGCAAATGGCGTAGTTGACGCCCGGCAGATCCAGGCCCAAATCGTTGCCGCAGTCCAAAATCAGGGCGTCCTTGTCGTATTCGAGCACGACCATGTTCTTAGCCCCGATGGCATCCTGGCCGCCCAGGAAAACGACTTTCAGCTGGTCCTGGCCGAAAATATTGGCGACTTTGGTTTTCGGCGCCGGCTGCTTGTCGGCGATCTGGGCCTTGTCGATGACCTGATCGGCCAACTGGCTGCTCCGTTTCTGCGTCCGCAGAGCCTGGTTGAGACTGCTCTGGGTCACGCCTTTCAGGCCAATGGCCGTCCGCTTGCGGGCCGGTTTTTTAGCCGCCGGCGGTTTCTTGCCGCCGGTCTTGGCCGGCGGGCGTTTATTTGCTTGGTTACGTGGTTGTCTGTTCATAATATTGATTGTAGTTTTTTGAAATCTTCTTTAATCGTTGCCAGCAGCTGCGGGTTGTAGAGAGCCGCCGCCGGGTGGTAAAAAGGCATAATCAGCAGGTCTTCGGTCCGGCCGTCGGCGAATTCGTAGCTGACCCGGCGCGCCTGGCCGTGCTGGCGGCTGATTGAAAAATCGCTGAGAAAATGGCTGGCGGCGTGCCGGCCGAGCGGGATGACGACGGTCGGCTGGATAACGGCCAGTTCTTGGTCCAAATAGCCGGCGTAGAGGCGCTTCTCTTCTTCGCTGGGGTCGCGGTTGGCCGGCGGGCGGTGCTTGACCAAGTTGGTGATCCAGACGTCTTCTTGGCGGCTGAGGCCGACTTCCCGCAAGCACTCTTCCAGCAACTGGCCGGCTTGGCCGACGAACGGCCGGCCGGCTTTGTCTTCCGAAGCGCCGGGCGCCTCGCCGACGAAGACTATTTTGGCGGCCGGGTTGCCGTCGCCGAAAACCAGCTGGGTCGCGGTCTTGGCCGGCTCGGAATCCATAACCTGCCGGTCCTCAACGATCGCCCGGCGCAGCTGCTCGAGCAAATCGGCCTTGCGGCCCTCCAGGTTGTCAGTCGCGGTTGTCATCGGAGTTAATGAATCAGCTTCCTTTACTTTTCTTGTCTTTGGCCTGCCTGATACTCAGGCTCAGGCGCCCTTGGTCGTCGATGGACACCAGCTTGACGTCTACCTTGTCGCCCTCCTTGAGGACGTCGCTGGGGTGGCGGACGTGCTGGTCGTTGATCTCCGAAACGTGAACCATGCCGTCCTGATTATTGAACAGGTTGACGAAGACGCCGAAATCGGCCACTTTAACCACGGGGCGGTCGCGGTAAATCCGGCCGACCTCCGGCTCTTGGGTCAGGTTCTTGACGTGTTCGACCGCCTGCTGAGCCGACTCGCGGTCGGCGGAGAAAATCAGGACCGTGCCGTCGTCTTGAATGTCTATCTGCGTGCCGGTCTGGTCGATAATGGAGTTGATCGTTTCGCCGCTCTTGCCGATGACATCCTTGATTTTGCTGACGGGGATCTTGAGCTTTTCGACCCGGGGGGCGGAATCGCTCATCTCGGGCCGCGGCCGGTCCAAGACAGACAACATGTGTTTCAGGATGGCCGAGCGGCCCTTGCGGGCGTGGGCCAGCGCCTCTGACAGGATGGCCGGCGGCAGGCCGGCGACCTTCATATCCATCTGCAAAGCCGTCACGCCGTTCGGCGTACCGGCGACCTTGAAGTCCATGTCTCCCGCGAAATCCTCGGCATCGGCGATATCCGTCAAGATAACGGGCCGGCCGTCATCCTTAAGAATCAAGCCCATGGCAACGCCGGAAACAGGTGCCTTGATCGGCACGCCGGCGTCCATGAGCGCCAAGCAGCTGGCGCAGGTTGCCGCCATCGAGGTGCTGCCGTGCTGGCTCATAATCTCGGTCACGCTGCGGATCGTGTAAGGAAAATCGTCTTGGGACGGAATCACCGGCAGCAAAGCCCGCTCGGCCAAATAGGAGTGGCCGATTTCCCGCCGGCCGGGACTGCCCAAACGCTTGATTTCGCCGACGGTGTAGCCGGGGGCGTTGTAGTGGTGCAGGTAATACTTCTCCTCTTCCAGCTCCATCGTGTCCAGAGACTGGGCGTAGGAAGGCGGAGCCAAGGTGATAACGTTCAAGGCCTGGGTCGCGCCGCGGGTGAACAGGGCGCTGCCGTGAACGCGGGGCAGAACGGACACTTGGCTGCTGAGCGGCCGGACTTCGTCCAGCCCCCGGCCGTCGATGCGTTCCCCGTTCGTGACAATCCTCTCCCGAATCTTCTTGTCGGTCAAAGCTTCCAAAGCCTCGTGATACACGCCCTGGCCGTTTGCCAAGGTATCCTCATCTAAGTTGGCAGCCAGGTGTTCTTTGAATTCGTCCTTGAGGGCTTTCAGGTTGGCGGTCCGAGTGGCGAAATCGCCGGTTGTCGCCCTGTCCTCCTTGCCGCTCAACCAAGCGGCTACGAAATCTTGGACTTCCTCGGACGGCAAAGCCAGCTCGTAAGCTTGCGGCTCGACGCCGACCTTCTTGATCAGTTCCGCCTGCAAGGCGATCAGCTGCTGGTTGGATTCGTGCCCCAGCTCCAAAGCGGCCTCGATCATGGCTTCGTCCACCTGTTTGGCGCCGGCTTCAACCATCATGACGCCTTTCTCGTTGGAGGCGACCATAATGTCCAAAGCGCTCGCCGCCTGCTGGCTCCTGTCCGGGCAAACGATCAGCTCGCCGCCGGCTTCGGCAATCCTGACGCCGCCGACCGGCCCGCCGAAGGGCGCCCCGCTCAAGCACATGGCGGCGCTGATGGCGACCATTGCCAGACCGTCGGCCTTAACCGCCGGATCCAAGCTCAAGACGGTGGCAACCGCTTGGACTTCGTTGCGATAGCCTTTGGGGAAAAGCGGCCGGATCGGCCGGTCGATCAAGCGGCCGGTCAGCACGGCTTCGTCGCTCGGCCGTCCCTCCCGTTTGATGAACCGCGAGCCGGAGATCTTGCCGGCGGCGTAAAAGCGCTCCTCGTAATCGACGCTCAGGGGGAAATAATCCAGGTTGGGGTTGACTTCGCCGACGCTGACAACGGCCAAGACGACCGTTTGCCCGTAGGTGGCCAAAACGGCCGCCTTGGACCTGAAGCCGACGCGGTTGACTTCCAGGCTGAGCGGCCGGCCGCAGAATTCGGTCTCGACTTTTATAACGTTTTTATTGAACGGGTTGATGATATCCATTTAAATCCTCGTGTTACGGTTTATATCTTCTTTAAGCTGGTTCCTGTTTCATTCCCAAGTCCCTAGGGGGCGGTACTCGGCCCAGAGCCGCCGCCCGGATCAAAACAAATGCCGGAAAACGCTTGTGCAGTGAACTGGTCCACTCCGCTTTTTGAGTTGGTTGGGTAAGAACTCAGAAAAAGGACTGAATCAGGCTATTTGCGCAATTTAAGTTTTTTAATCAAATCTTGGTAAGCGGCGACATCCCTTCGGGCCAGATAAGCCAGCAGCCGGCGGCGCTTGCCGACCATCTGCAGCAAGCCCCTCTGGGCCATCTTATCCTTTTTAGCCGTTTTCAAGTGCTGGTTAACCTCCTGGATACGCTCCGTCAAAACAGCGACCTGCGCTTCGGGCGAGCCGACATCCGTTTTCGAGCGACCGTATTGTTTCAACAAAGTGGCCTTGCGACTGGAACTAATCATCAAATAATCTGCGTATGGAATTAAGGAAGAGCGGGTTGATTCCACTAGAGTGTAGCAAAAACGGCGTTACCAGTCAAGACCCGAGAGATTCCAAAGGGCGATCTAGCTCATTGAAGCCAAGGGCGGCGCCGAGGGTGGAGCGTAAGAACCGCCGGCTGCCGATTGGTCGGCGGCCGGAGCCTGCTGCTGAGCCAGATAGCTGTCGACCGTCATGGCCTGATCGGGATTGGCAGCCGGAGCGGCCGGAGCCCCGGGGGCGGCGGCCGAACTGCCTGCCAGCGAATCTATGTAGCTGCTGGCACTGCTGGGGTTCACGGGCGACATGGCGGCCACTTTCTCGTTCAAACCGGGCACGGCCGGAGCCCCGGGGGCGGCAGCGGTCTTGTCGACTATCTCACTGATGGAGGGCGCTTGAGCTTGGGGTTGGGCGGCCATGGCGGGAGCGGCGGCTGCGCCCAAGGCCGGATGGGGCGCAGGAGATGAATCGGCTGCGGCAGGCGCATTCAAAGCGGGGTGCGGCATAGCTGGAGTAGCGGCTGGGGCGGCGGCTGAAGCAGCCATGGATGGCGCCTGCTGAGCCTGGCCGTCGGAAGCGGCCGGCGGTTGCGCCTGCTCAGCGGCGGCCATAGCCGGGGCTGTCTTTTGGTCTGGCGCGTCAGTTTCTCCGGCGCCCCCTCCTTCTTCTTCGGAAACAATCCTCAGATTACCTTCCTCGTCAATGTTCAATTTGTCCAGTTTGTATTCTTGTTCCTGATCTTTCTTGCTGGCAGCCTTCTCCCCGTAAGAAATACCGGATTCGGCGACATCGCCTTGCCTCATGTATTGGCGCTGGTTGCCTGAGCCGGCTTTTTTCTTCCGGTTCTTAATCAGCTTGGTATCGTATTCGCCGGCCTCGCCCAAGGCGTCTTCAATGATTTCCTTGGTTTCTTCTTCCGGCAAAGCTACCGGGGTGACGCCGGCCTTGGACAGATTCTCATTAATCATCTGCAAATCGGCTCCCATTTCCAACAAGTCGGCGGACACATGCATCGTCCGGGATTTAGTCTGCTTCGTCTTGTAGCGCTCGGTCTGATCTATGATGCCGGTCAGCAGGGAGTTGGCTACCTGCTTGCTGAAGCTGTCAGCGCCCAGAGCCTTGCCTAACTCGTAGGCCATCTCGGCGACGGCCGGGCTGTCTTCGTCCTGCCAGCAGGAGACTTCCCAGCTGCTGCTTTTCTTGCCAGCAACCAGGTTAACAAGGGGCAGTTCGTCCATCAGTTGCTTATGTTCGCTAACGGCCGGGTCGACGGCCGACTGGCTGTCGACTCCCACCGCCAGGATGAAATCGATGTTGAAATCGCCCTTGCGGTACTTCATGTCGCTTTCGGTGATAACTTCCAGCCTGGAGGGCGTCAGCAAAATATTGTACTGATCCCCTTCTTGGTTGTAGCGGAATTTGTCAACTTTCTTGCGGTCGAAGCTGATGATGAAATCGCGCAGGGATTCGGCGTCGGCCTGAATGGCCTTCTCCGGCTCCAGGAAATTAATCGCTCCGGGGACATCTTTGCTGTAAACCAAGGCCGGATTCTTGTCCATATCGCGCAGAATCCTGAACAAACCGATGCAGGTTGCCAACTGATCCACCTTGGCCTGGGCGCTGGTCATGATCAGGATGTTGTCGGCCGCTTTGATCTTATCAACCAACTCCTGCTGCGTAACTTTGTCTTTCATTGTTTTTAAAACCCCTTTATTTTTCTCCTAAAAGGCCGGCGCGGAACCCTTTCTGCCGCATCGAGCCTCTTGCGATTTAGTTAAAAAATACCACAAGCAATTTGTTTTTTGCAAGTCCAGTTTTGCCCAGCCGCTTCCTGATACCTGCCGGGGGTGGACGGTCAGACGGGGTTTTCAGGGGTCGCGGAGAAACCGGCGCAAAGGCATTTTGGGTGTTTTAAAAATCAGTCGTTTGGGTTAGAATGGTCAGCTGAATCACCTGATAACTCAATGAACAGACCATGCCAGTCATAAAATCATCAAAGAAACGGGTCCGCCAGACGGCCAAGAAAACGGCCAGTAACAGCCGCCTGAAGCGCGATATAAGATCCGCTTCCCAAGTATTTGAAGAAAAGCTGAGCGGCGGCAAGAAAACGGAAGTCGCCAACGCCCAGACCAAGCTCAACAGCTTGCTCGACAGGGCCAGCAAGAAGAACCTGTTCCACAAGAACAAGGTGGCCAGACGCAAATCGCGCGTCGCGAAGATGGCCAAGCAGGCCGCCGGCAAGAAAAATTAAGCCGCTGCCCTCTTCAGATAGCAGCCCCTGAAAATCAGGTAGCGGAGGGCTTCGTCGGGATTGATGAATTCGCGGCGGATCCTCTCGTCCGTCCGTCGGCACAAATCGATAAGGCGGCCCAGTTGCGCCATGCTCATATTGGCCGCCAACGCCTGGGCTTTCCTGAGCGCGAACTGGTTAATGCCGAATTCAGCGACTATATTGGAGCCGCCGGCCTTTTTGGCCACCAGCAGGATGCGCAGCTGCCAAACAAAAATACCCAAGATGCTCAACGGTTCGTTCTTCTGTTGTCGCTGATCATCGTAGAGCCTGACGGCCGCAGTCAAATCGCCCCTCATCAATGCGTCCAAGAGATCGAATATCTGGCTGCTGGGAACGGGTAATACCAGCCTGTCGATCAGCTCTCTGGTTATCTCCGGGTAAACGCTCAGTTTACGGATCTCGTTACCCAAGGCCAAAGAGTCGGATCCGACCTGTTGAATCAAATAGGCGGCGGCCGAGCGGCTCAGCCGGCTCTGACGGGCCGCCGCCACCTCAACCAGCCAACTCTCCAGTTCGGCACCCTGATAAGCTCGGTATTCCTGATGAGCGGGATGCCCGCTTAAAAACTTGCCGAAACTCGTTTTCTTGTCCAACTTGCCCTCGACAATAACCAGCGACACGCCATCCGCGACACCGGCCAGGATATCCGCAACCCTCTCCCTCAAGTCAGCCCTGCGGCTCAAGTTTCTCAAAACTACCATCTTGCGGGGATTGAAGAGGGAGGTAGTTGCCAAGGAACTGAGAATTTCAGCTATTTCCAGAGGGCTGTCTTCCAGGTCGATATCTTCCAAGCAAAGCGGGTCGTTATCGGTTAGAAAATCATTGACAAGGAGTCGTCTCCTTCCCCTAACCCTCTGAACGTCGCCGCTTAAAATTTTGATCATTGCCTCTATATTTTCTGGCAGACAGGGCATAAATGCGTGCCCCGGCTTGCCACTACTATACGCTCAATCGGGGTTTGGCACCTAGCACAAGGCGATCCCGCTTTCTGGTAGACGTTGACGAAATCCAGATATTTACCCTTAAGACCCAGGGCATTCACATAATTTCTGCTGCTGCTGCCTCCTTGCTTGATACTGAACCGCAGCACATCCTGCAGGTTGCGGTGCAGGTTGCCCAGTTGTTTGTGAGTCAGCTCACACGCCGGCATGCCCGGGTGGATTTTGCTGGCCCATAAAGATTCGTCGGCGTATATGTTTCCGCAACCCGACACAATGGTTTGGTCGAGCAGGCAGGATTTTATGTTCTTGCCCCTCTTAGATAGTCTTTGAATAAATTCTTTACTGTCAATCTTCAATAAATCTGGCCCCAACTGATTAATCAGGCTGGATTCTTCTATTTCACCGCTGCTTAAAACTTTTATCCAACCGAATTTGCGCATATCGTTAAAGTACAAAACGGCTCGCCCATCCAGAGTCAAAATAACTCTGGTGGTCTTGTCTGGCAGCCGGGAGATCAAACTGTCTGAAGGATGCCCCGCTCCGAAATCTTCCGCCGACTCCCCGTCTTTAACCTTCTTGTAAACCAGCTGGCCTGTCATTTTAAGGTGGATCACCAGGGTGTTATTATTCTGTAGGTCAATCAGAATCATCTTGCCAACCCTCCTCAGCCCTGTGATTTCTTGACCCAAAATATCACTTTTTATCCTTGAATCGGAAACCCTGAGACTCTTAGGCCAATCCGTTGTTATATTTTTAACTACACGACCTCGCAAGAGCTCTCGCAGGCCCAGCACAACTGTTTCAACTTCAGGCAATTCAGGCATATTCTTAGACTCTACATCATTTAAGAACAAAAAACTATGTTGGGGGTAGATTAGATTGTTTAACAGATGTTATTCAATATAATTGATTAAATTAAGTATTCAAAAGTTTGACAGTCTCGCCATCGACTCTGATTGAGAATTGTTCGGCAGTCCGAATCGTTCGTAAATCTTTTTACCGCACAATCTTGTCAATAAGCGCTCTTGCTTATTTTCACCGCAGCAACTATAATGTATACGAGTCTAAAGGACAAAAAGTAAATTTAAAAGAGTCTGGCGTGTCTGAGTGCTGACATGAGTTGTATCCTGCCGACAATTACTGAAGGCAGCGGAGGTGAACTACTGTTGTATGGAGCATCTGAGAATTTAGAAGTATATGGATAAAATTATCCGGACTATCAGTCTAGAACTAGAAGCCGCCCATGGGGCCCGGCCTAAGTTTGTAGCTGCCGTGATTGCCCTCGCCTTCGTGGGTATGATTTCCCCTTTATTCATCAGCGCCAGCCAACAAATCACAGATGAAGACGGCTTGAATTACAAGATCAGTGTCGAACGCGAGTTATCGGATTCTTCGCAAACATTCCTGGCCACCAATAATGAGCTCGAGCAAATACACAGGGATGTTTTCAGCTCGGAGCCGAATCAAATAGGCCAATCAGTCGCTATCGCCAATGAGAACCTCATAGCCGCCGGCACTAAGGATTCGAACGACTTGCTGACGGTTCAGATTCTGGAGAAGTCAAGCGGAGAATGGCAAGAAACTTACTCTTTCTCATACGAGACTGCCAGCACGACAAATTATGAAATACCTAGCGCTGAGATTCCCGCAGACGCGGACGACTTGCTGTTCGGCGAATCGCTGGCGTTCCACGGCAATAATTTACTGGCCGTTGGCGCCCCGGGCTGGCAAGGTCCGACTATTGATGACGATACTAGCACGACTGATACCTACGAGGCCGATGACGGCACCAATCGGGGAGCGGTTTACATTTTCCAGCGCAGCGGCAATACCTGGTCATTGGTCAGTACCGTTAGAGGTACCGAACCGAAAGGCCAATTCGGATCGTCCGTCGGGTTTTCCCCTGCCGGCGTGCTGGCCATAGGGGCGAGCTCCTCCGCAACCTACAACAACTGCCCCAGATATGATTCCGGGAATACCTACACCGTACCGGCCAATGAGGACACCGATGGTGATAATGACGTGGACGAAGACGATACCACGACTACCAGATACATATCCGTCGCCTGCCCCGCCGTCTATGTCTACGAGCGCGACGGCAGCCAAGGGGTGGCCCAGTGGAATAAAACAAAAACCATAACCGTGGCTGCCGACAAGGCTTCTTTCGGCGGTTCGGTCGCTTTCGGCGGTGAAGACCTCTTGGCTATCGGCGCTTCGGGACAATACGCCCCCAACAGGGTTTCCGGCGAGGGCTACACCAGAAGGCCCGGGGCCGTCCACCTGTATGCCAAAGACTCCAACGACGATTGGGCTGAAGAGTTGGTGATTTCAGACTTCAACACCACCACTCCCGGTTCGGGCGAATACCAAGTCGAACTTGAGGATCTGGATTATTTCGGACAAGCGGTCGGTTTCATTGACAGCACCACTTTGGTGGCCAGCGTAGAGTATCAGGGAACATTAATGGTCTTTGAGGAATCGGCCGGCAGCTGGAGCAAAGTTGCCGACATCAAAGGACACGAACTGCTCGCCGGCATACCCCCGGTCGGCAGCGAAAACGACCGTGCCGGTGGGTTTGGCAACGCAATCGACACGCACGATGATTTGATTGCCGTCACCCAAGACGGATCCCAGGGGTCGATAAACCTCCTGAAATGGAGCACCTTCCAGGCCGGAACGACTTGGCATTACGTCTACATTGACGATGCAAACTGCGACGCCGGCGACTTCAACGGCAGTCCGACGGCCTACACCGAGGGCGATGTCATAACGCCGGGCAGCGACAAAGAAGGCAAACACCTGTGCTTCAAGGCTGACGACGGCACTAATACCGAATACTTCGCCTCCCGGGCCATCGACCTGACAGGTCCGGGGCTGGAAGACCCCGCCCTGAACGTCAGCGAGGACGGCGTCCTGAGCATTTACTTCAACGAGCAGGTCAGGCAACTGGACGACACGGACATTGACGAAAGCTGGGTGAGCAACAAAGTCGACAGTTTGGAAATAACGCCGAACGGCGAAACGAACGCGACCACCGTCTCCTTGTCTTCCACCGGCAGGCTCGTGTCGGTCGGACACGAGAACGGCAAAACCGTCCTCCGGCTTCAACTCGATACCAGCAGCTTCCCCCTGAGCTCCGACCCGACCGCCGCCGCGCCGCACGACTACTCAATCACGATGTATGACTTGGAGGACTTTGACGATAACGCCACGGCGACCCTGACGGCCGAGCAGGAAATAACGGAATACGCCAGCAGCACCCCGACCATTACGATTACGGAGGGCAGCGACCAGAGCATTATCGTAACCGACAGCTTGGCCAGCGGCGAGAGCACCCTGTCGTACGTTTGGCAAAGCCAAGATGACGCCTGCGACAACACGACCGACTTCAGCTCCCCTTACAGTTACGCGGAAGGTGTTTCGATCCGCCTGGAAGAGGCGCACAACGGCCGGCAGATCTGCTTCCGGTCGGTCAACAACGGAGACACGAGCTTGGAAAACTACAAGGCTTACGACGTGGACGGCATCGACCGCACCGCCCCGACGCTGACAACCACCATGACAACAACTACCCTGTCGGCATCGGATGATGACGACGAAGCTAACACGTGGTCGTACGTCGTCGTGGATGATGATACTTGCGACTCTTCGGTCGACTTCTCTTCCGCCACCACCTACACGGAAGACGCCGATTTGACGATTGACACCACTGATACCAGTTCTGAAGCGAACAAATATTACTGTTTTAGGTCGGTCGATGACCAAGACAACACCGGTTACGGCATGTCCAGCCAAATCGCCGGCAGCCCGAGAATCAAGAAAATAACGGTCAGCAACTCGCTAACTAATCTGTTCGGCGCCGGCCGGGAGCTGATAGTCAAAGTCCATTTCGACGAAGCCGTCGTCGTTACCGGCGGCGGGAGATCGATTTACCTGCGCATGAACTCGCAGACCAGCCACGACTTCGGCAGCCTGAACGAACTCAAGTCGGGCAGGTTTCAAGATTACGACAATGGTTTGCTAGCTTTTAGCTACTTCACCCAAGCGGATGATTTCACCAACAGCTTGGAAGTCTTGGAGATCGTAGTCAAGTCAGGCAACTCTATCAAAGACGCCGACGGCAATGACGCGATCCTGGATCTGACGGGCATCGTCATCGTTGACGACAACGACCAGCCGCGGGATATCAAAATAGACGGCCGCAAACCGACCGTCACCCTGACCCAACCCGACTTCTCCACCTTGGAAACAAGCAAGAAGATCAGCGCCGTCGATGATTACGCCGGCAATGATAACAACTGGGACTACTACTTCATCACTCCTGAGCAGCTGAATGACAACACGGCCAACCGGCCCGCTGATATCCGCTGCCGCCTGGGTGATTTCCTGCCTAAGGGCCAGAAAGACGGCACGCCCTACCGTGAAGGCGACGATATAACCCTGACCGACGAGCATAACGGTCATTACCTCTGCGTCAGATCCCGACGCGCCGAACAAGACTTATGGGATCGCTCCAATAGCAAGGATCGGGGCGGAGCCGTCTCGGCCCTGATTACCAACATAGATTCCAGCCCGCCGGTCATTACGACCAGGGTTTCCGGCAACACCTTGACCGTCAACGTCAAAGACGAGAGCGCCATTGACAGCAGCAGCCTGATTTACAAGCTGATCGGGGCCGAGGAGGACTGCGACGCGACGGCTTTGGGTAGCGGCACCAGCACCTACGCCGACGGTGATAACATCACCATCGAGGAAGAATTCTACGGATCGCGCTTCTGCTTCACGGCCACCGACGAACTCGGCAATACCGCCTATCACCCCTCCCAGATACTGACCAGGCCCCGGCCGCGCCAGCGCACCGACACTACGCCGCCGAACATTATCGTTACCGACCCCGACAACACCGACCCCGCCAGAACCAGGACCGTCAGCGCCATGAGCGACTCCAGCGACACCGATGAGAACAGCTGGCGCTGGAAGGCTTTCGACCCGGCGGAAGATGACTGCGACAGCGACCTGATGGGCAGCGGAATCAATATCTACGACAGCGGCCAAACGGTCACCTTGGACAGCGAGAACTTCAACGGCCTGCAAATCTGCTTCAGTGTCGCCGACGATAACGGCAATACGGCTTACGCCGCCACGACCACGGTCACCGGCATTGACCGGACCGCCCCGGGTATAATTATCACCGCCAACGGCAACCAGATATCGGCCGTGGACGATGACGCCGGCCAAACGCGGTGGCGTTACTCCACTATCAGCATCAGCGCCGACTGCAGCCTGATCGAGATGGTCAACTCGCAAGCTTACCAAGAAGGAACGATCCTCACCCTTACGCAGGCCGGCAGCAAGATATGTTTTGAAGTCCAAGACGCCGCCGGCAACACCAACTACCAGGATTCGACGATCATCGCTCCCCTGCAAGCCGACGCGCCACCGGTGGCAGATGTCGAGGAAGTGTTAAATGTCGGTGAAATACCAGAGGTACCTGAACCCAAGGACGAATTACCGAAGATCGAAACGCGGTTGACGGAACTGGCCGGTGACGATTCGGCCGACGGTTTCAACGGCTGGTCGCTGTTGTTGCTGGGGTTGGTCTTCCCCCTCGCTCTGATTATTATCTTCTTCCGGCGCCGAAGCGTCGAAGCAAACGGATAGCCCGGCATTTGCCCGCCAACGGGGCCGGTTCGGTCGGCCTGCTATACTGTTCCCATAGTACAACCATGGAATCCTTAGGCGACATACTGCGGCGCAAGCAAGCCGGCTTGGCCGCGGAAGCGGATGAAATCGAACGTTTGAAAACGTATATCGAGAAAAAGTACGGGTTCGCACCGGAAATCGGTCTCTCCCCCAAGAGAATCACCATCTATGCCCCGTCAAGCGCCCTGGCCAGCCTGCTGCGGCTCGATTGGGCCAACCTGGACAAATTATCCGGCGGCATGCGCAAAATCTACGTCAGCTTGCGCAAAAGGCCCGCCGGCTAGGACACCGGCCATCTGTCGTCAACGGCGACGTCGACTTTTAATTTAATCCCCAGCTTGGGGTAAACGTTCTCCATGACCTCGCGCATCAGCTCGCCGACCTCCTCCGCCTTGGCGGCGGGGCACTCGACCAGGATACTGTCGTGAACCTGCATGATTTGACGGCAGTCGCCGTCCAGCCGTTCTTCCAGCTTGATCATGGCCAGTTTCATCAAGTCGGCCTCCGTGCCTTGTATCGGCATGTTGATCGCCTGCCGCATGGCCGCTTCTTTCAACTGGTAGTTGCCGCTTCTGACTTCCGGCAGCGGCCGGCGGCGGCCGAACAGCGTTTCGACGTAACCCTGCCCCTCCGCCAAAACCCTGACACCGTCCAGATAAGCCTTCAGGCGGGGCCTGTTTTCGAAATATTTGGTTATGAATTCTTTGGCCTGGGCGTAGGACATGCCCGTCAGGTTGGCCAAGCTGTGGGGACCCTGGCCGTAAATGATCCCGAAATTAATCGTCTTGGCCAAGTAACGCTGCTGTTTGCTGACCTCGCCGATGTCGACGTCGAAAACGGCGCTGGCGGTCAGGGTATGGATGTCAACACCCTCGTCAAAGGCCTTGATCAAATCCTTGTCCTCCGACATGACGGCCGCCAGCCGGAGTTCGAACTGGCTGTAGTCGGCGCTGATCAGCTTGCGGGAGGGAGGGGCGACGAAAGCTTGGCGAATCAGGCTGCCGAGCTCGGTCTTAATCGGAATGTTCTGCAAGTTGGGATTGGCGCTGCTCAGACGCCCCGTAGCGACCGCTGTCAGGCGCATCTCGCTGTAAACCCGACCGTCACCCTCCACATGCTCCAGTAAGCCCTCTACGTAAGTGTTTTGGAGCTTGGAGAGCTCGCGCCACTGCAATAGATAGACGACGATCGGGTAATTAGGCTTTAGTTTGGCCAAAGAGTCGGCGTCCGTGCTGTAACCGCTCCTCGTCCGCTTGATCCCCGCGGTCGATATTTCCAATTTGTCGTAAAGGATTTTCGAAAGCTGCGCCGGGCTGGCCAGATTGAACTCCTCGCCCGCCAGATCGTAGACGGTTTGCTGCAACCGGCCGATTTCCTTCTCAAAACGCTGTTTCAGCTGTTTGAGGAACTTCAAATCCAAGGCCATCCCGGCCCTTTCCAAGCGGGCCAGAACGGGGATGAAAGGCAGTTCTATGTCTTCGAACAGTTGTTGCAACCGCGGCAGTCGGCCGAGCTCTTCTTCCTGAAGCTGCTTGATTTTAAGAGCCACGGCCGCGATATCGGCCGCCTTGGCCTCAAAGTCCGCCGGCTCCAACTCATCCAGCTCGCCCACATAGCCCAGCTGCTCGTCGGCTAAGGCGGTCAAAGACTGCAGGCGGCGCAGCGGGCTTAGCAGAAAAGCCGCGACCTTGATATCGTGCTCGACGGCCACTTTCTCGACGCCCAGCTCGACCAGCACCTGGGCCAGCTGCTTGGTGTTGTAGCCGTAAATCCTGGCCGACTTCAGCTTGAGCTTCGCTTCCGAACCGCCCGGCGTCCAGACATGCAGCGATTTCGAATCGTCGCTGGCCAGCAAACAGGTCGCCTGCCGGCCGAAGCGCTGCTGGCAATAAGCGTGCAAGAAAACGGGCTTTTGCCAGTTGAGTTTTTGCAAATCGGCCAACTTGGCGCATTTGATAACTTTCGGCTTTCTAAGCTCGACCTTGGCCTGGGGGATGAAACTGTCGTGATCCTCGACCCGCATGCTCTCGGGTATCTGCCTCAGCAGGCTGTAAAATTCCAGCTCGCGCAGGTTGTTCTGCAGAGCCAAGGCGTCCAGATTGGCAATCGACATCGACTCCAGGTCTTTGTCCAGCTCGACCGGCGCGTCCGTCATCAGGGTGACCAGCTGCCGGCTGAGGAAGGCCATGTCTTTGTGCTCCAGCAACCTGTCGGCCACTTTGGGCGGAATTTCATCGATGTGCTCGTAAATGCTTTCCAAATCCCGGTACTGCGACAGCAGCTTGGTAGCCCCCACCCGGCCGATGCCGGCGACGCCCGGAACGTTGTCGGAGCTGTCGCCCATCAGGGCTTTCAGATCCCTAAACTGGCTGATGTCGATCTGATACCTATCGACGAATTCGGCCTCGTCGAATTCGACGATGTTCTTCATGCCGTTCTTGATGACGAAAATCTTGGTGTTCTCGCCCAAAGCTTGGAGCAGGTCCAGATCGGAGCTGACCAGAAAGGTCTCCAACCCCTCCGCCCGGGCCTGCTCGGCCAAGGTGGCCATGATGTCGTCCGCCTCGTAGTCGTCGAACTCGTAAAGCGGCCAGCTGCAGGCCTCCAGCAGCTTGAACAGCACCGGGATCTGGTCGTAAAAGCTGTCCGGCGCCGATTTGCGCTTGGCTTTGTAGTCGGGATACAGCTTCTTCCGGCTGCGGATGTTGGTTTTCGACTTGTCCCAAGCCACGCAGACGTAATCGGGCTTCAGCTTCCTGATGACGTTCAAGGCCAAAACCGCGAACCCGTAAACGCCCCCCGAAGGAACACCCTTCGAGGTGGTCAGATCCGGCATGGCGTAGTAGCCCCTGTAAAAGACACTCTTGCCGTCAATGACGACCAAACGCTTGCTCATTCCGTCAATTATAACCCGGCCCAGACGGGGCAGCTGACGGGGTTGCCGGAACCGGTCCCTAAGATATGTAATCCCTGAGGAATTCCATATCCTTGTGCTTGCGCAATTTGTTCAAGGCTTTGGCTTCGATCTGCCTGATTCTCTCCCTGGTGACACCGAGCTCCTGGCCGACCTCTTCCAAGGTGTGGTTGCGGCCGTTCTCCAGACCGAAACGCATCCTGATGATTTTCTGCTCGCGGTCGCCCAGATTGCCCAAGATCAAGCCGATGTGCTCTTTCAGCAGTTGGTTGGTCGTCTCCTCCTCCGGCCTGACGGCGTCTTCATCCTCTATCAAATCGCCTAAGACGGAGTCCTCTTCGCCCTCCCGCAGGGACTGGTCCAAGCTGTTGGGATCCTGCTTGATTTTCATGATATGCTCGACTTTTTCGACGTCGATCTCCATCTCTTTGGCCAGCTCCTCGTTGGTCGGCTCGCGGTTCAGTTCCTGCGTCAGCCGCCGCTGGATGCGGATCAGCTTGCTGATGGTCTCGTGCATATGCACGGGGATGCGGATGGTGCGGGATTGGTCGGCGATGGCCCTGAGGATGGACTGGCGGATCCACCAGGTGGCGTAGGTTGAAAACTTGAAGCCTTTTTCCGGTTCGAACTTCCTGACGGCCGTCAACAGCCCCATGTTGCCCGACTGGATAAGGTCCAGGAAATCCAAGCCCCGGCCGGTGTGCTTCTTGGCGATGCTGACAACCAGCCGCAAGTTGGCCTCGGCCATCTTCTGCTTGGCATCTTCATCCCCCGCCTTGACCCTATAGGCCAGCTCCCGCTCTTCCTCGCCGCTCAGCAATTCGGTTTGGCCGATGTTGCGCAAGTAGATGCGAACCGAATCCGAGTCATAAGAAGGGGTTTCGTAGATGTCGCGGCCGACGGCCAGGGTGTCTTCCTCGCCGCTCCACTCGTCATCGTCGCTGCCGCCGCTGTCGGGATTGATAATGTCGATGCTCTGCTTTTTCAAATCCTTGGCCAGCCGGCGCCAATCGTTGGCGTTCTCAGGTGTATTAGGCAAAAACCGGCTAATCTGGCCGTGGGTCAGAATGCCGTCGTCGCCGACCAGCTTAACCAGCCTGTCTTTCAGTTCTTCGTACTGCTTAGCATCTAAGCTGTACCTGCTGGCTCTTGTAGTTTTAGCCGCCGTGGTCGTTTTTTTAGCGGCCGACTTGGCGGTGTTTTTGGTTGTTTTTGTGTTTTTGGTAGCTTGTTTAGCTTTGGGCATATGATTTATTGAATATTAAATTATAAATGTAACAAGTTTAAAGCCGTATACTGGCGGATTATAACATTGCTTTGATTTTTTGCAACACCGTAACGGCAAAAAAGCACCAACCCGACCGAAGAGCGCCGAGTTATGCGGATTAATTCTAACCGCTTGGCGGCCGGATTGCAAGCCAAGTTGTAAAATTAACTCTTTAATTTTCTTCCGCGTCCAGCCGACTCAAGCCGGGCCGGGCTTGTCATTCACCGGCATAAAATTTTCTCCCAAATAACCGGCTAACGCTCAGCGCCGGACAGCCTTCAATTTTCTTTCAATATCCTCCTTAGCTTGCAGGTTATCGAGCTGACGCACCAAGCCCTTGACGGTCCGTTCCTTGGTCTCAAAATCGCAGTTGAAGTGCATGCCCTTCTCAGTCGTTTTAACGACGTCCAACGATTTTTCTACGCATTCCTCCACCGAGCTGAGCCTGTCAGGCAAAGGTTGCGAACCATCCACTTGTTCAGCCGTGTCTTTCAAGGCATTGTAAAGCGCCCGCTCCAGCTCGTAATCGGCCAGAATAGCTTGGAGGCGCTGGTCTTGCTTTTCGCCCGGAGACCGCAACTTCGGCTCAATCAGCAGCAGACCCAAAAACAGATGGATAATCAAAGTTTTGTCTACCTTGACGGCCGGCAAGTCGAACTTGTTCGGACCGCTGGCCGCGACTCGTGCCGACGGCGGCCGGCCGGCCGGCAAGCCGGCTCCCCGCACGGCCAGACCCTTCATCTTCTTGTCCAGCGATTCGCGCGAAATACCCAAATCCTCCAGTTGTTTCAAATAGTGGTCTTTTTCGACCTCGTCGTTGAGGTAATTAATTATAGGTAGCATAACGTCCGTCAGGTGTCTCTTGCCTTCGGCGGCCGAGAGGTCGAGCTGCCCCCTGTATTTGTCATAGAGCCATTCCGGAGCCGGCTGGTGATCGACAACGATTTTATCCCACAGCCTGGGGTTTTTCTTGATCAGGTCATCGGGGTCGCAACCCTCCGGCAAGCTGATAATCGACAGGTTGACCTTGGCCTGCTGGGCTGAGAGCAAACTGCGCTCCGTGGCCGCGGTGCCGGCGGCGTCGCCGTCGAAAGCCAGCCGGACATCCCGTGTCAGCCGGCCGATTATTTTCAGGTGATCGACCGTCAAAGCCGTCCCGCCGGCGGCTACCGTCTGCTTGTAGCCCGCCTGATGACAGGCGAGAACGTCCGGGTTGCCTTCGACCACCAAGGCGAAACCTTCCTTGCGGATCGCTTCCTTGGCCTGGAAGTAGCCGAACACGTGCCGGGATTTGTTGTAGAGAATGGTCTGTTTGCTGTTGACGTATTTCGCCACCCCCTCCTTGTCGGCCAGCAGGCGGCCGGTAAAGCCGATAATCTGGCCCTGTGGGTCGCTGAGAGGTATCATCAGGCGACCACCGAAGAAATCGCCCCAGCGGCCTTGGCGGTTCTTAATCAGGCCGGCCAAATCAGCCAGCGTCGTCGGCACCTTCAAGGCCTGGAGCTTGTCATAGAGGGCGTGCCAGCTGTCTGGAGCGTAGCCGATTTGGAAATCCTTGACCACTTGCGATCCGAAACCCCTGTTTTTGACGTACTGGCGAGCGACAGGCGATTTTTGAAACTGCTCGGCGTAAAAATCGGCTGCAATCGTCAAAACCTTGACCATCACCGCCCTGAGATTGCGGTTTTTTGCCTGCCCTCTTCGGGAACTGTACTCGTCGGGGTTGAGGCCGGCTTTGAGGGCGAGGATATTCAAGGCTTCCCTGAAGTCAACGCCTTCGTATTCCATAACGAATTTGAATAAATCGCCGCCCTTGCCCGAGCTGAAGTCTTTCCAGATCTCCTTCGAAGGCGTGACAATCAAGCTGGGGGTCTTCTCCGATTTGAAAGGACTCAGAGCTTTATAACTGTCGCCGGACCGCTTCAAATCCAGATAAGATCCGACGACTTCCTCGACGGAAAGCCGGGCTCTGATATCCCCGACCAAGTCTTTCTTCATTCTAGGTTAATTCTAACACCGCCTGTCGTGGGTGGCGAGCACTCAAAGACGGGGAGGCCAGAACTGCTTCACTCACGGCTGGAGAGAAGCCCCCGATAACTAAAATTCGGGCCGAACTTGTCGCAAATTAGGGGGTTTTTGAATAACCTGCAGGGGATTTCTGAAATTAAGCTGGCCTAATCGCAGGGGGTATTCTGGGCTTCTTCCAGGGCGTCTAGGTATGAGAGGCTGGTCGTGGTTGCGTATTCGTACTGAAGCTCATCGTTAAGCTCTACCAGCCGGGCAACTTCGTCAGAGGTCATCTCGCCGGCAGCGACGCCTTCCGCCACGCTGGTGAATATCCTGGTTATCTCAGCCTGGATATCCAAAGACTCCAAAGCCGTGTCCAACGAGATACAACCCTGCTCGACCAAGCGTTGTTGATAGCTTGTTAATTCTTCAAAAACAGCTCGCAAATCCTCCGCGAGCGTGGACCACTCCTCTACGCCCGGTTCGTCGTATGTCGTCCGGCTGTCATTTTCGGTGCAATGGGCGTTGTCAGGCCACGGACCGAACATCGGCCCGGGGTGTACTTCCGGGTCAACGCAATACTCGTCCCAGAAATGCGGCACGGCCGTGGGCGTCATCGTAAACTCCATCTGTCTCCCGACTGAAACCCAGTCGCCGTTCCTTAACAGGGCCTGGAAACAGATATATTTGCCGTCAAAATCCGGCAGTTGGCCTTCATTCGGGGCAAACGACTCGGAACCGTAAACAACATAAGTGGGCGAGCCGCTGCTGTCTTGGCCGAGCTGCAGATTGCCGTCGGAGTTTCGGCCGCCGTTGGTGAAGACCGAGCCGTCGCAGGTGTCGTCGCCTCTGACGGCGTACTTCCAGCGCTCCACGATATGAGAACTTGACCCGAAATTATAGCCGGCCTCGGGCAGTGCCGTATAGGTGTTGCCGTCCTTCGAAACGTACCAGGGTCCCGCAGCCTGGCCGCTCAGGCCGAAGAATAGAACAATCCCCAGGACAGCCAGCAGGCCGACGGTAATAATGGCATAGGTAAAGGGGTTGGTTTTCGTTTTTGCTTTCTGCACTCTTGAAGGATTGCCTTTCCGTACTTTGTTAAATCTACTAGCCTAAGGATACCCCCCCCCCTAGGAGAGTTGTCAAGGGTTGTTGAGTTTATCAGAACGGTTGTTTGTCGGGGCGTCGCGAAACTGGGATTGTGCGCCCTGCGGAGATTTCCAGATTAAAGTCGGGTTAGAAAAGGTCCGTGCGCATGCGTATTTGAGCGATGCCGTAAATCAGGATGACTGCGTTCAAAGCAATGCCGACCGCCGCCATAGTACGTCTGCGGCCGTTCATTTTCTTGGACTGAATCAAACCGACTATAGACAAAACAAGGCCTAAGGGGCTGAGTATAAACGCGAAACACACGCCGAGCAGGGCGGCGGTGTTGTTGGGTTGTTTTTGGTTGCTCATAAATCCTCTCCAATCTGTCCGACTCAAGGATTGGGGGGGGGGGGGGGGGGGGGGGGGGGGGGCGGGGGGGGGGGGGGGGGGGGGG
>VXPC01000044.1 GCA_009839685.1 Candidatus Saccharimonadota bacterium | reverse complement strand
AATCAGGCCTGCTTTGGAAGTCTGTCTTGGGCGAAATAGAGCTTAATATTTCTCCTTCCGTCTACGCTACTTGGTTTAAGAAAACAAAGCTTTTGTCCCGCGACCCCGACGAGTTGGTCGTCGGGGTGCCTAATGTTTTCACCCAAAAACAGCTGGAAACGCAGTTCAGGCCTCTGGTTAAAAAAGCGCTTGCCAAAAACAAGGTCGAGTGCAAGAAAATCAGCTACCGGGTCGTCTCAACCGGCAAAAACGCCGCTTCGCCGGCCGGCCGCCAAGGCGCGCTAGCTGACAGCGGGATCAAGGGCAAGTCGTGGGCTCAGAACTACCGCTTGGGCCTGAACGGCCGCTACACTTTCGACAGCTTTATCCCCGGACCGGGCAACGATCTGGCTTACGCAGCCGCCCAAGCAGTGGCCAACAACTTGGGTAAAAAATACAACCCCCTGTTCGTTTACGGCGGCGTCGGTATCGGCAAGACCCACCTCATCCAGGCCATCGGCAACGAGGTTTCAAAGCGGGATCCGAAATTGAAGGTGGTCTACGTTACAATCGAGCAGTTCGTCCAAGAATTCACGGACGCCATCAGGTACAAGCAGACGGGCGCTTTCAGTAACAAATACCGCAGCACCGACGTCCTGATCATCGACGACATCCAGTTCATCGCCAATAAGGAAAAAACACAGGAAGAATTCTTCCACACCTTCAACATCCTGCACGAGTCGGGCAAGCAGATCATTATCAGCAGCGACAAGCCGCCGATATCCATCCCGACCCTGGAGGAAAGATTGAAGAGCCGTTTCCAAATGGGTATGCTAATCGACATGCAAATCCCCGACTTTGAGACCCGCTGCGCCATCTTGAAGTTCAAAGCCGAAGCGTTGGGGCTGAAGATTGAGTATGAATGCATCGAGTTCCTGGCTTCCAATATTTCGACCAACATCCGGGTTTTGGAAGGCATTCTCAACCAGTTGAACGCCGTTAGGGAAATCAATCAGGTTGAGCTGATCACCCTGCAGCTCGCCAAGAGAATCTTCGACAATCAGTTCAAAAAGGCGGGCGGGCGGCTGACGGCCAAAAAAATAATCGAGAAGACTGCCGACCACTACCAAGTCGGCATCGACGAGTTGATGGGGCCCAAGCGTGACAAGGAAGTAGTCCTGCCTAGGCAAATCGCCATGTACCTGATGAGGCGCGAACTGCACTCCAGCTTTCCTAAAATAGCCCGGAGCTTGGGTAGGAAAGATCACACGACCGCCATCCACTCAATCGGCAAAATCGAGAAGCAGCTGGCTTATAACGAGGACTTGAAAGAAAGCCTTGTCAGAATCAAAGAAAGCCTGGCCGTTTGAGTAAAATGGTTTTGTTTGTGAATTAGATGTGGAGAAAATATAATGGAGGTTGTGGTTAAGGCCCTCCGGTTGGTTTTCAGCCGACAGGCTCTTGGAAAAACACCAAGGTTTTCAACAATGGAGAGAGGTCTTCAACAGCGCTTTATCATCTGTTAAAGACCGTTTATCCAAACTTTAAACAGGGCCTAAAACTATAAGGAAATTTTAAAATTAAACTATAATTATCATGAAGTTCAAAGTCACTCAGAAAAACCTTAACGACTGTTTGAAAAACGTCGCCCCGTTCGCCGACAAAGGCCACCAGCTGGACATCATCAAGAACATCCTGCTGAAAACCAACAAAAACCTGCTGGAAGTCTCAGCCACTAATCTGGATACCTCGATCGTTGAGAGGGTACAGGGATCTTGCACTGAAGAGGGGTCCATAACCGTCCCCACCTCCTTATTCAGGGACTACGTTCAAAACCTGCCGCCGGAGGAGAAAATAGAACTCCAGCTTGATGATAAGAAGTTGACGGTGACCTGTAAGAACACCAAGGCAGTAGTTAACGGCCTAAGTCCCGAAAACTACCCCAACTTCCCGGTCAACAAAAAGCTCAAACCGTTTTTGGAAATCGAAGCCGGGCACCTGCGCGACGATTTGGCCCGAGTAGTTTTTGCGGCCAACAAGGACATCAGCCGCCCGATTCTGACCGGCGTCTTCCTCCATGTCTTTGAGAACGAGTTCTATTTGGCGGCCACCGACGGCTATCGCTTGGCAGAGAAGAAAGTGACCAAAGCCTTGAACAAACCGCCCGCCAAGGCAGCTGAGATGCAGGTTTTGATTCCCGCCTCGGCCGTAATGAGCTTGGAGCGAGTTTTGTCGGCTCAGCCCAGCAAAAAGATCTCCCTCTACAAAGAAGAGGACGAGAAGAATGTCCTTTTCATCGTCGGCGACGGCGAAATAGAGATCACCGCTTTGCCGCTGGAGGGGACCTACCCTGACTACAGGAAGTTGCTGCCGGAGAAATTCTCAACCGAGATTACCGTCGACAGGAACGACTTAGTCAACGCCGTTAAAAGGGCCGGGCTGTTCTCCCAAGAAGGCCCCAGCTCGGTCATTTTGAACTGGGAGGCCAAAAAGGACAAGTTAAACATCAAGTCGAGCGCTTCCCAAGTCGGCGGCAACGACGAGGATGTTGAAGCCGAGGTGAAGACTACCGACAAAGGCGACGCCACCATAGTCTTAAACTCCAGGTACCTGCAGGACGTTTTGGGGGTGATGGGTTCTCAAAGCGTAAGGCTGGGTCTCAATTCAAAACTGGACCCCTGTTTGCTGACGGGTTGCGAAGGCGCCAAGGGCGAGCAGTTGGACGACGGTTACCGGCATGCCATCATGCCCCTCAAGCCCTAAGTCCGATCTCTCCCGGCTAACAACCTTCAGCCAGCTTATCGTCAACCCGCCAAGGCTTGTTCACCGGGTAGAACCAGTGCCAAGCCTCCGACGGCAGGTTAATCAGGCCGTATTGTGCCGCGTTGCAGTCCAACCAGTCATAAAAGTTGTCGCAGTTGGTCTTGCTGAGAAGCTTGTCTAGGCAGTAGAAATCGATTGCCAGTCCGTCTTGGTGTTCGGAATAACCCGGCCGGGCGGTCGGCGGGTTGCATTCCGAAGCGGGTTTTTCCCATATATCGTATTCCGTCTTGCCGCAATTGGCTTCCCGCAGCTCTATTTGCCGGGCGTTGGGGCGCCAACCCCAGCCGCCGATTCTGTTTTCGGCTGAAACCCCTTCGTTGTATTCATCCAGCATACTCTGCAGCGAATCTTTCAGGCAGCGGTGGATTAGAGTGCTGGTCATGCCCTCGAGATTCTTGAACTTGACAGTTTTTAAGCTGACAAGATACCTGCCGGATTGGTCGCTGGCGCTGGCCGTGGCTATGTAGCCGCTTGACAGTCCGGCGGAACACTGCCCGGGGCTGATCCTGAACGAGCCGGTGGGCGGGGCCGGTTCAGGTTCCGGCCGGGGTTCAGGTTCCGGCTCGGGGTCGGGCTGAAGTGTTACCGTTGGGGGTTCGGGCTCCGGCTCCGGTATCAGTACCGGCTCGGGGTCGTTATACTCTATATTCGGCTCATAGCCGTACAGACTTTGAGCGACGTCCGTTAAATCCACAGGTGTTTGGCCAAGATAATTCTGCATGAACAAACTGGACGACAGTGTGAAATCGTCGGCGTCCGCCAGATCGTCATAGACATTGCGGTAGTCTCCCTGGTTGCCGGCGCTGCTTAGCGAGTTGAGTTCAAAATTTATAAAGATCAACTGGGATCGCAGTTCGAGATGATCAAGGCCGTATATTTCACTGAAATGCAACAGGCGGCGCCAGCGGTCGGACTCGCAGCCCCAGCCGGCAATGCCGCAGCGGCCGTCTTGGTTGAAGGCCGGATCAAAGCCGGAAGCGTGATAGAGGGCGGAACCGAAAACCATCCCGCCAAGCTCGTTCAGCCCCAGCAAGCCGGTACCGAAGTTTTTCACCTTTTCGCTGCCGCTGCCACCCTCAAGGGGCTCTAGGTAGGTGTTATCAAGTTCGATAATATCGTCGCCGTCCTCGCCTATATAGTAAGGGTACAGATGCTGCAAACCCCTTTGGTAACCGCTGGTGGCGCTGCTTCTTGGAACCAAGACGGCAATCATTAGGACGGCTATGGCTGCAGCCGCCAGAGACATGTAAAAGAACTTGCTTCTCAAAATTCGAGCGCTTTTCATACGGCCGTCCTCCTTCTCGCGGCGCCGGCCGACGGCGCTTGTTCGGAAGCGGCTGGGTTGGAAAGAGCTAGGCCATCGTCAAGCCCGCCTAAATTTAAGTTGAAGCTGATCGCCACGCCCAAAGTATCTTGGTCGGCTTGCGGCAGCAGGTGGTCGCAGTGGCTGGAGAACATCGGGGAGCTGTTAGTTCCCCACAGCCTGATGTTCTCAATCATGACGCAGTCTTGATAGTACATCTTGTAGCGCCGGGCATCGACCGTCTCGCACTTCTCCGGGTAATACTCATGACCGTATTCGTTAAGCTTGACGCCGATTTGCGACAGCAGATATTCGTCGGCGGTCACGCTCAGGCAGGTGCTGTACTCTTGCCGCAGGCGTTCAATGTTCTGCTCGACATAAACCGTATTGGCCTCATGGATGAACAGCTCGTCGCTGCCGTCAACTTCGGGGGTCTTGAAGCCGACTACCGCAGTTTGGCTGGGGTAGAGAATCTGCTGCAAGGCCTCCTGCTCCGCTTCAGCAGCGTAGGCCGTCTTAGTGAAGTCCAGACTCGATCCCAAGCCGTTGACAAGTCCGGCGACGTAGATCTGGCCTCTCTGCTGCCAACTGCCGCCGCCGTTTTGAGCCGCCGCCAGCGAAGAGACTAAAGAATAGGGATTGTCGAAGGCGAAAAGATTGTCTAACAGGCCTTTGTCGGCGTATTCTCGTTTTTGCTGCGTCAGGTAAGCCTGGGTTTGCTCGACGGCTTGATTGATTTGCAGGCTGGATCCGCCGCCGGCCAAAGCTTCGCCCATATTCAAGTAATGGGATCCGTAGTCGACAATGGCGTAGTTCCTGGCGCCGTTATGGTTCGCCGGCTGGTTATCGGCAGCGGCGTTGCCGAGCGTTGTTAAGGCGCCGCTGGAGCCTATTACGCTGCCGGGCAGCGAGGACCTCGAGAGTAGGGTGTCCATGCCGTAAGCGTTGCTGACCATGTTTGGCAGCAGGTGGTCAAAGAGCAGGATATCCAAAGCTATGCCGATCCCCAACTCCAAAGCGATGGTTTTAGCCACGACTTTGGTAACTTCCGCGACAGCCTGCTTGGCGCCGACTGAGACCCCGGCGCCGAGGCCGCCTGAGAAGATGGTCAGTAGGATAGTTCCCAAAACCTCTATGCCGACCAGCGTCCACTGAAAGACGCCGTTCAGGGCCAGATCGCAAGCCTCTTCGAAGGCTTTGTTGACCACGCTGACGGCCACGCCTATTTCATCGCTGACCAAGGAGCCTATTTTGCCGATTAGCCAACCCAAGGCACCGGCATGAGCTTTGACGTAATTGCCCGCCGATGCCAGCAGGTTGCCGGGGCTGAGCAGGTTGCTGAAGTTGACGAGCGGCAAAACGGCCCAGCCGTTGAAGACCTCGGCCGGCGAAAATTCTTGGGAGAAGTCCACGCCTTCCACGCCGACGAGGTCGGCCGCCGGCCGCTGTTGAACGCCCGCCTGGTAATTGGCGGAAGCGGCATAGCCCTCAAAGCGCTCGGTCATGTCTGACACGATTTCCGCGCTCATGTCGCCGGCTCTGATTTGGCTGACGGTGGTTTTCACTGCCGCAGCGCTGTCCTGCATTCCGCGGGTTTTCATTTTGAAGGCATCGCGGATCATGGAACCTATCTCCCGAACCACGCAAGCCAAGGTGATAACCGCCACGGAAGCCGCCGCCGTGGAAGCCGCCCTCAAAGCAGCTTGGCGGCCGTCTAGGGATTGCTGGACGCTGGCTACCACGGCTTCGTTGTTAGTGCCGGTGTTAATGGCCGTCGCTGCGGCTTCGTCGAGGCTAAACCTGCTGAGCGTGTTTGAAATGGTCGGCAGTTTGCCGGCCAACTGTAATTTCGTTTGCTGCAGGCCCGCTTGGATCTGATCGCCAACGTACCTGGGACTGCCGCGGGCGGCATTCTTCAAACTGCCGTCCCTGAGGCCGTCAATGACGAGCCGGTGCCTCAAAAACGGGATACCGATTTGCCGAGCCAGGATAAAGCTGGCCCGGTTGGCCCTGAACCTGGTCGGATCCGTCTTGTTGAAAATGTCGCCGGCACCGTCGATGAATCTCAGCGCTTCTTCCGAGGACTTGATTTCAATAACCGTACCGTCGGGAGTGGTAGCTTTGGTTAACGTCCGGTGGCCTTTAGTGACAACGGCACCGCCGGAAAAAGTGGTGAACTCCAGCTCATATTTAGCTTTGGTCAACTGGTCGTAGATTTGATCCGGGGCGACATTCAGCAAGCGGGCGCCTAGGGTTGTCCTGGTGTAGGGCGCCAAGCTGGTGCTTCCGGGCGTCGGCACGCTGTTGCGGACGTATTCACGGCGCAGGTGGTTGAAGCGTCTAGCCAGTTGCCCGTGGGTTGCGCCGAACCTCAGACCGGTGGAAACCCGGTTGATGTGTTCCAGAGTAAGGCCGGCCTGCAGGGCGAAGAAGGCTAGCAAAACGACGATAAGCGCCGGGCCCAAGACGGTTCCGAGACCAATCAGGAACCCTTTATTTTTCAGCAAACTGCCGATAGAAAAGCCGTTTCGGTTGTTTTGGCCGCCTCCTCTGTTGCGCCGCGGCGTCGCGCTCTCGCTGTCATCCGCTTCAAAGGCCGGTTCGTCAGTTTCATCCGCCGCCTGGCTGGCAACCTGATCCAAGGCCCGGCGTTCGTCGCCGGCATCGCCGCCCCGGTCGTAAGACAGTCCGTTCCGGTCAAAATTGCGCCGCTGATCGTTGAGGCGGCTTCTCTCCGAGCCTCCCTCCCTATAATCCGGCCCGTCGAGATCCGAAGGGTCTTCTTCCAGTCCGTCGTCGTAGTTGTCTGAATCTTCGTCAGCTCTGAAAACAGCCATAACTCAGCTTCTATTCTAACACTTGCGACGCCTAGGCCGGCTGATCCGGCTTGATGAAGTTGTCGATAGTCCGGCTGTCGTCGGCCGGGCTCGGCGCCAAGTCGCCGGCAGGAAGCGGCGGCGGCTCGACGGATCGGACCGGCTCTTTCGCTTCAGCTTCCTTAAGGGCGGCCAGCTCATCAGGGGCAGTCGTAATCAGTTCATGCTCGGTCGGGCTGGCCAAAACCTGGATTTGGATGTGGTCGCGACCAGCGAAAAACAAACCCTGGCCGACCGGAAATTGGTTGAGCAATTTTTTCTCGGCGGCTGTCAGCTTGAAAACGTCCGCCAACAGGTCGACGGCGCTGGAGGACTGCTTCAGCAGCAGCTGCATGCTGGAGTTGGCCACGATCGCCCGGCCGAAGCGCGAAGAGGTAAAGTCCTCCACGTCTTGGGTGATATTGGTAACGCCCAGGTTGTACTTGCGGGCCCGTTTGGCAAGCCCGTACATGAAGTTGGCCGAATCCTCGTATTTCATGATCTGCCAGGCCTCGTCCACGATCAGGATACGGCGTTTGAGGTCGCTCTTGGCCTTGTTCCAGATGTAGTTGAGGGCCACGTACATGGCGACCGGCCGGAGCTCGTCTTCCAGATCCCTGACGTTGAAGACGACCAGCTGGTTGTCGATCTTTATGTTGCTTTGCTCGCTGAACAGCCCGGCGAAGGTGCCGCTGGTGTACTTGCGCAACCTCTGGGCCAGTTTCGGGCCGCTGCCGCCCATATGCAACAAGGTGTCGTAAAGGTCGGCGATGGTCGGCGGCGGGCTGTTGTGGGTGAGGGGGTCCGACGTGATGCCGGCTTTGGCGTAAGTCTCTATTAAGGCCGTGTCCAGGTCGGCCTCTTCTTCGGGGCGCAGCGAGGCGCCCTCGCCCGTCATCTGGGCTTGGACGCCGCCGAGCATCAGTCTGAGCAAGCCGTGCAGGCTGATCAGATTGTTGCGCAGCACGTCCGTGCCGTCGTCTTCGCTCGCGTCGGCCGGCAAATCGAAGGGGTTAATCCGGTTGGGGCTGCTCAGGCTGAGGTTGACGTAGGAGCCGCCCACGGCCTCGGTTAAGCGCTGGTACTCGTTTTCGGGGTCGATAATCAAAACTTCGGTGCCCAGCATCATCAGCCGCAAGGCTTCCAGCTTGACGGCGAAGCTCTTGCCGGCGCCGGCCTGGGAGAGGACGACGGAATTGCTGTTCTCCAGACTGAACCGGTCGAAGATGACCAGGCCGGAAGTGTGGAGGTTGATGCCGTAGAGGATGCCCGAATCCTGGGTCAGGTCGGCGCTGGTGAACGGGAAGGTCGTGCTCAGGGCGCCGGTATTCATGTTGCGCTTGACGCTGAGCTTGTCGGCACCCAAGGGGGCGACCGAGTTGAAAGCCTCTTCTTGCTGGGCGCTGGCGATCTTGGAAGAGATCAGCTGCTGCCGCAGCAGAGTATCGACGCGCTTGAAAGCCGTTTCCAACTCCTCCAGATTGGGGGCGTAGACAGTGTAATAGAAACCGAGCCGGAAGAATTTCTCTTCACCCACCTGGAGCTTGTCGCGCACCTCTTCTATGTCGGCGATTCTGGCTTGCAGCTCGGGATCGCGCACCTTGCCTTTTTCTTGGCGGTCATCGATGCTGGCCTGAACCTGAGCCGATTTCTTAGTCAAGTTGCTCATGATGACGGCCGTATCTACGGGCTGGATGTGCAAAGTGACATCAAAGGCGTCCGGCAGGCTGATCAAGCGGCCCAGCCAGCCGGTGGCGACTTCGCGCGGGTAGCTGACGGCGTAAGCGGTTCTGGCCGGCTGGATGCCCAGCCGGAGGTGGTCGCTGAAAAACTCCAAGCTGGCCGGCGAGATAAAGTCCAGCAAGCTGATTATGCCTTGTTCGAACGCTTCCTGGATCTCCGCCTGTTCCTCCTGGCGCTTCTTCTTGGCCGCGGCCGACTGTTTCCGGTGCTGCTTATTTGTTTTCATCTTGCTGTTCGATCTCCTGATTGATGTCGGCCGGATTGTCCAGCGCGGGCGTGTCGGTATTGACGTCTTGGCCGGCTTCCAGGGCTTGCGGCTCCTTGTCTGCCGGCGTGTCGGCCGGTTCGTTCGCGGTTGCCTCAGGCTCGGCTGCCGGCTCTTGGGGCGCTGGCGGCGTTTCTGCCGCCTCCTTCTCGGCCGGCACCCTGTTTTCTTCGACCGCCTCGGTCTCCTTGACGCTTTGCTCGTGGTGGTTGTATTCGCCGGCTTTGCTGACGAAAGGCGTGGCCATGTCATCGAAGTTGTTGAGCGGTTGGGAGAGGGTCGTTTCGGGGTTATAGAACTCGTAATACATCTCTATTAGTTCCTGGGTGCCGAGCGGCTGGCTCTGTACGCCGCAGGCTCTCAGACCTTCGACTACCGCCTGGATGCGGTAGCGGAGCTCTTTCCTGGCCTTGTCCAAGGTTTTCTCGTCCACGACTACGGGATTGCTCTTTTTATTGAAGTTCAGGATTCGGTTGAGCACGTTCTTGCTGGCGGCCGTTGCCGCCTCTTTTGTGAACTCGTTGTTATAGAAGGGGATGACGATGAAGAAATCCTTGTTCATGATATCGGTGTTGTCGATCAGATCCTCGATGAAGTAGAGGTAGTCTTCCATGAGCACGGACAGCAGCATGTTGTTCTGCCGTTTCAGGCTGGCCTGGATCTTCTTGACGTAGGTTTCGGCATCCACTTTGCGCGACTGGATGCTGATCTGGATCGGGAAGTAGAGGGAGTTCAGGAACCCTTGGTAGGCGTACTCGACGCTCTCGCGCTCCTCCTGGCTCATCAGGTCGAAATTGACGGCCCTGACCCTGACGACGGCCTTGAAGGAGCCGTCCTTTAAGATGACGACGCCGTCCCTGATTTCCGCGATTAGCAAAGTGTCCTGGGTGCTGGAAGAGCGGCTCCCGACCACTTTTTTGGTCGACTGGGTCGGCGTGGCGCCAACGTGGTGGCTGGCGAACTCTTCTTCGAGTTGCGTCCAGTCGTTCTTTTGCTTCGCGGTTGTTTGCTGCTCCTCGTCCACCCCTTTGCTCCCGTTCAGGACCGCTTCTTGTTCCGTTTCAGCTTCTCCTTGGATTTGAGGTTTTTGACCATCTTCTCCAAGGTGGAAACCTTCAAGTCTCCGGATTCGGTCATTTCAGATATTTTAGCAGACAAATGGTTTGAGGGCTGCGTTTTGAACGACTGGCCGGGACTTGCGGTCGGGGAGGGCTGGAGATTGTGTTGGGCCCTCAGGGTTCGCTTGAGGTGGTAATCGACGCCCTTCTTGCGCATGTCGCGGTGCTCGGACAGTAGGCGGTGGTAATGGCGGTTCAGATCCAAGTGGTAGTCGTCATGCTCCTTGTCCAAGGCGTCGGCATGCGCCGCCACTGCCGGCTGCATCGTCTCGCCCCTGATTGAGCGGCCCCGGCTGTCTAAAATGCTGCTCAGGTCCCGGGCCATCGTTTCAACTTCCGAATCGGTCCTGCTTGCCGGTCCTGCTGCCGTAACGGCAGTTTTCTCGGTAATCATAAACGGCCTATAGGTGCCGCCGATCTGCTGCCACAGCCTCTTTTTGGGGCGGAACGTGAAGTTCATTCTGGAAAACAGCCAGACATCCGCCGGCTGGTTGAGGCGCAGCAGAGCCGACAGGCAGACAAAGGCCGTTATTAGAAAGAAAGGAGACAGCAGCGGAATGGCCAGCCAATAGGAGGTTTTGCCACCCATGAACCAGCCGGCCACGCCTATGCCGGTGGCTATCATGCCGTAGATGATGTGCTTAAGGGCGAAAGGGCCGATTATTTTGTCTTCCGCTTCTACTTCTTGGATAACTTTATATGAGGCCATTATTTTGTTAACTACTTGTCATCCTCGGGGTTGTCTAGGAATGAAGAATCCAGTTCATCGTCATACTCCGGGTCAGGTAATTTTCTGATGGTTCTAATCTTCCACGGCCGCTGTTTGCTGACCGCGCCCATCAGATTTCTTTGATTTAATGTATTTATGATTTCAGTTTTATACCGGTCGTCAGTGGCATTCCATAAATCATCAGACTCATAAATCTCCTTGGCAAGCGTTTCAATAGTCGCCTGATTGGATTTTCGCCTCAGCTGGGGAGACATGAATATTTCCCGGCTTTGGCTAACTAAGATATGCTGCTTAATCTCCTGGCCGTTCATTTTACGGCCACCAATACTGCCTTCGTAGTCATCGGGCAATCTGGAGACATGCTCAACGCTGCTGGCTCCCCACTTGGTGCCGATATCCTCAGCTGAGTTTTCATACAGGAATCTGACCGTGGGACCAGCTTGGAGCTTGCCATCGGCGGTCAGGATAGGTCGAGCTTCTTTCTCGCCCTCTTCCTTCGGGTAGGACATAACTTTTATCTTGCCCTCATCGTCAAACAAGCCCTTGGCAATGTCAGGCGCCTTCTCTCTGAAGCCCTTGAACAACTCATCGTTGTTTCTAGAGTTTTTAACGATTGACACCAGGGGGTCGTTCTCGTTTACTGCCTGCGCATTGACAGCATCGCTGATGATGGTGCGCACGTTTGTGTCCATACCTGCTTCGCAAAGCTTAGAAAAGGCGGCCATCCTGACGTGCAGTGGTTCGGGTGTCGCGGCGTCTACCTCGTATTTATCCCCCTTGGCGTCGGTTTTGATTTCCTTAGCTCTGACAATTGCCTCCAACTCTTCCATCGAGTTGCCGAACAGAGCCATTTTTGCTCTGGCGCCCAGCTTTTCCTGCCGCTCTTTCATTGCGTCAAATGCTCCTTGTCCGGCGATATTGGCAACAGCGCGCCTTTCGTCCATGTGTCGGCCTGCCGCGCCAAATAAGCCTGTCGCCGCCGCCCTTACTGCTGCGTCCGATTCATTTATCTTTTTCATTTTTTTATCGTATTCCTTATCACCTTCTCTCAACAATCTGCGGGGGTTGGGCATACGACCTCCGGCTTTATAGGCGTTCCAGCCCGCTTGGAGCTGGTTGCGGGCCTTGTGCCGATTCTTCCAAGCGTCTTGCCAGCTTTTGGCTTTGCGAGGGTCAAACTTTTCCAAGGGTTTTTGTGGCCCCGCCCTCTCATCACGTCGCACCTGTTTAGCTAATTTTCTTCCCTCGCGCCGTCCTGTTGAGAAATCCCGCAACTTGTTGCGGGGCCGGTCGATCAAACCCTTGCTTTTGTCGTTGACCATGCCGAGCAGTTGGCCTAGGGCACCGCTGAAGGTTTTGGCGAATATCGGCACGGCCGCGAAGCCGAAAATATAGGCCAGCAAAGCAATAATCCGCTTGGTCAGGAGAACGTCCTCTAACATAGACAGGTCTATTATAGCTTAAATCAGAGCAGGACGAGGTAAGAAAAGATCTTGCCGGCCGCGATGGTCGTGACGACAATCGGGTAAAAGAGCAACAGGTAAAAGAAGGTTTTGGAATAGAATCTCCAAGCGCGGTCGCTGCCCGGCAGGACCCAGAGAGCCAGACCCAAAGGTCCTAAAATTAACAACATTATCAGCATGTACTTCCTAGCTACCAAGAACATCCAGCCGATGAAGAGGAAGACTATCGCCGTGAAGCCTACGGGAAGCAGGATGGCCCAGATGGCCGCAGCCACGCCGACCCCGCCGGCAAAGAAGGAAGCGAAATTGCCGCCGCCAAATATTTGCGCCAGGCCGTGGTCCTTGGCTCCCGGAACCGCGGCGTAAAGGATAGACTCCATGAAATCGCCCAGCTGGTTAGTTAACTGGATGAATAAATCACCTAAGGCCCAAGAGAATTGGATCAGGATAGTGCCGACCACCAGGCGCGGCAAGTATTTTTTAACCGTGTAGTTGCTGAAGAAACCGGCATCCAAAGCGGTCGAGATGACCATGAAGAGGGCCGTGCCAACCACGGCGAAGGTCATGAAGGTGCGAATGTTGGCCCAGGCGTCTTTGTAAGTGAACTGGCCGCCGCCGTCTGGGAACGCCTGAGTGTAATCGCCTCTGTCAAGCCTCAGGTTATCTTTAGCCGCGCCCTCAAGCCAGACCAATCCCCCGGATATGGCGCCGGCTGCTGAACAGGCAAGGTAGCCAAAGCCGAGGCCGCTGAGTTTGAACTCGCAACTGTCGGCCGCTTGTGCACCGCCCAGAGCGCTGGTGCCGGTATCGGCAGTGGTTATAGCTCCGGGGGCAAGGCTGTCTGAATCCGCTTCGTCCGCGATGATGTTCTGCCCCAAAGTATTAAGGATAGAGACGGAACCGATCCTTTTTTGCTCTTTGTCTTTGTCAAACTGTCCGTCACGGCAATTGTCGTGCCAGTCTTGCCACTGGGCTTCAACCGTGATTTCGCCGGCAATAAAATCATCCTTATTGACTAAGATACGTCCGCCGCAATCACCTGAATCAGGTCTGGATTCCAGAAAAATAAAGTAGTTACTGAAGGGCGGCGACTCGACGGTTGTCAGAGCGTGTAACTCCGTGTTTGCCAGATTTTCGCTGTCCACGTCTTGATCGCAGAACCAATTGACGCCCGCTATTTCCAAATCGTCTCCGCCACGGCCGTAAAGCTGCAGGCCGGAACAGGAGTCTTCTATAATCTGCGAGCCAGTCAGAGCTAGCAAAGGCTTGTCGCTCGTGTCTTCAAGCTCTATGTCCGCTTCCAAGAAAAAACACCAGTCGATATCAGTTATAGCGTTTGAAGGGAGCGGCAGATGTATTCTAGCCCGGAAACCTCCGGCGCTAAGATCCATTTTCCGCCAATCTTGATTGTATCCGTCTACGTCCTCGTATCTTTTGCCGCCCACGACCCTGTCGTAAACGAGCACTTCTGCTTGCATGCTGCAATGGCCGGGCCAGGTTTTGCGCCTAGGCTCACCGTCCTCGTCCAGTTCGGCCGCGTAGGCTAGATCCGAGGGGAAGTCGGTAACGTATCTGAAAGCATTACTGTCGGACACCCGTCTGAGGCCTGGTTCAACCTCGGTCCACTCGTCCGACAGCCTGAAGTTAAGCCTGTGTGTCCCGGCTTGGCCGCTCAGTTCCAGCACTAAGCTGTTCTGAGTTGCTCCCAAAGACGCCTTCAGGCTGTCCAAGCCTTGGATATCCTCTAGGCTCGACCTTCTGTCATATCGGTTTTGAGCCCTGGCTTCCTGACTAAGTCCGAGCGTCATAGCGCCGGCAAAACTGAAAATCAACAGACAAGCCAGGCCCAATAAACAGATTCTCTTCAACATTACAACTAGATTCTACTCTCTCAGTATAAGATATAAGCCCTCAATTTGTGCGACTTGAAGCGCCGGGGAGGCGAATTGAAAACTCCAAACCGGCTTGCCGTCGAGGTGGAAAACTGGTATAATTTTACTTCAGTAAGCGCGTATTGTCTTGTGAAAAATAGAAGCCCGAAAACGATTCCCGATTCTGAATTTCTCCGGCCGGCCAAAGTTATTTCCGGACGAAGGATTAATCTCCTCGGGATAATCCTCGCCCTAGCGGTGGCCGCGACGTATGTTTTTATCGCGCCCGTCGTTCAGGCCCTTGAGCAGAGCGATACCCGGATTACCAACTTCTGGCATACGGCCGGTGATAATCAGGCCCTCTTTGAGGTTCAGGTCAAACAGGGGTTAATTTTTTACCGGGCCGAGTACTACGCTTCCGAATCCGTTCTGTCGGCCTGTCCCGAGGATGTCGACTTGTACGGACCAAACCAAGGCTATACCCGTGACTTGGAAGGACTGAATCACTTCTACAAACAGGAGGGCGACTGGCGTATCTGGGGTTACAAGACAGATACCAACCTAACTTCCGCTGACCGTTCAATTTGCTTCGGCGTCGTGGCTGAAAGCGGCAGCAGCTACAATTTTCATGGGCCGTATGCTCTGGGCGAGTCAGTCGATGCGCCGCAGCAATCCGAACCCGGCCCTGATTCATCCGCTACCGTCCAGGCTAATCCCGACCAAACCGACCCCTCTGCTGCTGATCAGGTCGATTCTGCCGAGGCGGGATCTTCCAGCCAAGCTGATACTACTGAAGCAAGTTATGCCGGACTGAACGCCGGCGGGACATCGGAGAGCACTTGCGCGGATGCCACCAACCCGGACGATTGCGAAGCCCGCCAAACGATAAACTCCGTCCTCAACCTGATGGCTATCCTGATTATGCCGATTGTCTCGATCATGATTATCATCGGCGGCATCCAGTATTCGATGGCTCAGAACAATTCCGACGCCATCAACGCCGCCCGGGCTAGGATATACAAGGCCATTTTAGCTTTGATTTGTTTCATTGCCCTGTGGTCTTTCCTCAAGTGGCTGATACCGGGAGGCTTGGAATAAAGCAATGCTGAAATTATTTTTACGCCTCAGCCTGGCCGCCGCCTGCCTGCCCTTGTCGGCCTTGGTTGTCGCCTTGGGGTTGAGCCAGCCGGCCTCAGCTGCGACGACGACTTCGATCAGCGATTTGGAAGAAAGTCAGCAGGCCGATCAGGTCACCTTCTTGGTCGAGGTTACGAATCCCGAAGCGAGAGTGCAAAATGTCAACTATTATGTCAGTCCGGTGAGCGGGCATGAGTGCGGACAGGCGGAGGTGAGTTACGATTTGGTTGCCGGGGAGACCGCGGCCGGCCGGCGGCTGGTAAGACTTGAAGCCGACAGCAAGCAGGTTTGCCTCCGGATTACCCACAGGGTCGGCTCTGAGACCGATCTCTTGGTCGATTTCCACGGCTTCGCGGTCAATCCGGTCGGATCAGTTGCCAGTCAGCCAGCCCCCGCGACCGGGACAAGCGCAAGCATAAACTCCAGCGATGTCTGCGGCGGTTCGGGCCGTTACCTCTTAGGCATACCTTCTTGGGACAGGGGGCTAGGTGATTGCGACAGGATAACCAGCGAAGAGCTGCTGGGCGGCGAGAAGGCCCGGCTCATCGCTCTCAACATCATGGCCATCCTGACGCATGTGGCCGCTTTCGTCGCCATCGGTTTCGTTATCTTCGGCGGCTTCCAGTACGTGCTCTCGACCGGCAATGCCGACCAGGCAACCAACGCCCGCAAGACCATAATCAACGCCGGCATCGGCGCCGTGATAGTCATTATGGCCCGGGTCTTGGTAGAAGTGATCTATAATAACCTGACAGGCGGATAAGATGGTACTACCTATGATTGCCCAAATAGCCAACGTGGCGGTCGAGCGCCCCGAGGCGTTGCCCGACGTGACGGGCGAGACCTTGCTCGGCGGCGCCCTGAATATGGTTTTTCTGGCGCTGGCCGGCATCAGCACCATCGTTTTGGTTCTCCAAGGTATCCGTTACACGCTGTCTTCGGGCGAGGGAGAAAGCGTCACTAAGGCACGCAACGGCATCGTTTACGCCCTGATCGGCATCGCGGTGGCGACTTCGGCTTGGAGCCTGATCAACTTCACCCTGAACAAGGTTATCCGGGACAGCAGCCACGTGGGCGAGAACGCCACTCTGACCAATCTGTTCGCCGACATCGCCGGCCTGATTATCTTCATCGGGGCGGTTATCTCCGTTATCATGATTGTTCTAGCGGCCATCCAGCTGACCCTTTCCGGCAGCTCGCCGGGCAGCGACAAAGGCCCGAGCGGGGTTAAAAAGGCCAGAAACAGGATTATCTATGCCATTATCGGCTTGGTTATCACCATTTTGGCCGGTCCGATCCTGGCCTTGGTTCTAAACCGGCTCTGACTTTGCGCCAGCTCTTCCCCTAGCGCCCTTTGACACGATTGTCCCATTGTGCTTAAATATGGATGATCGTTGTCTAAATCAGGACAACGGGGTTTACATACAAGCACAAAGAAAGGGTTGTTTGTCTTATGAGTGTTTCATCCACGCATTCTGTTGGGCGCACGTTATTTAAGTATTTAATCGCAGCGGCGGTTCTGCTGGCGGCCGCTTGGCTGTTTGCCTCCTCTGCCCGGGCCGAAGCCGGGTTGACGGTGGAGGTTGTCCGCAACCAGAACCTGCTGGTGGCGACCGCGATGACGGTCGAGGGCGACGAAGTCGTCGAGGACAGTTGGCAGTGGGCGAAGGACGGCGAATGCTCGGTTGAAGCCTTTGAAGGCGATTCGGCCGAAGCCGGTTCGGACTTCTCGGTTGTCATAGATCAGGACGATCTGGGAGCGACTTACTGCTTCTACGTCGAGGACAGCGCTGACCGCCAAGCCGTGGGCAGCATCTACGTCCACTATCCGAAAATCACGGTCAGGCAGAACAACGACCAGTTGGTTGCCGAAGTGGCCAATTTGGACAAAGACGGCATTGACGTCGACGAGAGCAGCTGGGGCTGGTTCCGTTACCAAGCCCACGATAGCAGCCGTTTCGGCTGCGAGCCGCAGCACTTCGACCTTGACGACGTCGGTTTGACGCAGGCGGCTGAAGCGGCGGAAGGTTTCCAAGCGGAAATGTACGGCGCAGTCCAAGTTGGCGTTTACGAGCTCCAGCAGGATGTCTACCGCATCGGTCAAGGCTCGACGGTCTCGTTGACAACCGATGACGAAGGCGTTAACTTCTGCTTCCGGGTTTCCGACACGGCCGGTATTACCAACTACAAGCACATAACGGTCGGTCCGGTTACGGTCGATGACACGGCCGGCAGCAAGCCGGCGAGCGGCGAGGGAACGGATGCGGGCTCGGCAGCTGGCGAAGGTTCCGAGGGGGCCGGCCAGGTCAGTGCAGGTGACAACGACAATCAAGACGATAGTTCGGTTGATGCCGATGACGAGGGCGGCAACGTGATCCGCAACATCGGCTTGGCCCTGTTGGCCGTCGCCATCATAATTGGCATCTTCATGCTGATTAGAAGGTCGCAGAACACCAGCGACGACGAGGAAGACATCCAGGTTTAAGGAAGTCTCTCTTCAAATCCGAACAGGCTCCTTTCCGGGAGCCTGTTTTCGTTGCGGGCAGGAAGGCTTGCTTGCCATAATGAACGGGGGCACGGGGCGCCCGAACCCCGGCACGTATCCAAGTATTTCCGGACGGTTGCCCCGCCGAGGGCCGCTGCCGGCTATTTTTTCACAGACAAGCCGGCAACCAGCAGGCCGACGGCTATGCCCAAGAAGACGGACGACAGCCGCAGAACTTCCAGCTGGGAGTCGCTGAAAACGACTAAACAAACGATCAAGCCAATCAGGATTAGGCTGTTGAAGAAGTAAAAGAAATAAGAGTAAACCTGGAAGAATGCCAGTTGCTCTTCCCGCGGCCGCTTTTTGTCGAAATACCATTGGAACGTCGTCAGGGTGTACCCCGCGGATTGCTGCTGGAGAAAATTGTGGGCGACGGCCAGCGGCACGCCGGTCACCGCAAGTTTCAACCCGCTTAGCAGGCTCTCCAGCAGACTGCTGGTCAGCAGGACCGGGCGGTTGAAGCCCTTGTCGATCAACCGGCCGACCAACCAGGAAATAGCCATCGATACGACGGAAGAAGCGGCGAACAGAATGCCCAAGCCGCTGTAAGTCTGGGTGGTGAAAATAGCTATTGCCAGCCAAAGGGCCCAGAGGCTGCCGATTAGCCACGCCATATGCGACAGGTAGAAACTCCACAGCTTGCGTTTCGGCAACCGTTTGTAAGCCTCCCAGAGGGGCCGCAGCCGGAGGGATTCTTTGATTTTCTCGACATTCCCCAGATCGGCGGTCGACTTCAGGCCGACCAGCGGACCGACAGACAGCAGCAACAGCAGGCCGGCGACAACCAAACTGGCTTGGAAGCCCCAGATTTGGGCGATAACGCCGCCCGCCACCGGTGCTAGGATCCGGCTCAGGTCGCCGAATATCCAAATCAGCGACAGCTGCTTGCCTTCTTTCTCCGGTTTTTCAAAGCTGATCAGATTGAAATCCCAAGCCGTCCAGTAAGCCGAATGGCTGGCGGCATCCAGAATGACGGCGCCGGCCAGCAGACCCCAGCCCAGGGCATCCGGCTGGCCGACAAGCAGCAAGGAAACGGTGAACAGGATCCAGGCTATGTTGCCGATCAAAGCCAGCTTCTGCGCTCCCCAGCCAATAAGCAGGCGGTTACCCAAATGTCTCAGCGGCGCCTTTAGTATTTCGCCCACCAAAACGTAGCCGACGATGACGGGCAGGGACCAGCCGAGCTGGTAGAGGTAAAAGAGCACGAACAGCGACATCATCGACGAGCCGAAGTCGTGGAGGAAGCTGGACGCGTAGAACCGCCTCATCGGCCGGGAACGGTCGGCTCCCCGGGAATACAAGAAATGCCGGTAGGTCAGGAGTCGGTGGTGGTGGATAAGCATTGCCTGCAGGTAATAGTGAGTTTAACGCGCTAAATCTGACCTAAAGTTTAGACTACATTGCCTACAAAGCCAAATTGGTTGCAACCGCGTCCGATCCAGGCGCGAGAGCCCGGATTTTGAAATCCGGGCTTGCCGATTAAGACGCTGCTCTTGATTCTCTGCGTTTTCCCGGGCGTAACGGCCTACGGCCGGAGATTGGACAGCCGCCGCATCAGTTCGACTGAGGCTCGTCTGAATTTCTCCCGGTCAGACTGCTTCACTTCGGCCAAGGGGCAGTCGAAAATATCCTGGGCGCGAAGCGGTTCGCCGAACAGCACGTCCAGCTTGGGCCGGCGCCGCAAATGGTCAATAGGCCGGGCGTGCCACATAGCGCCCTCTATCTTAAAGGGGATGACGGGCAGGTCGGTCTCTTTGGCCAGATACGACACGCCCCCTCGAGCTTCGGTAATGCGATCTAGGCTGTGCAATGAGCCGACGGGAAAGATGCATACGGACCGCCCCGCCTCAAGCGCCGCGAGATGGTCGCGCAGAGCTCGGCTGTAGTCGTTCGCTCCGGCATAGGCCGGATAGCCGCCGAGCATTTTGAAGAACTTGCGGCCGTAAAAGTGCCGGCGCCAAGTCTGGGCTGATTTCAAGTAAGCCTGCCTTTCATGCGTCACGAAAACCACCGGCAGCTTGCCGGAAGTCAAGGGCAGGCAGGTCGCGAGCAGCAAGGGGTCGAACGCGCTGACATGATTGCCGGCGAATATAACGTTGCCCGGCAGGCGCTTCACTTGATCCAATCCCTCAACCCGTACGCGCCAGGCTGTGCGCACGAAGAGCCTGACGGGCAGCCAGCCAAGCCGCTGCCAAAAACCTAGGGAGGGATTGAAAGTCATCGTTCCTGTCTTTCCCGGCGCCTGTCGGGTGACCTGCGAATCGCCGGCGCGCATATCCCCAACGGTACCAAGCATTATAGAGTAAAGCGGTGTTGGCCGCAATTACCCGCGACACCCCGATCCGGGGTTCCAAGAGGGGTTCTGACCGACCGGTTCTTATCTCGGAAGCATGGCGGGCTATTTCATCCGCCGTTTCGGGATCTCGCTGAGAGCGGCGGATTCCCGCGATCCGCCCTAGAAGTCTGGCAGATGGGCCCCTTCCCGGGGAAGGGCTTGAGTTAATCCCGTAATCTATGTTAAAAACTTTATTTTTACAATCTTTTATGTTAAAATATGGAAGGTTGGATACAAACAAACAACGACCCTCTGGGATTACAAACTAACTTAATAAAACTTTTCATCCACCGGGAAAATTTATGAAAGCAAAAATTATCGCCCTCAGCTTGGCCTGTTTCTTCAGTTTCGGCCTGGTCTTCGCCGCGCCCGTTTCGGCGCAAGTTGACTGCGGTTCGACCGATTTGACACCGGTGCAACAGGTCAGTTGCGGCGTCCAGGCCGCCAACCCCAACGTCGATCCCGCGGACAGCGAAAGCCAAGTTGTCAGGGTGATTACGGTCGCCATTGACCTGCTCAGCGTGGCCGTCGGCGTTATCTCGGTCATCGTCATTATTATCCAGGGCATGCGCCTGATTCTCTCCGGCGGCAACGAGAAGACCACCAAGGAAGCGCGCAACGGCATCATTTACGCCTTGGTCGGTCTGGTGGTTGTAGCTCTGGCCCAAAGCATGGTCTGGCTGGTGCTTGATAGGATCAGCTAAAATACACTTTAATTTTTATCAATAAAATGTTATAATAAGGTTATGAACACGCAAAATATTTCCCCTACAACTAGTTATTCAAACAACGGGCTCGGCTGGTTGGTTGCGGCGGCTGTCGCGATCGTCCTGATGCTGGCGGCCGGTTTGCGCTTGGCCGTCGCCGCGCCGGTCTTGGCGGCCGACGAGGATCAGGCCACCACCACGTCCGAAGAAGCCGGTGGCGCGACGGGGACTGAAACCGAAGCGGAAGAAGGCGAGCAGAGCATCACCACCAAGGGTATTTGCAGCGGCGTCAGCTTGGATTTGGATAACGAAGACTGCGAGAACGAGGAGGCGGACCGGAGGGTTGTCAGCACGATTAAGAATATTATCAATCTATTCAGCATCGCGGCTGGGACGGCAACCGTCATCATGATTATCTACGCCGGTTTCCGCTACGTAGTTTCCGGTGGCGACGAGAAGGGCGTTAAGGGTGCCAAGAACACCGTTATCTACGCCGTGGTCGGTATCATTCTGGTAGCGCTGGCCCAAGCGATTGTCGTCTTTATCCTGAACCAACTGCTTGAATAGAGTTTGGTTCCCAAGACAGCGCTAAGAAGGGTGCCCTCGGAGGCACCCTTCTTCATTCCCTGTTGGTAAACTTCAGGAAGATTTGATGCTGATCTTCTTGACGGCGTCCTGCTTAACCTTGGTGAAAATGATTTTCAGGATGCCTTTCTCCAGAGTGGCGCCGATGTTCTCTTTCTTGACGTCGACCGGCAAGGAAACGCTGCGCGAAAATTCCCCCCAGTAACACTCCTGGATAAAGTGGTTTTCAACGTTCTCTTCTATCCGGCTGGCCAGATTGCCGCGGATGGTCAGGATATTGTTGGCGGCGATGCTGACGTCGATGTTGTCTTCTTCTACGCCAGCTACCCGGCAAACGACGACCAGATCATCCTTGGTCTCGTAGATGTCCAAAGCCAGTTGTCCAGGCAGGTCGACCCTTTCGTCTTCCACCCAGTCGCCGGTGTCGCTGCTGGCGGACCCTCCGTCCGGTGTTTCAGCCGCCGTCTCGGTGGCAGCCGGTTGCGGCTCGCTCGCAGGCTGTTCAGCGGGTTGCGCGCCGGCTGGCGCGTCCGTCAGAGCCGAAATCTCATCGTCAAGGTCGGCCTCGCTCAAAAAGTCGGCCGCCAGATCTTCTTCTTCAATGTATAAATCGTCGTTGTTTTTGTTATCCGGCACTCTAAAACCCCTCCAATAAATTGCTTAGGGACAATATAGCATATATTGTAATTTTTATAAACAAGGTCGGAGCTCGCAAACTTTTGTGTTTTTAACAATTTATTTTTTAACACAAGCGGCCGCTTTTGGTTTATAATGCGGCTAATGGATTATGAGACTCAAACGGCCGGTTACGACTTGGACGAGGAGGTAATCGACTGGGAAATGGACGAGTTCTTAGAGCACAAACGCGGGCCCGTCTGGTATTTGGCGCTGCTTTTGATTGCCGCTTCCTTGGCGTCGATCAGCTATTTGGTAACGCGCGAGCCGATAGCTCCGGTCTCGATTATGGCCATGGCAGCGGCAGCCGCCGTCTATTCTTTCAAGAAGCCGTCCCGGCAGCGCTACACTCTGACCTCTTTGGGCCTGAAGATCGGTTCCCGGCTTTACGAATACAGCCATTTCAAAACCTTTTCCCTGATCAAAGATAACGGCATCGCCGCCCTCTACCTGATCACCAACCAGCGTTTCCTCCCCCCGATTACCATTTACTTGCCCTTGGACAAAGACAAGCACATCATCAGGTGGCTGTCGCGGCGCATAGCCTACACGCCTTCCGGCTTGCAGTGGTCGGACCGCCTGATGCAATATTTACGCCTCTAGCGGCTTGTATTAAACTTAATCCTGCCGGGTCCGTTAAGGACCGGGCCTTGGGTGTACCCGTAGCTCAGTTGGATAGAGCGTTGGTTTGCGGAACCAGAGGTCACAGGTTCAAGTCCTGTCGGGTACGCCAGTTCCGGCTAGCAAGCTTATGCTAAAATGGCTGATAATACCGCCGGATTTATGAATACCGTCTCCGCCGCCTCCAACCAGACGTCCGTCGCCGACAACCCGGCGGCTCTGGGCAAGGCGATTGCCGCCGCCCGCCGCGCTTGCGGCCTGACGCAGCAGGAGCTTTGCGAACAGACCGGCATTGCTTACTCGACCTTGACCAAAATTGAGCGGGGCGCCATCAAGAAGCCCAACGTCTTCACGGTGTTGCAAATCGCCCAGATCTCCGGCTTAAGAGTAGAAGACCTGCTAGGGGGAGCGGCGGCGCGACCGCCGGCCAACCCCCATCCGCCGAGCCGAACAGCGACCGTTGCGCCCAGCCCGCCCGCCGCCGGTATCAAATTCGTTTATTTCGACCTGCATGAGGTTTTGGTCAACTCCGTCTATGCCATGATGCCTTTCATCGCCGCCAAGGCCGGGCAGCCGTTGGACAAAGTCGAGAACCTCTTCTTGCGGTTCGATAAAGGCTTGTGCTTGGGCAAACTGTCGGCCGAAGAGTTCGACCGGCTGTTGTCCGAAGAAATGAACTGCCCGGGATTGAAACAAGCGGATCTCTACCTGCAGCACGTTAAGGCCGACCAACGGGTAATCGGCGTCCTTGAGCAACTGAGGGGCGTTTGCCGGATCGGCCTGCTGACCAACGCTTTTCCCGGCGAGGTAGAGGAGTTAACAACTCGCGGCATCATTCCCGACGATTTCGATGTCGTCGTGGACAGCTCGGCTATCGGCAAAGTGAAACCGGAGAGGGATATCTACGAGCACGCTCAGCGCGCCGCCGGAGTTGAAGCGGCCGAAATCCTGCTGATTGACGACCGGCTGATTAACATCGTAGCCGCGGAAGCTTGCGGCTGGCAGGGATTGCGGCTGAACGAGGCGGCCAGAGTCAACCTGCGCGGCCGGCTCGGGGAGTTACTCAATTTTTAAGCTTAAGCGTACAAATAAAAGCCTTAAATTAGACATGAATGTTCAAAATTAGGGTTTTGTGCTATAATGGCAGGCGGATTGGAAGAAGCAAAACATGATTAACAGGTATCTTAAACAGCAAATTGAAAACCGGCTCAACAAAGGCAAAGTCATTATTCTGATTGGCGCCCGGCAGGTCGGCAAAACAACCCTGACCAAGGAGTTGCTGAAGCATTACGACTCCGGCAAGATCGTTATCTATAACGGTGACAACCTGGAGGCTCAAAAACTCTCCAAGATGAGCAGTTCCCAGATCAAAGGCCTGGTGGCCGGCGGCCGCTGCCTGCTAATCGATGAGGCCCACAAAATCAACCGCATCGGCGACATCGTCAAATCTCTGGTCGACGAGCTGGGCGACGGGCTCCAAGTCATCTTGACCGGCAGCAGCACGATCAACCTGATTGACAGCACCACCGAACCTCTGACAGGGCGGAAACGGGTTTTCGAGCTCTACCCGATCAGCTTGGGCGAGTTGGAATTGGCGCCGGCCGAACTGGAGGCGCAATTGCCCGACATCCTGCGTTTCGGTCTTTACCCCGAGGTGGTTAACGAAGACAACCCGGCCGACAAGCAGGAAGCCTTGACGGAGTTGGCGGAAAGCAGTATTTACCGGGATGTCTTGGACGTTACCGGTGCCCGGGCGTCCGGCGATTTGGTCGCCCTGTTGCGTTACCTGGCTCAGAATATCGGCCAAACCTTGAGCGTCAACGAAGCCAGTATCAAGCTGAGCATCGACCGCCGGACCGTCGATCGCTACATAGAACTCCTGACCAAGAGCTACATTGTCTTTCCTCTCTACCCCTACTCCAAGAGCGGCAGCATCAGCCGGGCCTACAAGGTCTACTTCTGGGATGTCGGCATCCGCAACGCTTTGGCGGAGGATTTGACCGAGGTGGAGCTGAGAAACGACCGCAACGCCCTGTGGCAGAACTTCTGCATCGCCGAACGCCTCAAGCAGGTCAAGTACGATCGCTTCCTCTGCCATCATTACTTCTGGCGCAGCTATGACGGCGCCGAGGTCGACTTAATAGAGGTGGTCGGTCAGAATATCAGGGGGTTCAGGTTCAGCTACGACGCCAAGAACCTGCGCCGCAGCACGGTTTTTGAGAGCATGAACCCGCAAAGCCAGGAGATCGTCAGCTTGGCCAATTTGAACCAGAGCGACCTGCTCAAGGTCTAAGACTTTCCGACGCCGTAGGCCTCGTACCAGTTGGCCGGCCGCCGCATAATGTCGATAACCGGCCAGAGCCAAAGGCCCAGGAGCGTCAGGCCGACCGCTAGCACCTGCCACCAATTGTCGGCGATGATGGCGCCCGGTCCGTCCAGGCTGCCGTCTGGAGAGCTGACGCTGTCCAGCCATTCGGAGAAACCGCTGAGAAGCGACTTGAAGACCAGCAACAGGGCGCCCGCCGCGAGCAAATTCAAACAAACGGCGATCCAGAATTTCTTGGCATCCGCCTTGTAGGTGTAAGACCAGGCAGCAAAACCGAAAAACAGGGCCAGTAAAACCGCCCGTCCCTTGTGTTTGGGTTCGTCGGCGGGCCGGAGCGGGGACATGTCACTGACCGCTCATTTGCCGGGCCTGTGAAAGTCCTCGTACCACTTCTGAGGGCGGTTGTTGGCCCGGCGCCAGGCGCCGATCCAATTCTCCAGACAGACGAAAATCAGGGCGATGACGGCGCAGATTAAAATTATGCTTTCGGTCAGCTCCGTTTCCAGCCGGTTCTCAGCCGCCCAGTCCCTGACGGTTCCCGTGTCGGGCAGCACGACGGCCGCGACTACGACGGCCGTCCAGAAAATTACCGATGACAGGCTTCTGGCAAACCGTTTCTTGTCCCGCTTGAAAGTGTAGGCCAGACTCAAAATCCCCCAAGGGACATAAGCGAGTTTAACGGCGGTCCGTTTGTTTTTCGGGTTACTTCGCATTTTAAATGTGGCTTATCGTCTCAATATAGCAAATAACCGCATGCCAGGACAAGATTGGCCCGTCCGTCTAGACCGCCCGCCTGAAACTGTCGATGTCGGTCCGCAGGTCCGTCAGCCGGGCTTCAGCCCTTTCAAGCTCCGACCGGCTTTCTTCGACGAGCTCCTTGGGCGCTTTTTGCAGGTAAGTCCGGTTTTGCAGCCGCTGCCGCAGGGCGGCGATGCTTTTTTCAGCCCCTGAGACCTCTTTCTCCAAGCTGGAGAGTTGTTTCTCCAACAACTGTTGGTCCAAGTCCATCCAGGCCTCAAAACCCGCCTCACGGCCGATTTGCAGGCCCGAAGGGGTATCGCTGCCGGCCAAAGCCGTGCCTGAGGCGGCCGTCAGCTGCCGGCAAAGGGAGTCGAATTTTTTGTCCGAGAAAGCCGCGCTCTTGAATAACAGCCGGCTTTTCCGGCGCAGGTCGAGCGGCAGCAGCCGCCTGGCCGTTTGAACCAAGCTCCTGACTTGCTCGAATTCGGCCACCTCTTCCTTTTCAAAGCCGGCTTCATTGCCCGCCTCGGACCAGCAGTTATCAATCAGCAGGGGGTTTTCCGCGCCGCTGAACAATTGCTGGTACAGCGCTTCGGTCAAAAACGGCGCGAACGGGTGGGCCAACCTCAAGGTATCGGCGAACAGGCGGTTGAGAAACGGCCGGTTGAGATGCCATTTGCAACTTTCCAGATACCAGTCCGCCAAATCGTTCCAGACGAACTCGAACAAGCTGTCATAAGCTCTGGCCAGCTGGTAATCCTCCAGATGGCGGTCCATATCCCGTTTGGCGCCGGCGAAGCGCTGGCGGATCCAGTGGTCGGCGGCTGTTTCCAAGGAAACCGGGCCCTTCAGGCTGAGGCGCTCTTTCTCTTCGCCGCCGCTTTGGACGAACCGTCCGATGTTCCACAGTTTGTTGCAGAAATTGCGGCTGGCGGCGATCTTGGCCGGGGAGAGTTTCTGCGGCTGGCCCGGCATCAGCTGGCGGCACAAGCCGATGCGTAAGGCGTCGGCGCCGTAATCTTCAATCAGATCCATCGGATTGATAACGTTGCCTTTGGATTTGCTCATCTTAACTCCGCGGTCATCTTGGACCATGCCGTGAAGATAGACCGCTTCAAACGGAACCTGATCCGTGACGAAGAGGCTGAGAAGAATCATCCGGCTGACCCACGGTCTGAGGATTTCAGCGCCGGTTTCCATCAGGGAATTGGGGTAGAGGTCGGGTCGTTCGGGCCAATCGACGGTGGCGAAGGCCCACTGGCCGCTGGACCACCAGGTGTCAAAAACGTCGGGGTCGCGCCGGTACTTTTGGCCTTCGATTTCCAAAACGGCCTGGTCAACTCTTTCGTCAAATCGCCAGTCGTTCTCGTCCGTCTCGCTTTGGAAGACCGGAATCGGGATGCCCCAGGCGATTTGCCGGCTGATATTCCAGTCCTGGATCTGCTTGAGGTAAACGACCAGCTCCTCGCCCTTTGCGGCCGGGTAAAACTTGATCTCGCCCTGTTCAATTGCCTTGATCGCCTTCTCGGCCAGCGGTTGCATTCTGACGAACCACTGGTCGGCCAGCAGGGGCTCCAAGACCGTGTCGCACTTGTAACAGTGGCCGACTTGATGGCGGTAAGCCTCCTCCTTGACCAGCAACCCCTGTTCGGTCAGGCGCCTTAGGACGGCTTGTCTGGCTTCTTTGACGCTCAGGCCTTGGAATTCGGTCGGAACCCGGTCCGTCAGCTTGCCGTCTTTTCCGATGGCTTCAATGACTTCCAAACCGGCCTCCCGGCCGATGTCGAAGTCCAAAAAGTCGTGACCCGGCGTGATCTTGACGGCGCCACTGCCGAAATCGGGATCGACCCGAGAATCACCGATGACCGGTATCAGGCGTTCCGTGAGCGGCAGTTGGAGTTGCCGGCCCAAAAGCTCCGCGTAGCGTTTATCGTCGGGGTGGACGGCAACCGCCACGTCGCCGAGCAGGGTTTCCGGCCTGGTGGTGGCGATAGTCAGGGAGGCTTCACCGTCGGCGGCGGGGTACTTGATGAACCAGAGCTTGCCGTCGACCTCCCTGTGGGTGACTTCGTAATCGGCGAAGCCGGTGCCGTGCGCCGTGCAGTAGTTGACCAGCCGCTTGCCGCGGTAAATCAAATCGCCCTCCCACATCTGCTTGAACGTCTGATAAGCTCGTTTGACGATCTTGTCGTCCAAGGTGAAAGTCAGCCGGCTCCAGTCGCAGCTGACCCCCAGGCGCCTTATCTGCTGTTCCATATTGGCCTTATTGGCCATGACGAAGTCGTAGACTTGCCGGTACAGCTCTTCGCGCTCGAAGTCGAACCGGGATTTGCCGGCGGCGTTGAGGTGTTTTTCATAAACGGCCCAGGTTTCAAAGCCGGCGTGGTCGGCGCCGGGGATGAGCAGGGTCGGCCGGCCGCGCAAGCGCTGCCAGCGCCCGATGACGTCTTTCAGTTGGAAATCCAAGGCGTGGCCGGTGTGCAGGTCGGCGTTGGCGTTCGGCGGCGGCAGGGCGACGACGAACGGGCGTTGGCCGCCCTCCTTAAGGCCGAAAGCTCCCGACTCTTCCCAGAGCCTGTAGATATCGCGCTCGTATTCCGCCGGCTGATAAGCTTTGCTCAGTGCCATAACCTTCCGAACCTCCGGCTCACCGGAGGTGTTTCAGATAAAGATTATACCACCGCCAAGAGGCGTGTCCCGGCTTCGGCTTGTCCGTCAGCGGATAAACCTTGACTCTTCGTCGATGATTTCCCCGGACAGTTTGTCACGGGTTCTTTTGGCAAGCCGATGGATTATGCCGGTCTTGGCTTCTTGGCCGCCGAGCAGGTTGAGTCTTTTCTCAAGGCTGAGCTCGCTGGATTGCTGGCGGCCGTCCACTAGCTCGTGCTCTATGACAGCGGTCCGCCTGATGAAGTATCGGTCTCCGTGATCCTCCTCCAGCCCGATGGTTAACGGTTTTTGTTCGCTTCCGGCCGGAACCCTCAGAGTCGTCGTCTTGAGTTTTACCGTTTCGTCCGCGCCGTAATCTAGTTCTATTGTCGCGGTCTGATTGCTGAGAACGTTCTGGTCGAATTCGATAACGGCTCTAACCGGCTTGCCGTCAGTCGCGTCCAGGATTACCCGGATGCTTTGGACCGGATCAAAGGTGTCCTCCAAGTAACGGCACAGCCTCTTTTCCAACTGGTTGTCGCCGGTTTTCGCGGCCGGGCATTGCTCGCTGGCCGCCACTATCTTGACCAATTCTTCGGGGCGGCAACCGAACAAGCTGCTGCTAATCCGGCCGTCAATGGCGCCGAAAACTTCATTGAAGCCTCCGCTGCTTTTGATATTTTCATAAAGATATTCGGGATTGCAGAGGTTGAAAGGCGTTAGCGGCTCGCAAATCAGCTCACCGGCCGGGACGGTTAGCAGCGAGGTGAGTTCAGGTGATTCGGGCTGATTGAGGCGTTCTGACATATCTGTTATGCTTACCGGACTAACTTTTTATATTATACAACTTTTGCTTTATATAAGCAATAATGAGATCACATTACGGGAGCATTGACCCGTTTCTTGGTGTCAAAACAACTCCGCCGTAGTTGCGATTCGGCTGAATTGATTGTTAAAACTACTCCCAGTTGCTACAATTGCCACATAAGATGGAATGGAACTTCGTTTATGAGCCAATCTAAACCGCAACCTCCGGAAGTGTCCCAGCCTCCGGCAGCCGGTTTCAAAACCGGGCTTTTTGTCGGGCTGTCGGTTACCGCCGGCCTGGTTTTGATAGCCGCGCTTGTGGTGGCTTATATTTTCCTGATCCATATCCCGAACAAGCCCGAAAATGTTTACCGCAGGGGGCTGGGCTCGGTCGGCGCCGGTATCCAGTATCTGATTACACCCGATTTTTTGAACGAAATTGCCAGCACCAGCTTTAGCGGCGAAATGATCGTCGACTATCATGAAGAAGGTTTTAACGACACGGACTTCAGACTGAGATTTGACGGCCAGTACGACACCGTCAACGCCTTGTTCAACGCCGATGCCGAACTGAAATATGAGTCCGAAGATTTCTTTGGCGAGACTGATAGTTTCACGGGCAGCATGGGCATGAACGCCATTTTCGTCAACGCCACCGATGACGAAGCCCCCAAGCTGTACTTCCGTTTCAACGATCTGGATCTGCCGCGGGAATATGAAGAGGAATTGGACGCGTCGCTGGAATCGGCTCTGGGCGAGACTTTGGAAGACCTGCTCGGCAGCTGGTTGCTGTTAGATTTCCAGGCATTGATTGACGCCGGCCTCATAACAGCCGATGATCTGAGCGAGATTGACCTTGAACAGGAAATCAGCCAAGAGGAATCTCAAGAGGTCATCCTGTTGCTGGCGGAAAACCTGAGCGAATACATCTTCACGTCCGAGACGGAGAAGATGGTTTTCCAAATGGATGAGTTCTTAGGCAAAGAAGATTTTGAGGGCCGGTCGGCTAACAGATACAGCGTGACCTTCAACCAGGCCAACGCCGAAGCGTTCTTGACGTCCGTGCGCGACGATCTGACCGGCAGCGCCGCCTGGCAGAAACTTGCCGACGACAGGCTCACTTCATCGCTGCTGGAGGAATTCAGCGACGCAGCCATATCCGAAGCGGTGGCAGATTTCGACGATTCGACGGCCGTGGAGGTTTGGGTCGACTCCAAGACCAAGGTGTTGCGCAACATCAGGTTCTCTGACATCAACGCCCCCGGCAGAGGCTATGGCAACTATTTTGAGATCGGAATCGACTTGAGCGAGGCAAACAAAGCCGCCGTCAAGTTGCGGACGGTCAGCTATGACATATACGATTGCGAAGAATATTGGCTGCTCGATGGCTTGGCGGATTCGCCGGAAACGGCGAACGAGGACTGCCCTTACGTTTTCGGCGAGCCGAGAGATGATTGCGGCGAGCGCCCGCTCTACGGTGATTTTCTCCCGGAAGACTATGACAACGGTTATGACTACGACAAAGATGACAGCTATGACGAATACTGGAAAGCCGTCGACGAGTACGAGGCGTGCATCAGGCCGCCGGTGGTTGCGGTCAAGGCGGGCGCGGTTCCCGAAGTCTTTTCGTTCCAGTTGAATCTGGACGTTAAAGAAAACAGGCTTGATTACTTTATCTCATACACCGATGACGGTTTGCTGATCCGATTCACCGTGACCACCACCGGCCGGCCGGAGGCGGTGGATGTCCGGCCGCCGGAGAACTACAAGCTGCTTTTCGACTCGGATTATTTTGAAGCCCTCGAAGTTAATTCGGAAAATACCGACCGTTTGGCCGATTTGGCCGATTTGCGGGCGCAAATCAACGTCTTCATTTCCAATAATAACGGTCGCCTGCCCGACGAGGATCAGTTCGCCAACAGTATTTTGCCCCATTGGTACCCTTGGCATTACCGAGCCGATAACACATTGGTGGACAGCCAGTCAGGCCGATCGACTGGCGGTGTCAGTTACCAGACAAGCTTTCCGGACAACCTGTCGGATCACTTTTTGCCCAATCCGGATCAAATCCATGTCTTTGCCGAGGCAAGGTGCGGTCGGAGCGAGATGAACAATGATGCCAACGAGCGGGGGCTTGCCGGGACCAACAAATACGTCGCCGGCGACCTGATTGAAGCTGGTTCCAGATCCTTGGCCTTTATCTACGCACCTGCCGGCGGAGACAAACCCCTGTGCGTGGACAATTCCTGACTCCTTAACCCCGGGGAGTTCCGGCGTCATTACGGAACTTACTTGGCGGTTGCCGGCCGGCGACTGCCGGCAGCCTTTCTGAGCTTGGATCGCCCAGCTTTAGCCTTGGGTTTAGCCAGAACTTTCTTCAAAGCTTTCTTGGCGGCGGCGATTTCATCCCAAGGGTGCTCGCCGTCAGCTCGGTAGATATGCTTTTCATGGCCCTTGCCGAGCAATAGAACCATGTCGTTTTTGCCTCCGGCCTGTTTGATAGCTGCCTCAATCGCCTTTTCGCGGTCGTGAACCAGCAAGATATTCTCGCCGACCGTCATGCCTTCCTTGACGGCGCCGTCCGCGATTTGGCGCATAATACCCAGGCCGTCCTCGTCGCGTTCGTCGTCTTCGGTGATTACCAAAACGTCGGCGTACTGGGCGGCGATTTTCCCCTGCAGGGCCCGCTTGATCTTATCGCGCCGGCCCGGGCTGCCGAACATGGCGATCAGCCGCCCCTTGACCAGCGGCCTGATATCCTTGAAGAGCTTGCTGAAGCTGTCCGGGGTGTGGGCGAAATCGACGATGACAGGAAAGTCTTGCCCGGCTTCCACGCTCGTCATCCGCCCCTCGATCTCCTTCAGGGATCTGATGCCCGCCTCGATATCCTGCTTGCTGACGCCTACCGCCCGCCCGCAGAGGGCGGCGATCAGGCTGTTCTCAATGTTGAACCGCCCGGGCAGGTTGCAGACGATGTCGTAGCTGTCGTCCTTGATCTTTAGGGTGTAGCTGCTGCTGGTCGGCTGCAGCTTGATATTGACCGGCCGGGCAATCGTCTTGTCGTCGCTCGGCTGCATGCTGTAGGCGATGACGTTGGCAATCTCATCGGCGAAGAGGGCGGCGTTCTCGTCGTCGCCGTTGATAATGCCCAGCCTCCGTCCCTTACGGTTGCGGTTGGCCATTTTGAAAAGCTTGAGCTTGGCTTGGACGTAGTTGTTGAAGGTTTTGTGATAATCGAGGTGTTCGTGGGTGATATTGGTCATGACGGCGATGTCGATCGGCACGCCCAAGACCCTGAACTGCGACAGGGCCTGGGAGGTGACTTCCAGCACCAGCCAGTCGACGCCTTTTTTCTTCATGTCGACGATCCGGTTCAAGGTGATCTCGATCGGCTGGGTCGTCATGTGGAAGATGGGCGGCTTGATATCTTCGTTCAAGCCGTAGGCGACGGTTGTCATCAGGCCGACGTCGTAGCCGGCCTGGCGCAGGACGGCGTGGATGAGGAAGGCGGCCGAAGTCTTGCCGTTGGTGCCGGTCACGCCGATGATTTTCAGGTTCTTGGCCGGGAAACCGCGCTTGACGTTGGCGGCCACGGCTACGCCGTAATGCTTGGGCAGAACCACCTTGTCGTAGATGTCGCCCAGAGTCTTCTTGGCCAGTTTTTTGACAACCCGCTTCATTGCTTGTATTCTATCAAATTTCCGGAAAGGGAGCCCCTCTATCTTATAATCTAAACAGGACGATTGCATACCAATAAAAACAACGATGACGATCCTAGGCATTGAAAGCAGTTGCGACGAAACCGGCGTGGCCGTGGTCGAGGACGGCCGCCGCTTGTTGAGCAACGCCGTTCTCAGCCAAATCGACCTGCACCGCGAATTCGGCGGTATCGTGCCCGAGGTGGCCGCGCGCAGCCATCTGGAGGGCATTATTCCGACTTGTCAGAAAGCACTGGCGGATGCCGGTTTGGATTGGTCTCAGATAGACGGCATCGGCGTCACTTACGGCGCCGGCTTGGCCGGCAGTTTGCTGATCGGGGCGCTGACGGCCCAGACGCTGGCTATCGTGAAGGACAAACCTCTGTTCGCCTGCAATCACGTCGAAGGGCACGTTTACGCCAATTTCCTGATTGAGTCGACCGGTCTCGACGTTTGCGCCAAGCCGCCGGACTTTCCGCTTCTAGCCCTGATCGTCAGCGGCAAGCACAGCCAGCTGGTGTTGTTCGAAGACCACTTCAACTACCGCCTGCTCGGCCAGGCGATTGATGACGCCATCGGGGAGGCTTTCGATAAAATAGCCCGCCTGCTCGGCCTGCCTTACCCGGGAGGACCGAGCATTGCCAAGTTGGCGCTGGAGGGGAATGAGAAAGCTTTCGCCTTCCCGAAAGCCCGCCTCAACAACCGCTTCGACTTCAGTTTCTCAGGCCTTAAGACGGCCGTCTTGCGCCAGAGCCAGCATCTGGCCGGCGGCGACCACCGGTTGTCGAGCCTGGAGGTGGCCGATAGCTTGCCGGATCAGGCTAGAGCCGATCTGGCGGCCAGTTTCCAGATGGCGGCCGTTGAGACGGTCGTCGACAAGACGGTCATAGCTTACGAAGAATACCGGCCGGCGTCGGTGGTTATTGCTGGCGGCGTGGCCTGCAATCTGGAGCTCAGGCGCCTGTTGAACGAAAGGCTGCCGCTGGAGATGATCTACGCTCCGCCCAGCCTGTGCACCGACAACGGCGCGATGATCGCCTGCCTGGCTTGCCATCAGGTTATGCGCAGCCGTCCCCCGGTCGACCCCTACAGCCTGACAATCAACCCCAGCTTGTCGATGTAAAAGATCTGAGCCAGCTGCTAAAAAGCCGTTGTCAACAGATGAAGGGAGGGCTTTGGCCTTACGTTTGACATAGAATTGGCACTCTGCTATATTGAGTGTCATTATGAGCGACAACAAGGAGAAAAAAGTCAATATAAAACCCTTGGCAAAACTGGTTTTGGCCAAGATTGACGACGTGCCGGCGACCACGCCGTCCGGGCTCTATTTGCCCAAGGACGCCGTCGATTCCGACGAGCAGAAAACGGCGACCGTGGCAGCTGTCGGACCCGAGGTCAAGGCGGTTAAGGTCGGCGACAAAATCATTTATGAAAACTACTCGGGCACCAAGGTCAAGCGTCAAGATGAAGAGTACGTTTTGGTCGCGGAAGAAAAAGTTCTGGCCGTCGTAGCCTAGACGGAGTTAAATTTTTAGATTAGGAGTTTTGGAATATGTCAAAAGAAATTTTTTACGACGATCAGGCGCGCAACCGCCTGCTCAAGGGCGCCGAGACGCTTTATAACGCGGTCAAGACGACCATGGGGCCGAAGGGGCGCAACGTCGTTATCGACAAGAGTTACGGTTCGCCGACGATTACCCATGACGGCGTGACGGTCGCCAAGGCGGTCGAGCTGCCCAACGACCAGACCGAGTCGTACGGCTACAAGACGGGTGCGGAACTGATCAAGCAGGCGGCTTCGAAGATGAACGATATTGCGGGTGATGGGACAACGACGGTCACCATCCTGACCTACCATATCCTGAGCGAAGCCAACAAACTGATTGCCGCCGGCAGCAACCCGATGCATTTGCGCAAAGATCTGGAAGCCGCCGGTACCGAAGTCATCGAAGCCTTGAAGAGCAAGGCCGAAGACATCGGTTCCAAGAAGGAGAAGGTCGCCCAAGTGGCGACGATTTCAGCCGGAGATGAGCGGATCGGCGAGGAAATTGCCGCCATTATGGACAAGGTCGGCAAAGACGGCGTCGTCACGGTTGAAGAAGGACAGAGCCTGAACCTGGAAAGCGACGTGGTCGAAGGGTTCACTTTCGAGCGGGGCTTCATCAGTCCCTACATGGTGACCGACCCGGCCCGCATGGAGGCGGTTTACGACAAGCCGGCGATCGTTGTCACGGACAAGAAAATCAGCAGCATGAAAGACATCCTGTCCTTCGTCGAGAAACTGGCGACGGCCGGCCAGAAGAATCTGGTTTTAATAGCCGAGGATGTCGACGGCGAAGCGCTGGGCACCTTGGTGCTGAACAAGCTGAAGGGCGTTTTCAACACCGTAGCCATCAAAGCGCCGGCTTTCGGCGACAACCGGACCGAAACCCTGCAGGATATCGCCATCCTGACGGGCGCCACCCTGATTACCGACAAGCAGGGGCTGGACTTTGACAATGTCGGCCTGGAAGCCGTCGGCTCGGCCCGGAAGGTGATTGTCGACAAAGATTCGACAACCATCATCGAGGGCGCCGGCAACCCCGGAGAAGTTGCGGCCCGGATCGCCCAGGTCAGAAGCCAGGCGGAGACGGCCGTCAGCGAGTACGACAAAGAGAACGGTCTCAAGCGGGCGGCGGCTCTGAACGGCAAAGTAGCCGTCATCAAAGTCGGCGGCGCTACTGAAACCGAAATAGAGGAGAAGAAATTCCGGGTTGATGACGCGGTCGCGGCTGTTAAAGCGGCCCTGGAGGAGGGCATTGTGCCGGGCGGCGGCATTACCTTGATTAACGCCGTTCCCAAAGCGGCCGCCGGAGCGAACACGGCTCCCGGAGCCCAGATTCTCTACCGGGCTTTGGAACAACCCTTCAGAATCTTGTTAGAGAACTCCGGCATGAACCCCGACGAGTGGCTGCCGCAGATCCGCGACGGCAAGAGCGGGCATGGCATAGATGTCAGCGACAGCGCCCCCAAGCTTGTCGATATGAAGGCGCAAGGCGTGGTTGACCCCCTGCGCGTCACTCGGGAAGCGGTTCAGAACGCGGTCAGCATCGCCGGCACGGCAATGACGATGGGCGCTCTAATCGTTGATCTCCCGGCCAAAGAACCGCCAGCCGGCGGTATGGACGGTGGCGGCATGGGCATGGGCATGTAGAACCCCGCCGCCGCGATGTTTTTCCAAAAGCCGACACTTAAATCATTCGGCTAACGCAATTCCGAGAGCGGTGTCAGGTCGGTCGGCAGGCTCAAATCTATATCTTCATTGAAACCCTCATAGGACAACTCCGCGTAAGTTTGACCGCTGATCCGGTCGCGACTGCCCGTTTGCTCGCCCTCTCTCTCGGCTGAAAATGTCGTCGTAGAGGTTGCCAGCAATGGCAGTTCGCTGTTTAGATTAACGGTAATTTCGCCTTGGCGGGCGGTAATGTCTTCCGGATCGAGGAGCAGCTGGTCAAAATCTTCTTCCGCCAGCGGCGGCAGGATACCTGCCAGGTTGGCCTTATCCAGCAAATCACCGTAAATTTCGAAGATATCCTCGGCTTTAAAAGCGCCGAGCTGGCTCTTGGACTGGCAGGTCAGGGTTTCGCCTACGTCCGCTTCGCAGTCGCCGATTGCAAATATGGTCTCCGGCTTGTCCGCCGGGCCGCCCTCCCCGAAGCCGACCATTGTCCGGAAAATGCTGCGGCGGTCGCCGCGGTTATCCGCCACGCCGAAAACGAAGGGGGAGTCCAGGTAGCTGGCACCGGCGAAGAAATCTAGAGGAATAAAGAACCCTCCCCGGTTGTCGTCGTTGACGGTAATCATTTCCTGCAGGATTGTTTCCAACAGAAGGCCGGTGAGGGTGCCTTCCAGGTGACTGAGATCGCCGTTCTCCAGTTCGAGAAAGCGGCCATCCTCAAGGGTGAACTTGAGCCATTTGTCCAGCAGGGTAGAGTCGACTGCGCTTTGATCGACAAGGGGCAGGAACTGGCCGGCTTCCCTGCTGAGCAGTTGGAAATAAAAGTCGTTTCGATGGCGGATGACGTTGAAGTCCACGGCCGTGCTGCCGGCAACGTCTTGCGTATCGTAAGTAATGCTGATGCTCTGGCGGATGATGGCGTTGTCGGGATCATCCAAGCCGACGGCTTGGAACCTGTATTCGGCGCTGATCGCGACCCTGCCGTTGCTCCGGCCGCCGGGGTCGCCGGTCGATATGCCCAGGGCGAAGTCGTTGGTTGAGTTGTAGCTGTAGGTGTAAGACAGGCTCTCAGCTTCCAGAACGTTGAAAGCCACCCTTTCTAGGATTGACTCGTAATCGCCCCCGTTTTCCTCCTCTTTTTCCATCTCGCCCCCTTCTTCCGCGCCGTCATTGTTTTCCGCCGGGGGTTCTTCGGCGGTTTCCTTGTCCGGGACGGTGACGTCGTTCAGGGGCCGGCTGGGATTGGAGAAATAAAAATAAACACCCAAGGCTAAGGCGCCCATAACCAGCACTGCGCCTGCTACGATAGCAATCATTTTAATCGGCGGTCCGGGGGTGTTGGGGGAGAATGGAACCGGGGCGACTGTCGGCGTTTCCTGCTCCTGATTGTCTTTGGTATCCTGAGCCATGTCGTTCAATCTTAGCTTCTGGGAACCATTTTATTATCATAAGCGTCCGGATAGAAGGGTTGTTGTGTTAATTACTTCACCGGGGCTGCGGCAGGGTGGCGTAGAAATGTCGATAACTGCCGGCTGCAAATATCAAATACACCCCGCCCATTTCTTGTTGCTTTTATAATGCTATTATGTTATTATAATAGCTACAAAGCTATTTTAGCTGTTTAAATAAGAAGTTATTAACAGCGATAGCAAACGGAAATCCGTTGTTTATATATTTATATTTTTCAAAAATTTAAGATGCCAAACTTCTTCAAGCGCAACCAAGACGATTACGACAACTTTCAGGGGGGAGTTCTCTCCGAGGAGTTGAAGGCGTCCATCAATGGCGAGAACCGCAAGCTGCCCATGAAAAGTTTTCTGCTGCACTTCAGCCGTTTCATAGCCATTTTCATCATCATTTTCTCAATCGCCCTGACCGGTTTTTGGTTGTGGCGGGAGAACACCACGACCACGACCGAAACGCCGGTTCTTGAGGTTATTGAAGAGTCGGGGGCCGCTAATCAAGTGACAGCCGGCAACGCGGCTGCGGCCGCTGGCGGCCAGACTGATGGTGGCAACACCCAGGCGGCTGCGGCAACCGACATCGTCGACACCAGCGCCTCTCTGGCAGGTATTACTGCTTGGACCGCAGTCGGCGCCCTAATCGTCTTCGCTTTCGTGGCGGCCACCGGCCACCGGCTGGTTCACAACCTCTTAGGGGCTTAGATTTAGCTTATTCTGATTGTGGAACCTACTTCGAGGTGAAGTAGGTTATCTCGTTGGCAATAGCCAACAGGGCTTGGGCCCGCTCCTTGGCATCCTTGAGCTGCAAGGCCGTGGCGTAAGCCTTGTCAATCATCGCCATATTGTCGGTTTCCTGAATAATCATCATCAGGGTCTGGAAATGCTGTTCCGGCGCCTGATCCAGATTGTCCACTAATCCTTCCTCGCCCAGTTTTTCCAAAGCTTGGTGCCTGATGTCTAGCAAACCCTGGTTCTGGGCCGAACCGAAAGCGTTGCTGGCTAGGGTGTTCAAATCGGCTCTGGAGCTTATCTCCGACACGTCCGGCGCATCGGCGGGAACATCCGGCGCCGGTGCCGGCGGAATCTGCTCTTCCAGCTGCCCGTCGCTGCTTTCAAGTTTTTCGTCTTGTCTGTTATCACCGTCTGGATCCATGTGCCCACTCCATGATCTTTGTAAATTTTGATAAGTATAAGCCCTATTATGGCAGACTCAAGCCGTAAAAAACAAGCGGTTTTTACCTTGGCGCGCCGTAACCCAAGGGTATGAGGCCGGCCACAGTCCTCACTTCAAGATATCGCCGGGTTTTTGCAAGGCCGCTTGGGCGCTGGCTTGGGCGCCGAATATCAGGCCGAGCAGCGGCGACAGGACCAGCATCAGGCCGATAACGTCAAGCTGGATAACGGGTCTGATCGGGGTCCAGTAGTCGATTGCCAGCCCGAAGGCCAAAGCCAGCAGAATACCCAGAAACCCGGCCACCGAGCTGAGAATCAGGGCTTCGATCATGAACTGGTTCATGATCTGCTGGTTGGTCGCCCCGACCGCTTTGCGGATGCCGATTTCCAGCCTCCTCTCGGCTACCGAGGCCTGCATGGCATTGGTCAGGCTGATACCTCCCAACATCAGGAAGACGATGGAGATGATGATAGTCAGATCCCTGAACAGGTCGAAGGCGTAACCGGTCAGGAAAACCAGCTCGTTATTCCTGAAGACGGTGAAGTTCTGTTCTTGATCGTGGTTTTCGAGGACGCGTTCGGTAACCTCTTCGACTATCTGATTGTCGACTGCCGTCTTGGTTTTGGCCAGGATTTCATAAATCAGGGTTTCGGTTTCCGATTCCGCGTTGAGCGCTTCTAAGGCCGCGAAAGGCATGATAACCGCCCGGCGGTAGTTGAAGCCGACATTGAAAGGATTCAGCCTTTCCGGGTTCTTCAGGACGCCGACAACGATGAATCTCTCGCCACCGATAATGATCTCGTGCGAAATGGGGCGCGAATTGTCAAAAAGTTCGCGGGCGACCTCGTCACCGATGACAACCGTTTGCTTGGTGCCGTTCAGGGTGTTGGTACCGTGATTCATTTCGTAGCCGATTAAGCCCAGCAGATCGGCGTCGGCAGCGATGACATGGCCGTTATGGAAACGGCTGCCGGACAGGTCTTTGATCTCTTCGTTCAAAACGGTCACGGGGGTAGCTTTTTCAACGGCCTCAACTCCCTCGACTGCCTTCAGGTCTCCGGCCGTCAGGGCAGGGGCGACCCCGCTGGATTGGGCGAAATTGTAGCGGGTTATCTTGCCGCTGGCGCTGCTGCTGACAGCTTGTCCGGAGCGGACGACAAGCAGGTTGTCGCCGGAGTTGTCCTCGTTGACGATTTGCCGCTGTACGCCTAGGCCGAAATTGATCAGCAAGGTAATGCCGGCGATCCCGCAAACGATGCCCAGGATGGTTATCAGGCTGCGATCCCGCTTCTGTTTCAAAGCCTGCCTGGCTATCTGGATGTACTTTAGGAGCATCATTTTTTATTCCTGATCTTCCTGACCTTGGCTTTGCGAACCTTAGCCGTCTTCGCGGCCGGCGACGCCCCTTCCTTGTCACCGGCGCTCTCCTGCTTGTTTTTCCGTCTCATGTCCTGCTTTTTAATGGCGTCATGGATTTTACCCAAGTCAATCTGCTGGTTTTTTCTCAATTTTTGATCGACTCGGACGCAGCCGTCCTTGAGGTAGATAATCCGGTCGGCGTACTTGGTGAGAGCCGGTTCGTGGGTGGCGATGACAATCGTCAACCCCTCCTTGTTCACCCCCTGAAGGATATCCATCACCAGCTGGCTGTTGCTGGAGTCCAAATTGCCGGTCGGCTCGTCGGCAATCAGGATTGTCGGCTGGCTGATAAGGGCCCGGGCGATGGCCGCTCTTTGTATCTGGCCGCCGCTCAGCTGGTAGGGGTACAGGAATTCTTTCTTGTGGATACCAAGCCGGCTCAAGAGCCTTTTAACTATCTCAACCCGCTTCAAGAAACCCAAGTTGACCGAGTAAAGCAACGGCAGGGAAACATTGTCCAAAATGGTCAGGTTGGGCAGCAGGTTGTGTTTTTGAAAGACGAAACCGATGTGCTGCTGGCGCAGCTTGGCCAGATGGCTCTGCGACATACGCATCATTTCTTGATCCAAAAATGTATGCAACCCTTTGGCCGGCGGCGTAATCAAGCCGAGGATATTCAGCAAGCTGGTCTTGCCGGCCCCGCTCGGCCCCATGACGGCTATAAATTCGCCCTTTTTAATATCCAAGTCTATTTGGTCAAGCGCGACCGTGGTGGCATCGCCAAACCCGAAGATCTGGCTGACATTCTCTAGTTTTATGAGTGACATCGAATTTATAAAGAAACCGCAGGTTATCTGTTGCAATTATATTACCGTTTTCTCCGCGAGAGAATAACCGCTTTTTCAACCTGGCGGAGAGGGTGGGATTCGAACCCACGAGAGTACTTGACATACCCTACACGCTTTCCAAGCGTGCCAGTTCAGCCACTCCTGCACCTCTCCACCAGCGCCATTGTACTATTTTTCACCGGCGTTTAAAAATTGGCGCCCGGCCGCCAGCCGCTAAGCAGCCTCTGTTATAATCGGTTAGACATGAAGAGGTTGAGTAGTTTTTTAGCTGAACTGGACGATTTGGGTCTGAGAGGCGATTTGATTCAAGCCGGCTTGCCGGAGCTGGGGTCGGATCTCGCCATGCCCTGTTTCGTCTTGGCAAAAGAGCAAGATTTGCCGCCCCAGACTGTCGCGGACAAACTGGCGGCGGAGGTTGAACACGACGAAATCGAGCGCCTGGAAGCAGTTAACGGCTACGTTAATTTGTGGCTGAAGCCCCGCTTTTTGGCCGAACAGCTGCTGACCTGGCAGGCCGAACACAAAAATTTAGGCCAACGGCCCGCCAGCGGCAAACTGGCCTTGGTGGAGTATTTTTCACCTAATTTGGCCAAACCCATCTCCATTGGGCACATGCGCAACCTTTTTCAAGGCCGGGCGGTCAAGAACCTGCATCTGGCCAGAGGTTACGAAGTCGTGACGGACAACCACGTCGGAGACTGGGGAACGATTTTCGGTATCTGGGTGGTTGGATTGCTCAAGTTCGGCCAGCGGGAAAAGCTGGAGCGCGACGGTCTCAAGGAACTGGGCAAAATTTATGTCCTGACCCGTCAGGCCCTAAGGGCCGAAGAGGCCGAAGGCGGATCGGAGCTGAACGACCAGATCCAGGCTTGGCTGATCAAACTTGAACGAGGAGATAAGGAGGCTTGGCGGTACCACGAGTTTTTCAGCCGTATCTCCAAAGAAGAAATGAACCATGTCTTGGATGATCTCGGCATCGACTTCGACCATACGTTCGGCGAATCCTTCTACCGCGAGCAGCTGCCAGGCCTACTGCAGGACCTGGAGCAGCGGGGGATCGCCCAGCGCCAAGACGACGGGTCGCTGATTATCGACCTTGCTTCGGAGGGTATCAAGACGCCTATGTTGATCCAGAAGAGCAACGGAGCCACCCTCTACGCCTCGACCGATATTGCCACCATAGCCTACCGCCAGCAACGCTTCCGGCCCGACAAAGTCGTCTATGTCGTCGGCATGGAGCAGCAGTTTCATTTCAGGCAGCTTTTCGCCCTCAACCGCATAGCACAGTTGACCGAAGCCGAACTCATTCACCATTCCTACGGGTTAATCGAAGAATTGGATCCCGCCGGCAAGAAGCAGAAAATGTCTTCGCGCCACCGAGCCGTTCACTTGGAGGACGTGCTCGACAGGGCTTATGAGACCGCGACCAAGTTGACACTCGAGGACTTGGACGCGGCCGACGTGAAAAAAATTGCGCAAGGCGCTTTGATTTTCCAGGAGTTCAGCCAAGGCAAAAAACACAATATCCTCTTCGACTGGGACCGGGTTTTCAGCCTGTCCGACATGTCCGGTCCGTACGTGCAGTACGCCACTTTGCGCTTGAAAGCTATTTTGCAAAAGGCCGGCGGGGCCGACTACCAGCCCAACCCCGGTTACGATTTCGCGGCCGAACGGAAACTGCTACTGAAGATTTTATATTTTGAAGACGTTTTAGAAGGAGCCCTGGACAGTCTGGAGCTTAACCGGATAGCCATGCACGTTTTCGAACTTTGCCGGGAGCTGAACCGCTACTATGAGCAGGTGAGGGTCCTGGATGCAGAGGCCGAAGCCCGGGCCAGCCGTCTCTGGCTGATGGATGTCACTTACCGCCACCTTTGCTTCTCCTTAGGTATTTTGGGGGTGGAGGTACCGTCGAGAATGTAGCTCGGCGTGCTAAGATTATTGACGTAAACGCTTATGAAAAAAGTCCTTATCTTCATCAATATGGCCATCATCGGTTTCGCCATAGCTTTCGTTGTTGTCCAACTGTTTTTCACGCCCAGTTCGGAGTTGTATGAAGAATTCGCGCCACCGGAAGGGGCGAACCTTGAACGATAACCCAGGCGACGGCTGGCGCGACAAATTGCCGGAGATGAAGTATTCGGTTCTGAGGGAAGGGGCCACCGAGCGCCCCTTTACTGGCAAGCTGTTGCACAACAAGGACGAAGGGGTTTATCTGTGCGGAGCTTGCAATGCCGAACTCTTCAGGAGCGAGCATAAGTTCGATTCGGAGTCGGGCTGGCCGAGCTTTTATGACGTCGTCGCGGGGCGGGCGGTTGATTTGCGGCCTGACAACTCCCACGGCATGCGCCGGACGGAAGTAATCTGCCGCAGCTGCCGCAGCCACTTGGGCCATCTTTTTGAAGACGCGCCGCAAACGCCGACTAACATGCGCTACTGCATCAACAGTCTGGCTTTAAGTTTTAGGGATGAACAAAATAATGTCACCGAAGGCTGACGGGACTCTTGGAAAGGCAGTCATGACACCTGATTCTAAACAGTTGGAAAAGCAATTGCTCGGTTATCCAG
>VXPC01000025.1 GCA_009839685.1 Candidatus Saccharimonadota bacterium | reverse complement strand
TGGGGGGTGTGTCTCGCGGGGGCTATGGTGTAGTGGTTTATAGCGCCCCTGCCCACCGTTATAAAACAAGCCCCGGGGCCGCCTTGGGGGGGCCCCACGTCGGCGTAAGCCGAACCGGCGTCTTCTTTAATCATCGCCCGTTCGCTGACCAGCACGCCGGAAGCGGAGCTTCCGCCGAATACCGCCCGGCAGTGTTCGCCGTCATTAATCGTCACGCCCGCAGGGTCGGCCACCAGATATTTCCACGACGCGATCCCGACGGAGCCGGAGCCGCCGCGCTCGGTCATGACCCTGATGCGGGTGCCGTCGGGAGAAATCCTCTGGCCGACGGTGATGGAGAATTTCGGCGGGGGCGCCGGTTCGGGCGTCGGCGATACGGGTCCGAGATCCTGTTCTATCAGGCCTTTCTTGGTGGTGAAAGGGCCGTAGAAAGACCCGTAGCCGATACTCTCCCTGTAATCGCCCCAAACCACCATCATGCAGAAGTGGCCGCTCCAGGTGCTCTTGTAGGAACCTGACTGCCGGGCCGGCTCGAGCTCCTTGTGCTTGCCGGTGAAGGTTCCGTTTTCGTCATATATGGGTTCCGGGAGGGTGGGAGCTTTGTAGAGATCGAAATACCTGACGTGCTCTATCCACTCGCAGGTGTGCTTTTTCGGGCTGTGCAGCTTGCCGAAAGCGACGACGGAATGCTCGCCCGTCAATTCATAAAACACCGCCGACTGGCCGTACCAGTCGCCCGTATGGAAAGTGATGCGCCCCTCGGCGATCGTGGATTTGTCGCCTTCGGCGGAAGAGGACAAGCCGGCCAACTGGAGAGCCAGCGCGAACCCCAGCAGGCCCAAGGCGGCGGCAACCGCCAGGCCGACGGCCTTGTTGCTGAACGGTTTCTTCAAAAGGCGGCCGGAAGCCGGAGGGGTCGGTCTTTCAATCATGCGCGAGGTTATCTTACGTTTCCGTCTTATCTAAATATACACCAGACGGGAGGCGCCCCGCCAAACGGAACGGCCGGACGGGCGCGCTTCTATCCGCGGCCGGCGGCAAGCGCTAAAGCACGCCTTCGATGACCAACGGCCTTTGAATCCTGACCTTGACGTAGCCGTAGTTGCCGGCCTTGTCGGCAGCGCGGAAACAGTAATGGCGGCCGGAGCCCTCGGCTGCGATATCCAGCGTAACCTCGGAGCCGCTTGCCTCAACGTCCGTAAAGCTGGCCGCGGCGTCGCAGTCAAGATCCGCTCCGGCCGCGTAACCCCAGGACCCGCCGTCCAGGTCGGCGTCGGAACTCCCGACGGTTATCCCGGCATCGTTCTGGGTAACCGTAATCCTCGGAGCTTGGCGGTCGAGCTTGATCCGCCCGACCGCTGCGTTGCCCTGCCCGTCTTCGACTTCAACACAGTAGTATTGCCCGTCGGCGTCGGCGTCTTTGAGATTAACGAAGGTCGCTCTGCCGCCCCTCTCCCACCAAAGCTGGCCGCGGTCGCCGGATACGTCCTTGGCAAAAATTTCGGCACAAGCCCCGAATTCACTGTCATCCAAGGGGCCGACGAACCACGAATTGAGGATGTGCTTGTCGGAAGACACTTCCAAACGGCCGCCCCTCTGTTCAAGGTTAATCTCAGGCGGCTGCAGGTCGACGAGCACATAGCGGTAACTGCTCTGCCCGAGCTCGTCCGTAGCCCGGAAACAGTAATACTTGCCGTGATCGCCGGGCGCGTCCAGCGTCACCACGCCCTCATTGCGGCCGTAGAAGTAATCTTCTATGGGGTCAGACTGCCGCAGGGGCTTGTGCCGGCCGTTATTGATCGCGTATTCGTCGCAAGCCTTGACGGTCAGCGGCCCGACGGCGTCCCAGGTTATTTTGCCCGAAGTGCCGATGAAGTTAACCCTGATTTCGCCCTTCCACTGGCTGGCGTCGATATTGTCAACGACAAAGAAACCGTTATCTTTCGCATAGGCGTAAGCTTGCACGTAGGTACGATTGCCGGCGGCGTCAGTTGCCTCGAAACAATACCGATAACTGTCGTCGTTGACCAGTATCCGGCCGTCGGAATCGGCGAATGTTTCCCAGTCGTCAGCCCAGTTTATCCTCGCGTTGTATGAATCGCTCAGCAGGTTGAATTCACAGTAGTTGCCGACCAGCGATGTGCCGTCGGCCGGGGAGCCACCGAGTCCGCCCCGCGGAAGAACTTCGAATCTGGTTATCCTGTAAGTCACGTCCTCGCTCGAACTGGCCCGCAGGTAGGTCAGTGCTCCGGGAAACTCGGCCTTGACGGAGATAATCGGATTACCCAAGTCAATGCGCCAAGCCCCGTAGTGCGTCCACTCGACGCCATAGAAGTCAGACGTTCCGACGGCTTTGAAACAGACGAACCGGTTCCTGTAGGGATCTTGAAGCCCGGCGGATTCGGGCAAAACCAGGCGGTTGGAATCTTGGACCCGCGAGTCATTGGGAGCGACGTCAAAAACATTCAGACCGCAAACATCTCCCGGGTTGATAAGCTTGTACCGCCAACTGACTTCGGACATCCCTTCGGCTCTGGCGGTAATAGTCAACCCCTCCTGCTGGACGACAACCTCGGGATAATAAGATGAGGTGACCAGGCCGTCTTGGGCGGCCAAGCTGTCCGAATCTTCACTGCTGCCGAACCCCTGGACCGCCGAGCCGGTTATTAAAGCGCCGGCTATGACGGCGACTAACGCAACCCAGATCATCTTGGCCGGAAATCGTTTGGCGGGCAGAGCTGCCGTCTTGCCACGGACGCTCCGCCGTTTGTCTGTCGTTTTATTTTTTACCATAACCCGATTATACACCCCCCCCCTCTCGTCAAAAATCAACGTCAAGGTGGGTCGTTGACTGAAGCCTTGAAATGTTGTAAATTATACTAAAATGTCGGTTTGGTGCGGGAGTATCGCCGAGTAAGGAGAAAGTATTCCATGAGAAAGTATTGGTACACCCCCCCCCTCGCGTTTCTTGTCATCGGCAGCGGCTTGGTCGCGTTGTTGATTGGCGCCCAGAGCGCTGAAGGCCACGGTGATGGTCACGGTGGGAGGGCCTGGGAAGCCGGCAGCCGCTGCGTCAGCCCCAGCCACTTCGATAACCGGCACTCCGGCACCGCGATCGGCACCAACCACGAAGACTTTGATGGCCCCGCCTACACCGCCGGCGCCGGCAGAGGAAGCGGACCGGTTGTCGACGTCAGAGCCGAATCCGAATATGTCAGCCAATGGGAAGCGACCGTCAGCTGGAAGGCCACGGGATACGACAACACCAGCGAGACTTGGGCCTGCCAGCCCTATGCCTACGTTATCCAGCGCAAGATCGGCACCGGCAACTGGGAGCACTGGGAGAGCGAGCGCCGTTACCCAGCAACCATCGAATCAAGCAAACGGCACGGCGTCTTGGGAGGCCAGGCCGGCTACTCGAAAGACAGCTCCACCGACTTAAACAGTCTGAGCGGCCTGGCCGACATTACTTACCGGGTTTGCGGTATTGCCAAAAGCCCATACGAAACTTATATGGATTCTAGCCAGACTACCAGTGATCTGGCGACCTTCACCGCCGCCCTGGATTCATGCGTTACCTCAAATACCGTGACTTTGGGTGGCGTCCCGTGGGAGCCGACTTTCACCAGGACGAACGCCGATACCTTCAATGAGGGCAACGGGTCAATTTCAATCGCCTTGCAGAGTTCGCCGGCGCCCTCGGAGAGAATCACCAAGACCATCAGGTGGACGGCCAACATCGTCGACGGCGCTTGCGACGTTTCAAAGAACGATAGTGGCGAAGTCGATATCAGTTTCCCAACAAACGGCGTCGGTATTCTTTCTCTGGCCAATCCTAACGTTCCCGAAAGCGCGTTCGTGGACGACTGCCGGATAAACTACAGCCTCCAGCAAAAATCCTACTCCAACACGTGGTCGTCGGCCGGTAGCGTCGAGGTTTACGTCCGGGACAGGTCCCCTGTCAGCATCAAATACAGTACTGAAAACACCGATCCGCGTATATTGAGCGAGAACGGTAGCGCCAATATCTCCCCGCAGACCGCCGACAACGGGGCGACGCTGTGGCCGAACCAGCTGGCGATCAGGGTTTCCGTCAACGGCGCGACGGCCACCGACCCCAGCGCCAACTGCCCGAGTCTAGCCCAATTCACCCAAATCCTTGAAATCACCCCTTACGGCGGAGCCAGCAGCGACGACTACCGCCTGTCCGATACGGAAAAGGCGTTCGGCGGCGGCTTCAGTTGCTCCAGGCAGTTCGTTTTCGAGCTTAACGATGACAGCAATGTCGAATCCTCCGAAGGGGTCAGCGTCCGGTTTGCCCCTCTGAGACACAACCAGAGCGCTTCGAACGCCAACACCTCGCTGCTCAGCGGCAGCTGGGGGTCGAGCACGGCGTTCTCCTTGTCGTTCATCGATGAGAATGACGACGGCAAAGTCGGCGTCGGGCTGGGAAGAAGTTCCTACTCGGCTCGCGCCGGCGACCCGCTGACGGTACGCGTCCACGGTTACGACCACGGCGGGAGAGCGGGCAGCAGCGAGTGCGATACCAACAGTTTCGGCGCGGCAGTCGGCCTCAAGGTCAAGCTGTATGATCCGGCCGACAGCTCCGGCACGTCGCTGCTCTCGGAAGACGCCGAGGTGAGGTACAGCTGCTACGACGACGTTACGCTCCAAATACCCGATAATGCCGCCAGTACGCTGGAAGTCAGGCTTGAAAACGTCGGCAGCCGTGGCAAAGCGCTCAGCAACGACACCGCCAGCCTGACGGTGCTGACCGACAACACCAATCTGGTCGTTCCGTCCGCCTTGACGCTGGACGAGGGCACGTCCAGCAGCGTCTCGCTGAGGCTGTCGGCAAGGCCCACGGCGGATGTCACCGTGACGATCTCGGGCAGCCTGAGAGGAGACATCACCGTCTCGCCCGGCCTATCGAGCACGCTAACCTTTACCCCGTCGAACTGGAGCTCTTACCGGAGCCTGACCGTCACCGCCGCCCAAGATTTGAATACGTCCGACAGCGTCAGCACGCTGGACTTTACAGCGGCGTCGACCGACACCCGCTATGACGGCGAGACGGCCAGCCTGACTATTAGGTCGGATGACGATGACAGCCCCCATATCGCTTTCACGTCGTTCCCGCAGCCCGTGCTTCATCGCGACGACAAGGTTGCCGTCAAAGTAACCTTCCCCGCCTACGATTCCGGCCAGGACGCCTGCTATATCTACTGGATTGAACTTTACACCGAGCGCAGCAACCTGACGCTGGAAGACAACGGTTATCCGGCGGCCGACACGATCAGCACCTGGTTCTATGTCCCCTACGATCCGGAGGATGACGCTTGGACGGTTGAGGAAACCTATTCCGGCTCGACCCTGCTGTACCGGGACTACACCGACAGCTACAACCAAGTGACGTTCCGCCACTACGAGAACGGCCAGGACTCGGTCTTCACTTGGAACGACCCGACTCCGTCTTACGCCCAAGGCGGGACTATCAAGTTCTATTCAATCGGCAGCCGTGTTCAATGCAACGACGGCAATAGCGCCAGCACGGGCACGCCGCGGCCGTCCGGTACCGACGCTGAAAAGAGGGCCAGCTGCCAAGCCGATGCCAGGTGCCGCTGGGTCGGCTATACGGTTGATTAAATCGTTTATTCCCAATGCTGTGTGACACCCTGTCTTGGGCGGGGCGAAGGGAGTCGAACCCTCATGAGGCAAGTTAAGAGCTTGCTGCATTGCCGTTATGCTACGCCCCTCTGGTGACGCCACTTGGAATCGAACCAAGGTCCTAGGCTTAAAAGGCCCATGCACGACCACTATGCCATAGCGTCTGGAACGCCCTGAAGGAATCCAACCTTCATCCCCAGGTTCGAAGCCTGGTATGCTATGCGTTACACCAAGGGCGCATGGAAGGCTGTGAAGGAGTCGAACCCTCATCATGGGGATAGAAGCCCCGTGTTTTTCCGTTAAACTAACAGCCCTTCTGGTCGGGGGTATCGGATTCGAACCGATGCTTGCGCAGCGTGTAAAACTGCAGCTCTGGCCGGACTGAGCTAACCCCCACTGGTACGAACGGTGAGATTCGAACTCACTGCTCCTGGCTGGCAGCCAGGCGTGTTACCTATGACACCACGCTCGCCTATGGTCTGCGTGTCAGGAATCGAACCTGATCTAAAGAGTCCCAAACTCTTCGTGCCGCCTTTACACTACACACAGCTGGTGGAAGCTGACGGTTCCGCCCCGTCGTCTACTGGTTGCAAACCAATCGTTCTACTATTGAACTAAGCCCCCGTTTCGCCAACCCGTCGCGAGCTGCGATGAACTGGTGTGCCAGACTGGACTCGAACCAGTAAAAAGCCGGTTTTAAGCCGGCTGCGTATGCCGCATTCCGCCACTGGCACATGGTGAGGTCGGCAGGATTCGCACCCGCACGCCCGAAGGCACTTGTTCCTAAGACAAGCGTGTCTGCTGTTCCACCACGACCCCGTCTGGAGATACCTATAGGATTTGCACCCATGTAAACAGTTTTGCGGACTGCCGCCTAGCTACTCGGCCAAGGTATCACTGGTGTCCCTAGAGAGATTCGCACTCCCGCGCTCAAAGAGCATTGGCTTTTGAGGCCAACGTGTCTGCTGTTCCACCATAGGGACATCGTTAAAGTACGTCAGACCATTTTCGGGACTTGACGAAAATGGTTTTGGAGCCACCGCAAGGACTTGCACCCTGCTTACCGGTTTACAAGACCGGCACATCGCTATCTATGTTTCGGCGGCTTATGGGGTGGCTGACGGGTACTACCCCCGCTTCTCCAGGACCACAACCTGGCGCTTCATTTTTAAGCTACAGCCAACATCTGGCTCATCTCCAAGGACTCGAACCTTGACCTCTTGGGTAACAACCAAGCGTGACTCCCCTTACACCAGAGATGATTATCGTTAAAGTACTGGCTACCGACCTTGGATTCGAACCAAGCCTTCGGAGTCCAAAGCCCCGCGCCCTCACCTAGTAGGCCAGTCGGTATTGGTAGCCGCACGGGGACATCGAACCCCGATCTCTAGGTTGAAAACCTAACGTCCTAACCTTTAGACGATGCGGCCGTCTGGCGGCTCCAGCGGGAAATCGAACCCGCGACTGAGCGTTGACAACGCCCCGTGTTACCTTTACACCATAGAGCCTTATGGTCGGGCTTACAGGTTACGCTCCTGTGTCTCTGCCGTATCAGAGCAGTGTTCTGCTATTGAACTAAAGCCCAGCAATGGTGGTCTTGACTGGAATCGAACCAATATCCAGCGCTCTTCAGGCGCTTGCTTTGCCACTAAGCTACAAGACCGAGTTAAAGTTCTGGCAGGGGCTGAAGGAATCGAACCTTCGACTTGAGTTTTGGAGGCTCCTGTTATGCCATTTAACTAAACCCCTTGATGGTGACGGAGGCAGGAGTCGAACCTACTCAGTCTTGCGACCACAGATTTACAGTCTGCTTATCTCTCCGAGGAAAGCTCCGCCATGGTCGGCCACCCCGGACTCGAACCGGGAACCTTCTCCTTATGAGAGAGCTTCTCTTACCTGTTGAGAGTAGTGGCCACTAAGAGTACTTTAACGTTGCGGGTTTACCAGCTTGTTAAAGTGCTTTCTGTCGCGTTCGGCCGTCTTAAAATGCTATGGCGACAATCATTCAACCGGGCGGCCATACGATCGGCCGCCGTCTTACGGCGTGAGTGTTGAATAAATATCGTCATGACATTTGATTTTCTGGTTGCGGGAACGGGAATTGCACCCGTGATTCAGCCTTATGAGAGCTGCGTGATTCTACTTCACCATCCCACTGCGGTCAGCATTGTATCAAATTCTGAGCCGAATGTCCAGAGCGGAAACGCCGCCGGCAATCAATCAAGCAACACTGTTTATCTGCGCGGCCACATCTTCATGGGATACCGGAGCTGCTGTTTTGCCCCAAAATAATCTCGTTTCCTCTGCTGGTACGCCCAGAGCGATTGGCTTAGAACTGCTTTCGGATTTCTTCAAAGATACGACGCTACCTTTAGAGATCAGCCCTACGATCACCAATAGGCAAATTGTTTGCCGCTTGTGCAAAGGGCAAATCGAAACAACTCTTGCATGAATCGTATCATTATGATACGATAATCTATATGGATGATACTATATCAGATAGACAGCTACGTATACTGAAACACCTGAGCCAGATCGGCACGGCTTCGCGAAAGGAGTTGACCGCAGTGATACCAAGTGTTTCTCGTATCACCTTGATTAGAGATCTTAATTCCCTGCAAGCAAGGGGGTTGGCTATCGCCGCCGGCAAAGGTCCGGCAACAGTTTACTCCATCACGCCGTCCGCCAAACGGTTGAAGCTTTACGACCCGGCGGCCTATCTCTTGGAAGACCCCGACTCCCGCCAAGTTCAATTTACAGCTTTCATAGCCGAGCACGTTAAGAGATTGGAAAGTGCATGGGATAAAAATAAGATCGGTAACATCAAGCGGCTGGCTGCCGATTATCAGCTGAAACGCGGCAGCGATGTTGCCAGCCGGGAGCTCGAAAGGTTCGTCATTGAATTTAGTTGGAAATCGTCAAAAATTGAAGGTAACACCTACAGTCTGCTCGACACCGAACAATTGATTAAAGGTTCGGTCGAGGCAGCCGGACACAGCCGCGAAGAGGCCGTAATGATTTTGAATCACAAAACCGCTTTCGACTATATCTGGCAGCACAACCATAGCTACCGACAACTGAGCAGAATGTCAATTGAAGAAATACACCAATTACTGACGCAAAACCTGGGTATTAGCAGAGGGTTGAGGCAATCGCCGGTCGGTATAGTCGGGACGGCCTATGTGCCGCCAGCCAGCCAAGCGGAAATAAGTTCGCACCTGGATCAGGTTATAAAGCTCGTAAACGACTGCCAAGAGCCGGCAATCAAAAGCTTGGTCGCTCTGGTTGGCATATCCTATCTGCAACCGTTTGCCGACGGCAACAAGCGCACAGCCCGGCTGGCCTCCAACGCCCTGCTTGTTGCCCACGACTACCCCCCGCTTTCGTACCGAACCGTCGACGAAAATGCTTTCAAGGGAGCGTTGATACTGTTCTATGAGCAGGGCGTAACTGATTATATCGTAGAGGTATTCCTGCAGCAGTTCGAGTTTTCTGCCAAGAACTATAACTTATAGACTACCCTAGGATACATGAACAAGAACCAATAATCGTAAGTACCACTACCACTTTTAGTCCTGAATCTTTGTCATGGTACTCCGGGAGGGATTCGAACCCCCGACCTGCGGGATAGAAGCCCGTTGCTCTAATCCGCTGAGCTACCGGAGCGTACCTAACCTGTTTGCGGATTTATTATAACACTTGGAATCAACCAAGCATCGGCTTCACCCTGTACACAAGCCCCGCTGTATCATCAAAGCACGTGTCCGAACCGGGCGATAATCCTGTCGAACTGCTCCTCCGTCAGGCAATCCCTGTGGTTGGCCAGCAACTCGCCGACCAATTCGCTTTGATAGTGGCGCCGGCCATTAATTATCCGGTCTATTTGCGCTGGCGTCATTCGGTTTCCGGCAACCGCGACCAGCTTTTTCAATAGCGGCACTTCTTTTTCATATTTGGTCACTCTCTCGTACATGGAGGAACCTTTGCCCTCTTTTATCATGTCCATCAACCGGCCAATCTGCTCGGCTGAGAGCCGGTGCCCGCAGTAGTTCAAGATTCTGCTCTGAGTGTGGAAAAGGTCGTCTCTTTCTATCAACTTGTCTATTTGCGCTGATGATAACTCATCGGCGCATTGCTCAAGCAGATACGCGACCAGAGGCGAGTCACTTTCGATCAGCTCATCCGCCTCAGCCAAATATGCTTGCCGGTGCATAGCGAACAGTCTGGAGCGGTTGTTAATTCCCACCATGTTGCCGCTGATGGCTTTCTTGATGTGCTCCGGCGAGAATTTATCGGGGTGCGAGTCGATAAACTCTTCCACCGCCGACCCGTAGCTGTTATCCATAAGGGCGTCTACCTGGCGCGGCAGGAAGTCGCGGCCGTAGTTTTCAATCAGCCAGTCCTGCAACGTGGAGTCCAAGCAGTACTGCAACAACATGTCAATTTTTGCCTCCGTATCCGATACGGAGAAGAGCTCCGGACGGGCATGGATCAGGTTGACGGCTACTTCCTTGCTGGAGTTGGCGAGAATCTTCTCCGCCTGAGCCGGCGAGAGCTGGGAGCCTATCCGGCGGACGAAGCCCGTCGGTATCGCGGATCCCTGCCCGCCTATGATGGCGTCAATCTGGCTCGGCGTCAACTCTCCCGGCCAGCTGGCCAATGCTTTAAAAACAATCGAACCGGACTCTATGAGCCGATCTATGTCACCGGTCGAAAAATGGCCGACATACCGTTCGCTGAGCATAGCGTCTTGCTGCCGCCAGTCCAGAGAGCCCAGCTCTTTGAGCACGCCGTCCACCAACGCCTCTTTATTCTCCGGCATCGGCAGCTCATTGTTCACGAGCTGGCGGAAAAGATCGGTCGGGCCGGTCCGCGAAAGTATCGCCTCGCGTTGCTCCGGCGACAGGGATTCAAACCTGAAAGCGAGCAACTGGGCATGCGTTAAGGAATAGCCCGATTCTATCAATTTGTCTACCTGTTCCGGCGACAGCTCCGGGCCGTGCTGGATGATGCTGGCAAAAACGCCGTGGATGCCTTCGGCCCGGCGGTTAAGCAGCATTTCTTTCTCCCAATCCCGCACCACGGCGAACCGGCCGTAGGGCACGAGCCACCCGTCCACCTCTCCGCCCATGAGGATAGCTGATTCAATAGACTCTTTTTCAGACAGTTTTTTCCCGATCAGCAGCGTCAACAACTCGTCAATCAGCTGCGGCCGCAGCTGGGAGCCGTAGTGTTCAATAATAGCCGCGTTCAGGCTGTGCCCCAGGTAGCCGGAAGACTCCAGCAGCCGCTCGGCATAAGCCGACAAATCCTTGCCGTGCCGTGTAATCAAGGGCTCCAAGACCGCGGCATTCAAGCCTTGGGCCAGATGGCCTTCTAGCAACTGCTCGGTTTGCGCTTCCGACAGCCGGTGACCGTGGCGGCCGGCCAGGGCGGTCGACAAAATTGTCAGGGGTTCTTTGTAGTAAGCGCCCGCCCAGAAGTCGGGGTTGCTCTCTTCTTGGGCGGAAAAGTCAGCGCCGACCGCAGCCACCATCACGTCAAGCTGTTCGGAGGAGAAATCCCTGTCGCGATACATAGCCAAGCCGCAGAGGCGCTGGACATACGCTTCGGCTGAGCGATTTTGTAAGATTGCATCAACCCGCTTCGATGACAACCGCCGATACTGCTTTTCGACGGCTTCGCCCAAAACCGACCTTTCAACGGCCGGCTCTTCATGGCCAAGCTTTCCGCTGGCCATTTCATGATTTTTCCTGCCCATAAGCTCCCTCCTCAAGGAATATTACCTCTCACAATATTCCCACCGGCCCGACGGCAAATACGTACCCATACTATAGCACAAAGCAGGTTATAATACGGTCGCACGGGCGGGCGTAGTGAAATGATTATCACGCCAGCTTCCCAAGCTGGAATCGCGGGTTTGATTCCCGTCGCCCGCACCAGTTAAGAAACGACAATGGACAATTCTGACAACAAGGACGGAAAAAGCGACGGGCGCTGGGCGGCAATCGTTTTGGCGGCCGGCGCCGGCAAGCGCATGAAATCCAAGCTGCCCAAGACCCTCCACCCGGTCGGCGGCCGGGCCATGGTGCTGAGAGTAACCGACGCCCTGGGCCGGGCGGGGATTGGCTTGACGGTGCTGGTGGTCGGACACAAAGCCGAGTTGGTGCGCGAGGCGGTCCTGGCCGGAGCCGGCAACCCCGCCGGCCTCCTTTTCGCGATGCAGGCATACCAGTTGGGCACCGGCGATGCCGCCCGCACGGGCCTTGAGGTTATTGAAGAAGACCATATGGTCACGGACGTGCTGGTCTTAAACGGGGACATGCCGTTGATTCAGCCGGAAACCATTGCCAAGCTGATCGGTACCCACCGCGAAAAGGAAGCCGGGATGACGTTTTTAACCGCGCTGCTGGACGACCCTTTCGGTTACGGCCGGGTTTTGCGGGACGAGGCCGGGAATATAATCAAAATCGTTGAGGAGCCGGACGCAACCGCCGAGCAGAAAGCGATCCGGGAAGTCAACGCGGGCGTTTATTGCTTCCAGGCCGCTTTCTTGCGGGAAGTCTTATCGGAGCTGCGGCCGGCGAACGCGCAATCGGAATTCTACCTGACCGATACCGTCGAATTGTTCAACGGCAGGAAGCGGCCGGTCTCCTCGATGGCGGTTGCGGATCCGGCCGAAACCATGGGCGTCAACGACGCCGACCAGTTAGCGGCCTGCGAGAAATTGGCGGCGCGCTACTTCGGTTGAGATATAATTGCGTTACTATGTTGCGAGCCGCGCCAGAAAGCACCCCCGGCCCGGAGGAAACGGAAACCAAAGCCGACTTAATGGATCTGCTGGGCTTCCTGACAGACCTGCAGACCGTTGAGCGGCGGATATACCCGCCCGCCTTGGACAGATATGAAAACGACACCGAGCACTCTTACAATTTGGCTATGGCCGCTTGGCTGATAGTCAGCCGGGAGAAGTTGCCCCTGGACGTTAACCTGGTTATCAAATACGCCTTGGTCCATGATTTGGTGGAGGTTTATGCCGGGGACACGTTCGCGTTCGACGATGAAGCCGCCGAGGACAAAGCGGCCCGGGAACATGCCGCCATGCGGAGGCTTAGGGAAGACGAGTCGACCGCCGGCTTTGCCGCCAGCGCCGAAGAGTATGAAAAACTGGATAATGAGGAAAGCAGGTTCGTCTACGGATTGGATAAGCTGATGGCCGCTTTCACCGTCTTGCACGGGCACGTGCCGATTTGGCGGGAGAACGGCGTCACCCGGGAGGCGTTTGTCGACAGGTTCGAGGCCAAGGTGGGCAAATCCGCCTACCTGAAGCCCTACTGGGAAAAATGCCTGCGACTGCTTGACGAAAATCCTTCGTTGCTGGCGGCATGACCGAAAAACCGGTCTCTTGCCGTCGGCTCGCCCTCGCCGGCCGCCGACTTAATCGCTCTTGATAATCTGGACCGGTCCTGCCTCGTAGACGCCCATATCCGCCAGCAAGCCGGCCCACATTAATTGCTCCTGCCGGGAGTCTCGCCGCAGCTTCTCAAAATCCTCTTGATTGTCCTGCGCCCAGTTTTCCAGTAAATTATCAGGCAGGCCGACCCGCCGACCGGCTTCTTCCATCGTTACGCTAGATATGGCTAAAATCGCAACCGCCTTCCCTATCAAATCACGCTCGCGCTTTTCCGCTTCCGCCGCGTAAATGGCATGGAATCTTTCTCTGTGTCTGGCTTTCCAGCCGGTCAGCCAGGAGTGGTTGAAATTTAGCCGGCGGCTGGCCTCCCTCATCGACAGGCCGCTGACGTGAAGCCTAATAGCCAGCTTTACCTGGTCGATATTGACGTCCCAGACATGGTTGTTAGAACCTGTGTTGCACTCTCTGAGACGAGCCTTGTGCTCTTCCGATATCTCTTTGCCGAGATTGGTCCGGCTTATTTTGGCTTTGGCCTCCTCGGTATGCTTCTTGCCTACGTTGGCCCGCCTTATATTTTCCTTGTGCTCCTCTGAAAGCCGCTTGGGCTTGCGGCCTTCGGACAGAGGCCGGGCGGGCGGATCAACGGTTAAGACATCCGAGTTGTGGGTAGCTGGTTTCTCTGTCTCCATCTTGAGGCTCCTAGTTCTCATATTATACAACCTTAAGTTCCAGTTCGCAAGAAACCGTCGCCGGTCTAGGTTATAATAAGTGTTGCTTGCCGGACCAAAACGCGGGCCGTCCGTTGCGGGTGTGGTGAAACGATTATCACATCAGCCTTCCAAGCTGAGGTTACGGGTTTGATTCCCGTCACCCGCACCAAGTTAAATGCCGGACGCATGTCCGGCTCCTCGGGATTCGATTTTAATTAAAACCCCTCGATAGCAGCTCTACGGTTGGAGAATTGGACGGTGCAGCCTTTAAGGGTGCGGCTGATAGCTTGAACCGGCCGCCGGGTGCCCGGGGCGTTTAGATTAATTTTGCAGCTCGACCAACACATTGCACCAACCGGCGCAAAGTTAAAAAAAAGCTACCAGCTGTTCGCAATGCATCGCATAGCGCGACTGCTGGAAAGCACCGGCCGCTTGCTGCAATTCTTGGGCTTTCTCTAAGGCAAAAACGGCGTGTCCGCGTCTCTCATGCGCGTATGCGAGCAGCTCATGCATGTTATCCGGGGGCGCAGGGTCGATGTCATGGGAAAATGCGACAACCAAGGGTGAATCTAAGGGTTGTTCCACCAGCTGCCGGCACAAATCCGGAAGCATGGGCTGAATGCGCCCGCCGACCACGAATCTGTCGACCGAGCCAACCATTTGCAGCCGGTCAGAATAGCTGTTGTGTATGCGTACGTAAAAATAGTGCAGGGTCTTGTGATAGCGGTCCCGCAACAACGCTTCCGGGCTGGTGTAGTATTCCAGCTGCTGGGGGTCAGGTTTGCCGGCATGCATGTCACACAGGTATCGGTACAATTGGACGAGCATGGCCAAGCGCTCAGCTTTGTCATGACAGCGTTCCACTTGGGCTACCAACCTGCGTTCAATCGTCTCCTCTCGCAGGAGCCGCTGTAATTCGGACGAATCGGCTGGTTGTTCCGGTCGTGCCAGCAAAAATTCCATGAGGTCAATGATTGTTGATAATTTCTTAATAATATAATTATTCCTGGATTAAGTCAATGGCTGGCCGGTGAGATATCGAAGTTTTGCCAGCGCATTTGCCCGAATCGGCTCGGCGGCTTGGGGTTTGTACGGCAGACAACGATTATTCGGGTCGCCTGGCTGCCCGACTGAACTGATAACGGGTCGCCCGCTTGTGATTCCGTAAGCGCTTGCGGGGCTTTGACACTTGACAACGCTTATGCTAGAATCTCGGCAAATTTCAGTTATAAAAACAAAAACGAGGTTATAAGAGACAGTGGACAATCAATCTGCGGACAATCAGTCATCCAAGAAAAAAATATCCATCCGCAAACACCTGCCCCTGCCCGTCAGGGTATACTACGATATCGTTAGGAACTGGTCGCCGATCAAGCTGGCCGGCTTGGCAGCCATGAGCTTGGTGGCCGTTTTCGGGGTTTTGCTGACGACGCAAGTACTCAGTCCGCAATCCCAGGCTTCCGTAAACGGCTCGAGCAGCAACCCGTGCGCGCCGTCTTCGGTACCAAGCACGCCGAATGGTCCGGGAGGATACACGCTCTGCAGCCCGACGACGCTTACCCTGAATCAGGCCGGCGGCATAGCCGAGGTGACTTTGGTCAGCGAACATTACTCGCCAGCCGTTATCGGCTACGTGGTCAGCAACGACCCCAACTGTGACTCAAGCACCGGCGACGTAATCACCAGAATATTCAACGGTATCAGAGTCGAGGGCTATAAGGGCGGAATTGAATTTTCCGGAGGCAGCGGCGGCTGGCCCTACTACCAAGCGAACGGCGTTAAGAGCTGGTCCGCCGCTTGGCAGGCTGATAACAGCATGGAGTTCGAATTCGAGTACCCCATAACCAGCTGGGCCGACAGCGACGCCGATTACAGCGTGGCCCTGCACGGCAAATACCTCTGTATGTCCATAAGTTATTGGGACAACAACGCGCAGTTCAAAACTTACAAGGGGTTCGATCTCATGTACGCGGAGATGACAAGCAAGACCCGGACCGATTCGGGCACGACTTACCAATTTTCATCAAACCGCAACGCTCACTGGGCGCAGGGTTCGGCCAGCGGCACGAAATGCAATTTGGAGGTTGACACCACCAGCGGCCAAGCTTCCACCAGCTTCACCTTGGAAGCTGACGGGCCAGGCCACCGCTTCTATCGCTGCGTAAAGGCCCAGGATTCAAATGGCGTTGAAGCCTCGGTCATATTCTTCGTTTCTGAAGAGGACGCGGATCCGTCCAAGCGCAGCACCGAAGAGGACAACAGTGGTACCGAAGAAGAAGAGGAAAACACCGAAGAAGACGATAACGGTGGGGAAAGCGGTACCAACACCGAGGAAAATAATGGTGGCGGCACTGGCAACACCGAGGAGGATGACGATGAGGAAAATACGCCGACAACCGTCAGCGTCGACGATTTCATCACTACCTACGGTTACGCTTCGGATCAGAAGGATCTGATTCTGGAGAAGGACGACGAGCTGATGGACCGCAATATCTGGGAGTACGACGAAACGGAGACGACCCATTACGCCAGCACCGAGGATGCCGCCGCCTACCACATCCTGTTGCAAGCGCATCTCGCTGCCCAGCAAGCCGCCAACACGGGTCAAAATAACGACCAGTCCGGTACGGTCGTCAACAGCGTGAACGCCAACAACGGTGCGGGCAACACGGTCGTCCAGAGCACCAGCGTGAACGCCGGCGGTACCCAGACCGGTTCGGTCGGCGATACCACGACCGTACCCGACACCGGCATCCTTGACGACCAAAACGCCGCCCAGCTCGTCGGTTACATCTTGGTCGCCGCCGCAATTCTTGGCTCCGTCAGGGTCTTGATGGTCAAGAAGTACAAGAAGGTCGGCCGGTAGCCGGCTAACCTCGCTTAGACGCCCGCGGCTTAGGGACCGATTAAAACCGGGTCTTTGTTTTCTTTCGCCGTACCCGCTTCCGATTGGTTGAGCAGTTGCCATATTTCCAAAACATAGTTTTCGGCATCCCGCAGGTTAAAGCCGGCAGGCCAACCGCAAGCCGGCACCCAGCTCAAAGCCTCCGTCTCAACAACTTCCATCAATAGAATAATCCGCCGCAGGCTGTCAAAGTACTCTCTTGCGGCAGCCGTCAGTTCTTTGACCGGCCACCCCGAATCTCGCCGGGACAGCAGAATGTCGCCGAAATCGGCGGCGGCGTTCAGGCGCAGAGCCAGCTCCTCATGCAGGAAAACCAGTCCTGGGGGCGGCGAGGCAGCGGCGACAGCTTCAATCTGCCGATCCAACCCGGTTCGCCAAATCTCGACTTCGGACCAACGCGTCGCGTCACTGAACGCCTGAGATAGGTACCCATCGGACAAGCCGCCGTCAGTATTGCGCTGGGTACCTGTCGGCAACAACGCCAGGCCTTCAAAGAAACGCAGCCCGCTGGCTTGGCAGAAATCATTATAGGCCCGGTATTCGCCCGCTTCGCGGCGGTCGGCCAGCCAGCCGGCAATAATAAAGGCCGCAACCGTGGCGGCCGCACCGATGATCAGGGTCACGGCTATCAGGCGGATATCTCTTTTGAAACGGTTATTGAGGCGCATAGGCACGGGCTGAAAAGATTTGCTGGTATTTTACCGCCGGCGGAGTCCGGCTGTCAAAACCGCCGGCCAGCCTTAAGCGCTGAAGCCGGACCAGTCGGCTTCCAGCAAAAAACGTTCCAGCTCGCGCACCGGTCTGGTGCCGCCCGGCATGTCTTTCTGTTCAAAAGACGCGTCAACGGGCCGGCCGGAACGGTTCAGCAGCGCCCGGGCTTCGAGATTCAGGTTCTGGAAACAATCGGCAACCCCCAAAAAATCCAACTGGCGCGGGCTGTCGCTGACTTGGCGCAAATCGATGAAATCGCACAAGCTCCGTACGGCCCAGATGCGGGCCAGCAAGAATTGCCCCGGCAGCAGGTCGTAAAGGCTGGTGCTGCCGGCCCGGCCCAAGCTCAAGCTGCGCCGGTCGGCGGGTCTGTCCTCGTTGATATTCTTCTGCAGCAGTTCGCAACGGACTTCGTAAGACGAAGCGCCGAGCAAGGCATTGCAGCCGACCGAATTGAGAATGACTATCGTGGGTTTGTTTTCATAAACCCTCATACGGCCTCTGGGTAGCCGATAGCCGCCCTTGCGAGGCCGTTGCCGGAGGCGGCTGGGACGTTCAATTTCCAAATCGCGCGAACCCGGAAACAGTGCGCCGATCCGGTCGGAAAAATCACTGTTCATCTGCGTCACCAGCCGGCGCAATTCCGTCCTGAGGATGGCTTTGTCGACTTGATACAGGTTTCCGTCGCGGCCGGCCAGCTGGTCAAGATAACTTCCGTGAGCTTCCAGCCATTGGTTCAACCTCTTCAAGTCGGGCGCGGGAATATCGCGGTCGCAAAGGCCCATGCCGGATTCCAATTGGTCGAAATCAAACTCCGCCTTGATAGCTTTCAGGCGGCGGCGATAAGCGGCGGACTGCCTGAGCCGGTCCAGTCTTTCCCGGCGGGTCGGGCCGGGCGGTTCAAACGGGTCGGGTCGGGTTTCGGCGACAGCAGCGGCTCCCAAGGGGACGACTTTCGCCAACCGGCTCCCTTCTCTCCCGGCAGCTCCCTGCCGGATATTGTCCTCCGGCTGCTCATCGGTAAAGTCAAACAGGGCTTCTGGCATCGGTCTTACCTCTGCCCATATTATACAATTTTACAACACCAAAAGCAAAGATGAGCGGTTGGCGGGCGGCGTTGGCGGCCCCGCCGGCTATTTCTTGGCCTGCCTGGCACCGGCGCGCGGGCCGGACAGGATGTTGTCAACCAACCCGTATTTGAGAGCTTCGCTGGCGTCCAGCCAGTAGTCCCGTTCGACCTGTTCCTGCAGTTTGTCCAGCGACTGGCCGGTTTTTTCAGCTAGTATCTTGTTCAGCATGTTCTTGGTCTTCAGCAGCTCCCTGGTCGTGATCTCGATATCGGTCACCTGACCGCCGATACCGTCGATCCAGGGCTGGTGGATCATGACGTTGGCGTGCGGCAGGATGGACCGCTTGCCCTTGGCGCCGTTGGCCAGCAAAAAGGCTCCCATGCTGGCCGCCTGGCCGACGCAGATCGTATGAACGTCGGACTTGATATAGTTCATGGTATCGAAAATTGCCAAGCCGGCCGGAACGCTGCCGCCCGGGCTGTTGATATAGAGGCGGACGTCCGCGTCGACGTCCTGTTGGTCCAAGAACAGCATCTGGGCGATGATCAGGTTGGCCACGTCGCGATCGACCCGTCCGCCCAGGAAGATAATCCGGTCCTTGAGCAGCCGGGAATAGATATCATAGGCCCGCTCGACGTGCCCTTCTTGGTCGATAACCGTCGGAATTAAGATCTGCTTGGGATCATCGGCTTGTTTAGTCATGGCCGCTAAATTATGTCGCTCCGCTTTCTCATCTGAGATATTATAATATCTCGGCCCCGTAAAATACAACCCGTCCGCCCCTCAGCCCCGCTTGAGAACCAGTTTGGTCAGTTTCTCCAAAGCTTGCCGGGTCAGCAACTGAGCCCGGATATCCGCTTTCAGGTCGGCCGCCTGTTTGGGGCTCAACTCCCCTTCGCCGCTGCGCCGGGAAAAATCAGCTTCAATCGCCGCCGGATCAACCTCGATTTTCTCGGCCCGGGCGAATTCCCTCAAGACCACCCCGCCTTTGATGCGGTTGAGAGCCGTCTGCTTCAAGCGTTCGGTGTGTTCCTCCGCGCTCAGCTTGGCGCTTTTCAGCCAAGCCTCCAGCTCCAGACCGCTATCCTTGAGGAAGGCGGCGTGTTCCCCGTTCAGCTTGTCCAGCTCCAGCTTAATCAAGCTTTCGGGTATTTCTACCGAAGACCGCTCGGCCAGTTTGGCCACGATTCTCCCTTGCATGACCGATTCGGCCTGACGGCGCTTGTCGGCAGTAATCTGCTTCCTGATAAACTGCTTCAGTTCGGCCAGAGTCTTGGCGACGCCGGTTTTAGCGGCCAAAGCGTCGTTAAGCTCCGGCAGTTCGACTTTTTCGACCCGGTTGACGACAACTTTGAACTCCACCTCTCTGCCAGCCATGGCGGCCGCCCCGTAATCACTTGGGAACCGCAGTTTGAACTCCAAATTCTGCCCCTTTTTGGCGCCGACCAGCTTGTCCTCAAAACCGGGGATAAAGGTACGGCTGCCCAAAAGCAGCGGGTAATCTTTGCTGGCCGCCCCGGGCACCGCTTCGCCCTGCCCGTCAAAACCCTCGAAATCGAGCCAAACCCGGTCGGTTTCGGCGGCCGGACGGTCGACCTCGGTATAATCGGCGAAATCCAGCCGGACCCGCTCCAGTATCTGATTGACTTCGGCGGCCGTGACTTTGACGGCCGGCATGGTTTCCGCCAAGTTCTTGTAATCGGCCAAGCTTATTTCGCCCAAGTGGTCGGCTTTGATGGTGATTTCCAAGGTCTGGAACGGGACGAACTTGGTCACCGATACCTCGGGCGGCAGGACGGGCCGGATACCCTTCGTTTCCAGAGCCTGGAAAGCGGCTTGGGGTACGAAGTCGGACAAGAAAGCCTCATACAGGCTCTGCTCATTGATTTCCTTGGCGGCCAGCTCGGGAGGCACTTTGCCTTCCCTGAAGCCCGGCAGCTTGACCTTGGCGGCCAGCTGCTGCTCGATGCGCTGCTTGGTCGCGGCCATGTCGGAGGCGCTGACATCGACGGTCAGGGTGGTCGACGTCGGCGCGGTTTTTTCGGTCGTTATCTGCATAGGTTCTCCTTTGTTATTTGCGTTCCGCCAAACGGCTGATGACCCGGGCCAAGCTCAACCTGTCTTCTTTGCCGCTCGGCAGGTGCTTGAGGTTGAAACGCTCTTCCTCAAGGTCGGCCGGGCCGATAAAGAGGGCGTGTTCGATACGCCGCTTGACCGCCGCCTCTATCTTCTTGGCCGCCTTGGCCGGCCGGTTGTCGACGACCGGGTTGAAGCCTTCGGCCCGCAAGGACCTCAATACGGGCAGTACCTTGATGTACGGCGCGTCCTCCAACAAGATAACGCAGATGTCGGCCGCCGGTTTGAAGGCCGGCAGCAAGCGGTGGGCAGCCAAGAAATCAGCCGTTGTCACGTCGCCCATCCCGAAGCCGGCCCCGCTGAGCGGCTCCACGCCCAAGGATTCCAGCAAGCCGTCGTAACGGCCGCCGCCGAACATCGAGCGGCGGTTGTCAGCTTCCTGATCAAAGATTTCAAAGACGATGTCCGTGTAGTAGTCGAAGCCGCGGACGATTTTGAAATCCAAAACGGCGTTGGTAATCCCCGCCACCCTCAAATCGCCCAGCAGCTGGCCCAACTGCCGGGCTGACGGCAGATCCTGCACGTCGGCCGGCAGCTCGGTCAGATCCTGGCAGTTGATCAGATCCTGGAGCTTGGCGAATCCCTTGCGGCGGCTGGCGCCTTCGGGGGGCAACAGCTGACGGCAGGCTTCCCCGAAAGCCGTCTTGCCCATCTTGTCGTGGCGGTCGAAGAGGAGGAACAGGCTCTCGATCTGGACCCGGTTGAGGCCGAGTTGGTCGCGGAATATGTCTTCAAGCAGGCGGCGGCTGCTCAGTTTGATGACGTACATGTTGGGCGCGGCCTTGAACCGTTTCAAAACGTCGCAGGCGATCAGAATCAGCTCCAATTCGGCTTCAGAAGGGGGCACGCCGAAACAGTCGACGTTCAGCTGCCAATGCTCCCTCAGCCTGCCCTTTTGTGGCCGTTCGTAACGGAAAACGTTGGGGATGCTGTACCAGCGGATCGGAGCGGCTCCTAATTCCTGACGGCGGGCGGCGATCATCCTGGCAACCGTCGGCGTCATCTCGGGCCGCAGCGCCACCTGGCGCTGGCCGCGGTCGACGAAGCTGTAAATCTGTTCGTTGAGGATTTCCGAATTGCCTTGGGACTTGAGCCGGTAAAGCTCCAGATACTCCAGCACCGAAGCGTCGTAGCGCTCATAGCCGTAGCTTTCGGCGACTTCCGCCCAAACCTTGAAGATATAAGCCTGCAGGCGCCAGTCTTCGGGATAAAAATCCCTGACGCCCTTGTAAGGCTGGTGTTTGATCTGCATAAGTAAAACTCTGTTCTGGTGCCGCGGAAAGGACTCGAACCTTCACGCCCGTGGGGCACTAGTTCCTAAGACTAGCGTGTCTACCAATTCCACCACCGCGGCTCTTTAAACCGCTCTCTCCCATTCTATATTGTCAGCGGCAGGATACAAAACGCGCTGGGTCTGTTCTGGTGCCGCGGAAAGGACTCGAACCTTCACGCCTTGTAAGAGGCACTAGTTCCTGAAACTAGCGTGTCTACCAATTCCACCACCGCGGCGCAAAAAACAGTCTTGCCGCCAGCACGCTGCTCAATTCTACTACTAGCGTGCTTAAGATACAACGCAGCGCCCCAACCGCTAAGCGCCGGCAGCGTATTGCCGGCTGCCCAGCCTGAATTCCGCTGCGCGGCGACTCCAGAGTCGCAGATAGGCTATGCGCCAGCTACAGCACAAGGGCAGGCCCTAGTCAGATTTAAAAAATACGGCGATTGGTTTCAGGGATTCACCCAGGCACCGGAGTGCCTGGGTGTACCCGAGCGGTCGCTGCCGACACTTGGAGTGGTTCCAAAGTCAGAGCCAAGGCATGTTGCCTCCCCTCTTTGCTGGCGGCCAGCAGACGGCGGTTCCGTCTACTCGCCTGAGAACTCCTCGACCTTCCGCCTTCTCTTGCGGACGGCTTTGTTCAGCGTCCTCAAGGTGTCAAAGGAGATCATGATCGAGGCGCCAGACATACCGGCCAAGAGCGCCAAGAACGCCCGGCCGTCTGCGAGGAAGTAGTAGCTGATCGTGGCAAGAACGCCCATCGCAGTGCATGCGGCGCTGAAGAAGGCCTCACCGAGCCGACGAGTCTTGGCTTCCGCCAGGGCAAGCCTTGCCTCGGCGAGATCGGCCCGCTTTTCTTGGTCAACAGACATAGTCTGTCCTTTCCGTTGGTGGCGGCAGGCAGCCGCTCGGTTCGGATCCGTTCCGGTCTGGAACGAATCGCCGTATTTTCAAGGTGCGGTGTCTATATTATACCACTAATGATTAAATAAAGCAATGCTCAGCTGGTGTTGGCTAATGTATGACCCCCGACTAATAGCTGTATGCGCGGTACCTACGCGCATACCAATTGTTCTTCACTAAGCCATAGAGGTTTAGCGAGCTCGGACGTAGACAGATAATCGCAACTGGGCGTAAGCCTTATGGTGTTCCACCTCCCACTGCGGCGCCTCAAAGGGTGGTGCGAAGTGCGGCGGGTAGCTGAGAACCAGCCGGCCGGCCGGCGTCAGATAGTCGGCCAGCTTGAGCAGGTTCTCAGCCCGAATGTCATCATAGGGCGGATCCAAAAAAATCAGGTCGAACGACAATCCCAGATTGTTTAAACAGGTCAGGTTGTTGGCCCGGTAGGTTCTCACACGCCCCTTCAGCCCCAGCAGTTCGACGTTGGCGACTAGGTCCGGGTAAGCCCGGCGGTTGATCTCGGTGATAACCGCCCTCTTGGCTCCCCGACTGACGGCCTCCAGAGCCAAGGCGCCGCTGCCGCCGTAAGCGTCCAGAACCGACTCCACGCCGCTAAGATCTCCTAAAATGTTAAACAGCGCCATCCTGGCGCGGTCGCTCATCGGGTGGGTCTTGCCGTACCTAGGTGTTTTTAGCAGCCGGCTTTTGAAATGGCCTGAGATGATGCGCAGCATGTCGTTGGGGAAAGATTCTAAAGCCGATTAGGTCGGCGAATCACCACCAAGGGTCTTTATGGGCCCGCTCCTTGCAATCGGCGATTATCTGCCAAGCGGCATCGGCGTCGCCGAATTGGCGGACTTCGGTCGAACCCTTCTTCTTGAGGTCCTTGTAATGCTGGAAATGGTGGGCGATCTGCTGCTGCCAAACGGTTCCCAGGTCGTAAATGCTCTGGTACTCCCCCTGGTGGCGGTCGTCGGCCGGCACGCAGATTATTTTATGATCCTCCTCGCCGGCATCGATGAAGTTGAGGACGCCCAAAACCTTGGCTTCAGGGATAACAACCCCGAAAGGCAGCGGCTCGTCCGTTGCGATCAAAGCGTCAAGCTCGTCGCCGTCTTTGTCCAAAGTCTGGGGAATAAAGCCGTAATTGACGGGTTTGGCGAAAATACCGGGCTCGACGCGGTCCAGCACGAAATAGCCTTTCCGCCTGTCCCACTCGATTTTGTGCGAACTGTTCTTGGGGATTTCAATGACGACCTTGATGGTCCGGTTGTCATTGACGCCTTCGATGCTGTTGAAAGGATAACTCATTTAATACAACTCCCCTATCAGGGCGGCCAATGTCTCGGAATTGACGGCCAGAAAACTCTTGATCTTTTCGCCGCTGCCGTCGACGGAGACGACGGTCGTCTGGCGGTTGACGCCGTACTGTTGCCGCAGAGCCTGATTGTCATCGTAGTCGACCTTGAAGATGACGACGTCACTTGGGATGTCGTCCAAATTGGCTCTTATGTTCGCGTCCAGCGCCCGGCAGTTCGGGCACCAATCGGCGTGGAAGTTGAGCCAGCGCTGGCGGGAGGCATGCTCGGCGAAAGCCGCTTCGCTCCACTCGACATACCTCGGATTCGGCGGTTCGGGAGCGGTTTGCTCCTCATCTGTCGGTTCGGTTTCATCTTGGGAGTCCGCAGGGGCTTGCTCGCTGCCGGTACTGCCCGGGTTCTGGTCGCTGCTCGGCGCATCGTCCGGCATTACGTTTCCGCTGTCCGGCATTTCCTCGACTTCCGCAACCGGCGGTTCGATATAAAGCCGCTCAACCAAGGCGGCCAGCGTCTCGGAACCGACAGCCAAGAAACTTTCAAGCTGTTCGCCGTTTTCGTCAACGGAGACGACGGTCGTCTGACGGTTGACGCCGTAACGCTCCTTAAGGTCCTGGTTGTCGTCATAGTCGACCTTGAAAATAATAACGTCGGTGGGAATGTCGTCCAGATTAGCCTCTATATCGGCATTCAAAGCCCGGCAATTCGGGCACCAATCGGCGTGGAAATACAGCCAACGCTGATCATCGGTATGATCGGTGAAGGCCGCCTCGTCCCAATCAATGTAGCGGCTGTCCGCCGGCCGAGAGGCCGTCGGCTCACCGGAGCCTTTCAGCGCGAAGACCGCGCCGATAATCAGGATTAAAACGGCCAAGACGGCAGCGACGGCTATCAACGGCGTTTTGCTGGCGGCCTTGGCGGCCGGTTCATCCACTTTGTTCTCCTCTTGCACACGCCCATTCTAGCAGAAAAAATCAGGCGCGACCAGCCGGTCTAAACAGCCGATTTTACAAACCGCTCCTCAGGCAATAAAATAAACCTTGGTAAGTTACCGATGGATAAAGCCAAACAAACTCTCAAACACTACTGGTGGGTCGCCACCATCGCGGCCATCGTTATCGTTTTGACCGCGGCGGCCCTGCTGGTCACCTCCGGCACCATTACCCTGCCGGGCGGATTCGGCGGCCCCAAGCAGGAGCCGGAAGAAGAGCCGTTGCCGGCGTGGGGGTGGAACGAGATTATCAGGCATCATGAGCGCGACGACTGCTGGGTCGTCGTGGACGTGAGGATTTACGATATCTCAGATTGGGAATACCCCGGGGAAGCCGACATCGCGGACGCCTGCGGCATATTGGATGCCAGCAAGTATTTCTCCGAGGCGGGGCGGGCTGAGCCGCCGGCCGAGCTGCAAATAGGCGTCTACCCCAAGTACGGCCTGGAAATCAGGGAAGAAGAATAAGCTCAGGCCTTCAGGCCGTCTAGGAAATGACTGATCGATAAGGCGGCCGTCGCGCCCTCGCCGACGGCGCTGGCGATTTGCATGGTGGCGCCCGATCTGACGTCGCCGGCGCAGAATAGCCCCTCGACGTTCGTCCGCAACCCCCCGTCCGTTTCAACGAAACCGAACTCGTCCAGACGGACGTCGCTGCCGGCTAGGAATTCGCTGACCGGACGGAGGCCGATAAAGACGAAAACGCCGTCGGTCGCTATTTCTTTTTCCTCGCCGGCCGTTTCGGCCAGGACGGCGCGCACCCGGCCGGCCTCACCCCTGACCTTAAGCGGCTTGGTCTTGAAGTTGACCTTGATTTTGGGGTGGCTGTGAACGCTTTTGACCAAGACGTCGCTGGCCCGCCAAGCTTCGCCGCGGATCAAGACTTCGATCTGGGAGGCGAACTTGGTCAGGTACAGCGATTCTTGGGCCGAACTGTTGCCGCCGCCGATGACGACCAGTTTCTTGTCCCGGTAGAAAGCCCCGTCGCAAGTGGCGCAGTTGTGGATGCCGCGGCCGTAGAATTCGGTCTCGCCCGGAATGCCCAGTTTTTTCCATTCCGACCCCGTAGCGACCAGGACGGATTTGGCCAGCACCGGCTCCTCGCCGGCCAGGCAGACCTTGAAAAGCCCGTCCCCCTTGGTGATCTTCTCCACTTCGCCGAGCTGGACGCGGGCGCCGAAGCGCTCGGCCTGCAGCTGCAACTGGCGGGAAAGCTCCAAGCCGGCCACCCCGTCGGCAAAGCCGGGATAGTTGTCGACCTTATCGGTGATCGCCGCCAAACCGCCGACGACCGCTTTTTCCACCAGCAGGGTGCTGATGTCTTCCCGGGCCGTGTAAACGGCGGCGGCCAGCGCGGCCGGGCCGGCGCCGACCATCAGGCAATCCCAGATTTTTTCTCCGCTTTCGGCCACCCGTTCGCCTCAGCTTATTCCCAAAGCCGCCTTGATCTTGGCGTACTGCGTGCCTTGGACGACCTCTTCCCGGCCGTCGGCGTGGCTGATCAAAGTCATCGGCACGAAGAAACCGCCGCTCTTGGCCATCAGTTCGGCCTGGCGGGCGGGCTCCTCCTCGACGTTCACCGATTCAAAATCAATCGCCTGCTGCTCCAGCCACGCTTTGAGCGTCTGGCAGCTCGGGCAATAAGTGGTGCTGAAAACCGTCACCTTGGGCTTACTGTCCGACATGCTGGCCTCCCGTTCCGCTTGTAACATCTAACAGTTCGATATCGAAAACCAGATCCGAGCCGGGCGGGATGCTTTCGCCGGCACCCGCCTCGCCATAAGCTTTTGCGGCCGGAATGAACAGGCGCCGCTTGCCACCGACCTTCATGCCGACCAGACCTTCTTGCCAACCCTCGATCACGCCTTGGGGGTGACCCGCCTGCAGGCTGGCCTGGAAGCCTCTGCCGGCGTCAAAAACCGAACCGTCGACAGCCAGAACACCGGTGTAGTTGACGGTCACCAAGTCGTTCTCGACTACGGTCCGCCCGGTGCCTTCCGCCAAATCCTCGAATCGCAACTCCTCCAGCGGCTCGTCAGTCGGCTCGAAGCCGTCCAGAGCCCGGTCGGCCAGAGCAACCAGTTCGATGTCAACGACCAGATCGTGGTCCGTCGGCCAAGCCGCGGCCGAGACGCTGCAATCGCCGACATCAGCGGCCGGAATGAACAGGCGCCGCTTGCCGCCCACGCCCCAGCCCAAAGCGGTTTCCCGCCAGCCAGGACATATGTAGCGCTCAACGGCCATAGTCCGCGTTCCCTCCGCCGTTTCTTCAGAAACGGAGCTAAGGAAGACCTGTCCCGTTTGGGCCAAAGCGTACTCGTACTTGATAGTGATGATGTCGCTTTCTATCACCCGCGGCTCTGTCCCGCCGGCGGCCAGTTCCTCAAACCTTCTCTCCGTCAGCCGTTCGCCATCCAAAGGCGCGAAATCCTCCAGGGAGCCCAAGTCCTCAAGGGACGCCAGTCTCTCCTCGTTGACTTCCTCGGCCGTCTTGGGCGTCTGCTCTTCGGCGGTCGCGTAGCGGTAAATCATATAGCCGCTGAAGCCGACGACGCTGGCCAAAAAAGCGATGGCGATGGCAAAGCAGAAAATCCGGGTAGCCATAGTTTAAGCTTCCTCGCCTTCCGCCGCAGCGGATTCATCGGAGGATTCCGCTTCCTCCGCGCCGGCTTCCCCTTCGCCCTCCGTCTCGTCGGTCTCCTCGGCCGATTCCTGAGAAATCTGCGACCTGGACCGCTCAAGTTTGACGATCGGCGTTTGTTCGTCGGCGCCGGTCTCGACCTCGTCCGGCAGTTGCAAATCGCCGATCCGGACCGCATCCCCGGCTTCTTCTAAGCCGCTGATATCGACGTCCAACTGTTCCGGAACCCGCAAAGCCGGCGCCGTCACTTCCAGTTGGTGCGTGGTCTGCAAAATAATCAGGCCGCGTTTTTCTCCCGGCGCCTCGCCGCTCAGCACCAGCGGCACCGAGACGCTGGCCCGCTCCCCCTGCTTGACCTCCGAAAAAACCACATGCTGCGGCGTGTCCTGAGCCGGGGCGAAAGTCACTTCCGTCACCAAAGCCGTAATCTTGTCTTTACCGACCACCAACTCCAAAGCTTGGGTGTAGCCGACCTGGCTGAGAACTTTGACCAGCCGCGGCAGGGGAATTTCTATCGGCCGCGAAGGCTTGCCTTTTGAAACTATGTTGGCGGGGATCAGCCCGGCCCGTCGCCGGGCCCCGACCTGCTTGCCGAGGACATCGCGCCCCTCGGCTTCAACCTGAATTAACGTGCTGCTCATCTGTTGTAACCAATAAATTAAAATGACTTTCCCTATTCTAACAAATCGTCCGGGTGAATTACAGCCGCGTCCCGGCCGGTTCAGCGGTCATCGCCGCTGCCGCCGACGGTGCCCCGCTGCCGACGGCCGGCGCACTTCCGCAAATTGGCTTCCAAAATGTCGCTCATCTTAAGGCCCAAAACTTCGGCGCAGACGGCCACGTACCAGACGATGTCGCCCAGTTCCAGCTCCAGATCGCGACGGTCATCGTCGCTGATCCGGCCCCGCTTGTCCCGGAAAATCTTCTTCAGCTTGTCGTGGAATTCGCCGACTTCGCCGGCCAGGCCGAAAGCCGGATAGACGACGGCGTGCTTGATTTCCCCCTTGTACAGCCGGCTGTCGGCCGACATCTGTTGGTAAGTATCAATATCTTTCATTGGAACCTCCTCTTAAATCAAACGACCCGGCTGGCGCCGCAGTCCTTGGCGGCCGCCTTGGCCAAAGCGTCAACGATGGCCGAGACTTCGCCGCGCTGCAGCGTCCTGTCGCCGCGCCAGACGGTCAGCCGGAAACTGACGTTCTTACTCGCCGCGGCCGTCTCGGGCTGGAAAATGCCCAAGGGCCGCAGGTCGGCCGCGAAACCCTGCTGACCGGCAGTTGCTAAAGACGTGGCCAGCACCTTATTGAGATCGGCGAAGGCAGTCGGCAACGGCACCTTCAAAGTCAGATCCTGGCTGCTTTTGGGGTATTTGGCCAGTGCCTGATAAGCCGTTTTGCCGGCCGCGGCCGTAATCGTTTGCAGCAAGACGGCGGTATCGATTTCCCAACCGGCGTAGCGGCCGGCCGGTTCCAGCAAGCCGGCGACGCCCAGGAGTTGATTACCGGCGTAAATTTCGGCGCTGCGGCCGTCGACGTAGGGTTGTTGCACCGGCAGCCGGGTTCCGCCGGCCGGCAGGAGCCGGTAATCCAGTGTCAGCCCCAGACCGGCCGCCAGCAAATCCAAGCAGCGTCTGGCGGTGTAGAAAGCGAGGCCCGAGCCGGAGCCGGATCTGTGGCAGACGAAAGCCGTCCGTTGCAAATCCAGCGGCAAGCCTTCCCCGTCGACAACCGGGGGGTTTTTTCTGTGCGCGCAACCGACCTCGAAGAGGGCGAAATCCTTATAACCCAGCCGGCGGTTGCCTGCCGCCAACGCCAGCACGGAAGGCGTCAGGCTCTGCCTGTAAACCTGCAGGCCCGGGTTAAGCCGGTTGGCCAGCCGGAAAGAATTGTCCGGGTTCTGGCCGGCCGCGCTGACGAAGTCGTCGGCCACGAAACTGTACCCCATCACCTCGGAAGCCCCGGCCGAAGCCAACCGGTGGCGGATCTTGGATCTCAGCTCCAGCAGCTCGTCCGCGGCCGGCGGACGTATGGGGCGGGACGGCAAGACGGGTGTCAACGAAGCGTAGCCGCCGTTCAACCGGCCGATTTCCTCGACTATGTCTTCGGGAATCCCGATGTCTGTCCGCCAAAAGGGCGGGACGGCTTCCAGGTTTTCACCGTTCAAAGCCGTTTCAAACTCCACGGCCTCCAACAGGGCGGCTATTTCCATGGCCGTCAGCTGGGAGCCGAGCAGGTCGTTGACGAAATCGGGCGTCGTTGACACGGACGAGGGCTTGAAGCGGCCGCCTTCTGCCAGTGCTTCGCACGTCTCGCCGGCCTTCCCGCCGGCCGCTTCGGCGATCAGCTCGGAGGCCCAAGCGGCCACGCTCGGAATCTGAGCCGGGCTCTGACCCTTGGTGAAGCGGGTCGCCGCTTCGGAAAAGACGCCGTAATGCATGGTGGTGCGGCGCAGGTTGTACATGTCGAAGTTGGCGCACTCCAGCAGGATGGCTTTCGTACCCGAGTCGACTTCCGTCTCCGCCCCGCCCATAATGCCGCCCAGCGCTACGGGGCGGTCGGCAGTCGCGATTACGATCGCCGGCTGGTCGAAAGTCAGCGTCTTGCCGTTCAGCAACCGGAGCTGCTCGCCCGGCCGGCTCTCTCGGGCGATCAAACTGAAGGGTTGGTCTCGGTCGGCACTCAGTCCGCGCAACTTGTCAAGATCGAAAGCATGCGTCGGCTGGCCGCTGAGATACATGGCGTAGTTGGTGATGTCGACGATATTGTTAACCGGCTTGATGCCGACGCTCGAGAGCCTGGCGGCCGTCAGCAAGTCCGACTCCCCGACACCTGACAAGCCGTCAATAACGACTGCTCTTAGGCGCGGCACCAGCTGGGGGCATTGGCTCTCTACCTTGATAACCTTGCCTTCGTCGACCGGTTCCGTCTCATCCAAGCGGTACCAGGCCGGCCGCTTGAGTTCGCTCTTGGTGATAGCCGCTATTTCGCGGGCGACGCCCAGCAGGCCGAAACAATCGGGCCGGTGGGTGAACATCTTGTTCTCAATGTCTATGACCGTCGTCGCCAAATTGAAGGCGGCGGCGAAGGCGGCGCCGACCGGGTCGCTGCCGGCCGGAAGAACCGTGCGGGAGGGATCAACCTCCGCTATGGAATCGCTGTCGGCTCCGAAATCCAGCTCGCCGGCCGAGGCCAACATGCCCTGGCTGAGAACGCCGCGGATTTCCTTGGCGCTGATGGCGCCGCCCTTGTCGTCGGCCGGCACAACCGAGCCCGGCGGCAACCAGACGGCCAACATGCCGGCCCGGACGTTGGGAGCGCCGCAGACCACCTCGACCAGGCCGTCCGGACGCCTTTTGGCCGAACTGGACCCCTTGCCATCGTCAATCAGGCAGCAACTGAGCTTGTCGGCGTCGGGATGCGGCTTAGCTTCGACCACTTTGACGATTAAAGCGCCATCGTACTTGGCGCCCAAATCTTCGACCGATTCAATCTCGCCCAACTGGGTGTTGATACGCCTCAGCAACTCCCGTTCGTCAACGGTGGGATCGACCAGTTCGGCCAGCCATGCCAAATTTACCTTCATGCCTTAAACTGCCTCAAAAATTCCAATTTGCCGCTCGCGAAATGGCGGATGTCCTCTATGCCGTGGCCGATCATCGTCAGCCTTGTCAAACCCAGGCCCCAGGCGAAGCCGTTGTAGCGGGTCGGATCAATGTCGGCCATCCTCAAGACGTTGGGGTGGATCATGCCGCAGCCCAAAAGCTCTATCCAGCCGCCGGAACAAACCCGGCAGGCGGCGGCTTGGCTGCAGAACGGGCAGGAAATGGCGAACTCGAAGCTCGGCTCGGTAAACGGGAAATAAAAGGGTTGGATCTTCAGCTCCAGCTCCTGCTTGAAGAAAGCGGACAGAGCTTCCTTGAGGGTCGCGATCAGGTTGGCAACCGTCACTTTCTCGGCGACGTAAATGCCTTCCAGCTGATAAAACATATGGTCGTGCGTGCTGTCGACGTCTTCGTTGCGGAAAGCCCGGCCCGGCACCACGACGGCAATCGGCAAACCTTTTTCCAGCCGCCCCTTCAGCCGCTTCAAAACCCGGTTCTGCATCGTCGAGGTGTGAGCCGGCGCCACCAAGGCTCGGCCGTCGGCGTCCTTCTCTTGGAGGAAAAAGGTGTCGAACTCGTCCCGGGCGGGGTGGTTTTGCGGAAAGTTCAGGCTGTCAAACATGTAAAATTCGTTATCAAGCTGGCGCGATTCGACGGCCTCAAACCCCATCCGGGCGAAAATGCCGACCAGCTCGTTCTGGGTTTTGGCGATGGGGTGCAGGGAGCCGTGGGAGGGGTCAAGTAAGGCGGCCGTTTCACTCTGGTTGACGCCGAACGGCGCCGTTACGTCCAAATAAGCGAGCGGTTCGGTCGCGGGGCCGGCTCCCTCTTCTCTGGCTGACGTCAGAAAATCCTTCAAATCGTTGACGGCCCGGCCGAAAGCCCGGCGCTGGCCGGCCGGCTTGGCCTTGACGGCGGCCAACAGGTCTTTCAAGCGGCGGTCTTTGAGCAACTCGGCCGCCGAAACCTCGCCGGCGGCCAGCTCCGCCTCAAACCGGCGCCGCAAAGCCTCCACTTCTTCCAGATGCTCATTCATTGGCCTCTACTATACTGATTAGGGCAGTAAAAGTAAACGCACGGGAAACGTGCTATAATTGACACCAGTAATTTGAAAACCAGCCGGGAGTAAAACAATGGATGACAACCCCCGATCATCAAAAAACCACCTGATAATCTTTGCAACCACCGCCTTGGCGATGGTTGCTTTGATCGTTTTGATCATTGTTATCAGCCGCAATGGCGAGGAGCAGCCGGAGCCGGAGACGCAGGATCAGACCAATCAGGAGGCCGGTGAGAACGAAGAGGTCGACCAAGAACCCGGCGAAGAGGAGGAAGGGGGCGGAGACGAGGCGCCTGAGCGACGCGAAGAAGAAGCCGCTGACGACGGCTCGAGCGAGGAAGAGAGCGCCGAAAGCGAGGAGGAAGAGCCCCCGGTTCAGCCGACCGGCCAGCTGCCTGACAACTGGCGCGAACTCAGCAGCGCGGAAAAGACGGCCCTCAACCCCTTTGACTGTCCGGAGGATGAGAACGGCATCGTCCACTTGAGCGCCGAAACCGGCGAATGCTTGGACGTCGCTACCGCCGATGAAGATGATGATCAGGACGACAGTCAAGACAGCAGCCGGATAGACGTTCCGGAGGATGCCGTGAGGGTTGATTTCGGCGAAGCTTTCCCTTACAGCAACGACTTGGAACTGGCGGTAACCGGCCTGTCGTGCCATAACCTGACGATCGTCAGTATCGACACTTCTTACCCGACGGATCAGACGCTGACGCTCGGCCAGGTCTTGGAAGATTACGCCGACGACTGGGAGCTCTACAAAACGGACCCTGAAGGCTGGGCGAAGTTCCATTTTGAAATCAACTACGATGCCGCCGACAATCCGGTTTACTACACCGGCTTTCTGCCCTACTTGGAAGAAAACTACAAATACCTGCTGAACTTTGAGAACTGGCTGCAAACGAACGGCATCTCTTCAGAAGATTTGAGCGAGCAGCTGTTCAATTACCTGGATTGCCGGATATTGGTCAGCTTGACTAACACCGGCCCGACCATGCAGCTGCCCAGCAGTTGCCCGGCTTGGGAGTTCAGAACGACGATGGAACTAATCGGCGAAAAGCGCGATTACGGCCAAAGCGACCGCGTCTTGCTTCAGCCGCCGCTGGCCGATTGCTCCGACGACCCGATCGATTTCTTAACCGGCGAAGTCGTTGAAAGTGGTTTCACGCCGTTCATAGTCAACTCCGACGACGAGATCCGCGAAATAATCGTCCGTGACGGCGCCGAAACTTTCCGAATCGTCCGCGACTAAGCCTGACCCTCTTCAGGCAGCTTCAGGCCGGCCAAAGCCGCCGCATAAGCCAGCAGAACGTCCAGAGCCCGCTCTATCCTCAGCCGAACCTCTCGTTCTTCCTCGCTGACGCCCGCCAGCGGGCCGGCGGCCGCGACGTCATCGAAGAGCCGATGGACGTGGCTGACGATGACGTCGGCCGGCACCATGACGTAGCCCGGGTCCTTGAAACCGTTCTGGCGCAAATTGGCCAGCGGGTAGGCGCCGCCGCGGCCGGCGCTGACGCCGACCGGCAGGACGGGTTTGTGCGCCAGATGGTCGCCGACATAGTACATAAAGCTATACAAGCCGGGAGAAGCGCTGCCGTTGTACTCAGGCGAAACCAGCACCAGACCGTCGACCTTGGCCAGATCTTCTTCCACCGCTCGCCAGCGCGCCTGCCAGGCCGGATCCTGATGGTGGCCGAAATAAGGCGGGTTCAGCTCGTGCAGGTTGACGACCCGGGCCGACGCGCCGCGACCCTTGAGGCAGTTGCCGATGTAGCCGGCGATTTTGTGGCTCTGCCCCTCCTTCTGGGTGCTTCCGGAAACCACCATGATGAAAGGCTGCTCGGTGTCTTTTGCCATCGCCGACTCACTTTCCCAGCAGGCCGCCGCCCGCTTCTTCCATGTCTATCCGCTGAACTTTTTTAAGCTTGCCCTCGATGTTGCGGGTTTTGGAGCCGGCGCTCTCGATCACGTTACTGGCCTCGGTCAATTTCTTCTGAGCCTTGTCCAGCAAATCGCCGAACTTGCCGAACTCGGCCTGGGTATCGGTCAGAATCTGCCAAACCTCGCCGACCCGCTGCTGGATCGCCAAGGTTCTGTACCCCATGTTGAGCAGGCCGATCATCGGCAGGATGGTGCTCGGGCCGACCAGGTTGACCCGGTGTTGGCGGCGCAGATCCTCAATCAGATCCGTCTGCTGCGAGGCTTCGGCATACAGGCTCTCCAGCGGCAGGTACATGATGGCGAAGTCGGTTGTTACGGGAGGGTGGATATATTTCTTGGCGATTTTCTTGGCCTGCTCCCTGATTTCCGCCTTCAGATCCTTGCGGGCTTTTTCAATTTGTTTCAAGTCGTTTTTTTCCAAGGCCTGCTGCAGGTTCTCGAACGGCACCAGCGGGAATTTGGCGTCGATCGGCATATGGACGACCGAGCCGTCGGCGCCGGGAATCTTCAGGGCGAACTCCACTTCGTCGGCGCTGTTTGGGTCGGGCCGGAAGTTTTTGACGTACTGCTCGGCATTCAGAGTTTCTGACAGCAGGTTTTCCAGATGGGCCTCGCCCCAGATACCCTTGGTTTTAACGCCCGTGAGCGTCTTCTGCAAATCGCCGACGTCGGCGGCCAGATTCTGCATCTCGCCCATATTCTTGTTGACCGCCTCCAGTTGGCGGTCGACCCGTTTGAAACTTTCCGTCAGGCGGCTTTCAAGCGTCGCCTGCAGTTTTTCATCGACCGTCTGGCGCATGCGGTCCAGCTGCTGGTGGTTGTCTTGGCGGAGTTCCTTCAAGTTGGTGTTCAGCACCGTCTGCAAATTGGCGAACTGCTTGTTAAGGCTGTCGGTCGCGTCTTTGAGGCTGCTTCTGAGTTCGGCGCGATTGTCGGCCAAAGCCTTGTCCAGCCCCGACTGCGAGTCGCCGCCATCGTCGCCCTTCCGGCGCGCGCCGAACAGCCAGCCGGCCGCCAAGGCCAAAACGACCGCTACCGCCCCGGCAACGTAAATCACCGCCTGTCTCCTAGCAATACGGAACCCATTGGCTCTATTTTAAGCTATCGACCTTCAAAATGCCCGTTAAAACGGCGGGGAGGGCGTGTTAGAATTGTCCCAAACAACCCAACTTGACCATGACCTTAGCGGAAGAACTGAAATGGCGCGGCTTTATCCAGGACACGACCTTGGAGAACGCCGAGCGGCTGGACGACCACGCCTGGACGCTCTACATCGGCTTCGACGCCACCGCGCTCTCCCAGACGGTCGGCAATCTGGCGCCGATGATGGCCGTCAAAACTTTTCTCCGCCACGGGCATAAGGCTATTATCTTAGCCGGCGGGGCGACCAGTTTGATCGGTGACCCGGGCGGCAAGGAAAACGAGCGGATTCTGCAGAGCAAGGATCGCATCGCCGCCAACGTGGCCAACGCCCAAGCCCAGTTCGCCCTTATATTCGGGAAAGCGCCGGTAACCTATGTCAACAACTTGGACTGGTACAAGGATTTCAACGTTTTGGATTTCCTGCGCGACGTCGGCAAGAATTTTTCGATGACGCCCCTGATTCAGAGGGACTATATCGCTTCCCGCCTAGGCGAGGGAGGCGCCGGCATCAGCTACGCCGAATTCAGCTATACCTTGCTGCAAGGCTACGATTATTTGAAGCTTTTTGAAGACTATGGCTGCAACCTGCAGCTGGGCGGTTCCGATCAATGGGGCAACTGCATTTCGGGGGTTGACCTGATCAGGCGCAAACATGGCCAGGCCGTCCACGTCGTCACCCTGCCGCTGGTCATCAATCAGGCGACGGGCAAGAAATTCGGCAAAAGCGAGGAACAGACGGTTTGGCTGGACCCCGCCCTGACGCATCCGAGCGACTTCTACCAGTTCTGGCTGAACACCTCGGATCTGGACGCCCTGAACTACCTGAAGATCTTCACTGAGCTGGATAAGGAAGAGATCGAAGGGGTCGGCCGGGAGCAAGCCGCCGACCCGGCCGGTCGGGCGGCCCAAAGACGGCTGGCCGAATCGGTGACGGCCGCGATTCATGGCGCGGACAATTTGAGAATCTGCCGCGCCTTCGCCCAACTGGCCTTTCCCGGCTCCCGAAAGGACAAAGGCGCCGACGCGGATTGGCCGGACGTCTTGGAGCTTGAGCCGGCGGCACGCAAGATTCGCCTCGGCGACGGAACCGGATCGTGGCAGCCGGCAGTCTTATTCGATGAACTGCTCTCCAAGCTGCCAGGCGTGGAAAGCCGGACCCAAATCAAAGAGCTGCTGGACAACAAAGCCGTTAAGGTGGTCGTGAAGAATGCCGAGGACACCGATCTGAGCATCCAGCCCCTGGACAGCCGGCGAACCGCCTTGGGCGGCGAACCGGTACTGATTATCATCGGCAAGAACACTATCCGGGCAATCGCCGAATAAGCGCGGCCAAAACGGTGTTATACTGTCTGGACGGATAGTTTAGGAGAGTCATGAAAGCTTTGAAACGGCTGGCGGAAGCCAGCGCCGGCTTCATTGATCGCGCCAGCGGCGGCCGGCTGACCCCCAATATAATCACCGCGACCGGTTTGGCGCTGCACCTGCCGGTCGGCTGGCTGATTATCGCCGGCCAGCCCCTTTACGCCGGGCTGGCGTTGTTGATCGCCGCTCCGCTGGACGCCTTGGATGGCGCCTTGGCGCGCCGGCAGAACCGCGCTACGGATTTCGGCGTCTGGTTCGATGCTGTCTCGGATCGGCTGAAGGAAGTGATAGTTTTCAGCAGCCTAGCCTACCATTTGGCCGCTTCAGGCCGCAGCGGCTACCTGATCGGCCTTTGTACGGCCGCTCTAGGCCTCTCTCTCGCCGTCAGCTATGTCAAGGCCAAGAGTGAGGCGGTTTTGGCGGCCAGAGGCAAGAAATTAGCCCCCGCCAAGCTTAACCGGCTGTTCGGCGGCGGTTATTTCAGTTATGAATGGCGGGTTGCCCTGGTTATCCTGATTTTGATCAGCCAGCAATTCGCGATCGGCTTGGGTATTTTGGTAGCCGGCAGCTGCCTGACGATCTGGCAGCGATCGGCGGATATCAAGAAAGCGATTCGGCGCTGAAATGATCAGCCTTGAGATCTTCATGCAGATGCTTTTCTTGCTGGCGCCGGCCGGTATCGCCAATACGGCGCCGGTCTGGGGCGCCAAGCTGCCGTGGCTGAGAAGATGGAACACCCCGCTTGATTGCGGCCTCAAATACGGGGGCCAGCGGCTGCTGGGCGACAACAAAACCTGGCGCGGTTTGGCACTCGGCGCTTTTTTCGGCGGCTTGAGCGGGGCGGTTCTGGCAACCCTGAGCAGCTTGATCCCCTACGTCGGCCGCGTCGACGTCTTCAGTTCGGAGATCAACTTGGTCCTGCTGGGCGTCTTGCTGGGCTGCGGGGCTTTGGCCGGTGACGCCCTCAAGAGCTTCTGCAAGCGGCGAATCGGATTGCGGCCGGGACAGAGCTGGCCCGTCATGGACCAGATCGATTACATTTTAGGCGCCTACATCATCACCGGTTTTATTTTCGACCTGACGCCGACGCACTATCTGGTCGGTCTGCTGACTTACGCCCTTGTTCACCCCTTTATTTCTTACGCAGCCTACCTGCTCAGGTTGAAACGGGACAAGTTCTAGAGAACCTTCCGTTGTAGCCGCCGGTTTGGGGATAGCTCTTTGGTTCGACATGACAAAGCTCCCCTTTAGTCGGGGAGCTTTGCCGGTTCCGGACTTGGGGATCCGAAACTCTGAAGAAGTCTAAAGTACGTCTTAGTTCTTCTTGCTGGAGAGCATGATCGCAACCACGATACCGACTGCGATGACGCCGATGACGATGATGACGATGAGGAAGGTGTTACTGCCGCCCTCTCCTTCTTCGTCAGTCGTGCCGGTGCCGGTCTCGGTACCGGTCTCCGCGCCAGCTACTTCACCTGCTTGCTTCAGAGAGTGAACCAAGTTGCCGTCATCCTGCATGCCGCGGACGCAGACGTAAACCTGAGACTCAACCTGGCCGGCTTCAAGGCCTATGGTGTTGGTGTCGTCTACATCGCTGAAGTCCGAGTCTTCAATCGAGTCATCGCAAGTGGCTTCCTCGACGATTGCGAACTTCAATCCGCTGATTCCTTCAGGAGCGTCGACGACTATCGTGCCGGTTCCGTCGTCATTTGCTTCGTAGTCCAAGCCGATGGTAGTGTCCGCAACGGGAGCTTCCTCTTCTTCAGCTGGCTGCTCTTCCTCTTCTTCGTCCACCACAGGATCAGTGGTCTCGTCACCTTCCTCAGGCGTGACTACGGGAGTAGTGCCTGGGTCAGTCGTGGGCTGGCCGTCGATGACCACCTGTGGATCCTCGCCCAGCGCCGAGCCTCCGCCCAAGCAGCGACCGTTGTCACCGCGGATCTGAGTCGTGTCAAGGCACCTGTAAGGGTTGGCAGCGATTTTCTCCTGCACCGTCAGGTCGTCCCAGTTGGATGGGAAGCAGACGACTACATCGCAGTCAACCATCTGGTCGGTGTCGGTCATGTCGTCATCCGGAGTGGTTACGGGATCAGTCATGTCGTCGTCGGGCTGCTGAACCATGTCATCACCCGGGTCGACAGGGTCGGGTACTACGACAACCGAAGCGTCGTGCCTCAAAGTAGCCGATAGGTAGCTTGAGTTGCCGGCGTTGTCGCTGGCTTTGATGCAGATTTCAAGACCGTCGTGAGCCGAGGTGATATTAATCGTGTCGGACGAGTTGGCGAACTGACCCAAGCCTTCGATACAACGATCATTGCCCGAACCCAGGATTCTCCAAGCGATGCTGTCCTCGTCGACACCGGAAACCGCGTCGGTCGCCGTAATCGTCAGGACGTTGTTGACAGTCGCGACGCTGATTCTGGGGCCGCTGTTGTCCGCTACGTAGCGGTACACGCTGGTGTAGGTGACCCGGTCAAGATCATCCGTCACCTTGAAGCAGTAGTACATGTCGTCGGGGTCTTCCGGCAGATCAATGCCGAAGTAATCCGAGCCGGACGGTTTGTCCGCTCCCTCGCCGGCAGCGTCTGCCCGAGAGTCGACGACATCTTCTTCACAGCCTTCCATGTCCATGCTGTCGGGCCGATCCTCGTCGGTGAAAGCAACGGCGCTCTTAACGGTTAGGGTGTCAGTGCCAGCCTTGTCGTATTCGTCAGGCATAGCCTCTATGACCAACCTGTCGCCCATCCTCTTCACCATGGTATCCAAACCAACCATCACCTCGCCGCTGCGGAAATCTATTTCCTCCGCTGGGCTGGGCGTCAGGGTCGCTGCGTTGCCGGCCAAATCGGAGATGCGGTAGTCGGCGTCGCTGTCAGAGTCAGCCGTCCCGTCGGGTGCCACAATGACCGCGTTAGCCAAATCAACCAAGTCTATGCCAGCGCCGGTCGGATCGTCACCGAACTGCACCGTGTAGCGGAAAGTCAGCTTCGTACCCCTGTTGAGGTTCAACAGTTCGGCAGTCCTGCCCGTCAAACCGGCGGATGCCAAGTCTATGTGAGGCAGAGCCGCGTCATCGCCCGTCTCCTCGGTAATTCTCTCGACTTGTACCGTTTCGTTGAACTCTACCACGATGTCAATCACGTCGCCCAAGTTGTACTCCTGATTCCTGGCGTCGTCGTTGACAAGCACGTCCTCAACCATCGGGCCTTCGAAATCAAGCAGGTCGGCACTGGAAACGTATTCCGTCACATCGTCGCTGGCGTCTTCAAATACCACTTGCACACAGAGATGCCGGTCGTGGTGGTCGGTGCCCAGCGTGCCCGTGATGGCGTCGTTGGCGAATATCTGGGAGGAACTGGTCAAATTGTCACCGCGGCGGTTCTGGATGTCGAAGTCCGTGCCGGAAGAGCCATCGGGCGTTGTGAACGCGTTGGCATCACTGCTGCCGGACGCAGGGAAGGCGTCCTCGTCACAGTCGGCCCTGTCCTCCACCGTTACAATATGGTAGTTTCCGTAACCGGCCGCACCGCCGTCAGTACCGGGTACCAGCACGTTGCCGGAGCCTGAAACGCGGATGTTGACCTCGACGTAACCAATGTCGGCGGTAGTGCCGTCATCGTCGTCGTGATTACCGAATTCCTGGCTGAAAGTAACAGAGGCATGGTTGTGCGCAGTGCTACTGTCGTGGGCCGAGGCCACTCGCGACCAAGTGATGAGGGCAAGTCCGATCGTCGCCACGGCCAGCGCCAGCAACAAACCAGTCTTGCTCAAAAATATCTTAATCTTATGCAGATTGATGTTGTTTGGAGTTGAATTATTTGAGTTCATAGCCCATATCATAACAATTATCAAAACGTTGTCAATAAGAAAGTCCGTATCAGGGTTAAAAATAAGCCCTTTGCCGGCGAATACCCCTGTTATCCGCCTCTGAACGTTGTTAAAAATGTTAGCAAGCGCCCAACCGTTTAGCTCAACCGGGGCAAGTGTTGGTGGAAGCGGTCCCAATCGGGCTCGGCCCGCAAGCTCTTGGACAGCTCAACCTTCTCGGCTCCCAGCTTAACGGCCGGGTTGAGGATATTGTAGGGGTCAAACAGTTTTTTAAGGGTCTCCAGCAACTGGCGGTCTTCCTCGCCGGCGCCGGCTTGGACGAACCGGCCGAGCAAGGCTCCCTCTTGGCGCTCCAAGCTGAGCCGGCCCCCGTGGCGGATAACCAGATCGGCGTAATCGTCCAAAAATTTGAGCAGGCGTTTTCTGGCCGTCGGTGTCTGGAGGTTGAACCGGGGCAAGCAGCTGAAACGGTTAAAGCCGATTTCGCCTAAAGCCAAGAACTCCAGCTTGTGCGACTTGAACAGCAACCTGGCCTGGTTGTAAAAGTTGACCCAGTTGCCAAGCGGAATGTGGGCACCGGCGAAACCGCCGAAGACGTGGCGGCCGGCGGCCGAGCCGTCGGCTATGATCAGGCCGAGGGCGGAGCGCAAACGATCCAGATTGGCGCCGGCCTCGATCGGCTTAATCGGCTCGCAATCCACGCCCAAGCCGTCGGCAATCCCCTCTATCTTCTTCACTTTCTTATATATACGCTGCAAGCTGAAGTCGTCGAATTCAACCAGCAGGACAATCTCGCTGTCCTCCAGCCCGGCAAAGTCACTGAGCAGGAACGGCGCGACCTCCCTGAGTTTGGCGAAACAGCCGCCGTTGATCATCGTCACGGCCGCCGGTTCAAGCGCCTGGATTTCACCTATCAGTTGCGGACAGACTTTGACGTCGGCGCATCTCAGCAACAGAACCTGAGGGGTCTTGTTGTACGGCCGACCCCTGACCTCGACTTCGGTGATAACCCCCAGCGTGCCTTGCGAGCCGGCGAACAACGGTATCAGGTTCAAACTGCCGTCCTCGCCGCAGACGCCGGCCAAGTCGTAGCCGGGCAGCTGGCGGGTTTCACCCCCCTTACGGTCGAAAATCGGACTGCTCTTATAATAGTAGGGGGAATCCTCGCTGTAAAACAGCCGGTCCAGCTCGCGGTAAATATCGCCTTCGAAAGTATCAAGGGTCAGCTTCTTGAGCACCTTGTTGCGCGACAGTTTGGCAATTTCCACCGCTTCGCCGTTGGCCAGGATGACTCTGAGGGCTTGGATTTGGTCGGTCATCAGGCCGTACTTGGTGCTGTATTTGGAAGAGGCGTTGTTGGCCACGGCTCCGCCCAAGGTGGCCGCCGATGGCAAACCCCAGGCGGGAGGCAGAAAACTGCCGCGGTCGGCCAAGAAAGCCTCCAGCCGGCCGAGTTCGTAGCCGGCTTCGAACCTGTACAGGCTGCGCCGGTCATTGACCTTGAGTAACCGGTTGAGATAAGCCGGCATAATCATGATCAGGCCGTTGCCGACGGCCGCCCCGGTCAAATCGCTGCCGCCGCCCCTGATTGTCAGCGGGATGGCCTTGCCCTTGATGGCGGTTTGACTGAGAAAAAGCAGGGTTTTGCGGATATCGCGCTCGTCCCGGACGTAGACCGCTCCCAGAGGCCTTCGGCCGACTAAGCTGGCGTCGGTAGCGAAAGCCTGCAAGATATCACTGCCGGCCGTTACCTCGCCGGCCAGATGTTTCTGCAGGTATTTAACTAGGGATTTCACTACTTAAAGTATATAGCACGGCGTTGTTTAATCAACACTGCCGCCCGGACGTTCGACGGTTCGACGACGCTGGTTGACGGCCCAATCGCTCACATCGGTGAAACGGTCGCTGTTATCGATAACCAGGGTATTGTCTCTCGGCCCGCTGACGTGGCGCAGGGTGTAATAGGTCAGCCGGAAACGGTAAAGAGCCAGCGCCGGCAAATCGTCCATCCAGACCCGCTGGAAATCGCCGTAGCGTTCGCGCCGTTCCGCAGCGTCGTTGCGGCTGCGAGCCACCTCCAGGGCTTCGTCCGCTAGACCGGACTGGTATTCGGACAGGTTGAGACGCAGGGTCGAATTGCTGTCGACCTGGGACGAATGCCAGTAAGAATAGACGTCGGCGTCACCGCCCAAGTTTATGCCGTAAATCAACATGTCGCCGTAGTTGTGGTTCTGCAGGATCTCCAACGGCACGCTTTCCGCCGGCCGCAGGTCAAGTTCGACTTTGATGCCCGCCTCGGCTAACTGGCGCTTGATTTCGCGAGCCAGGGTCTCGTAAGGGGTGTCTTTCTGGGTGGTCAACGTCAGCAGCAGCGTCTGGTCATCTTTGGACCAGCCCCCGCGCGCCCGTTGCCAGCCGGCGGCTTCCAGCAAGCTGCGGGTCAGGCCGGGATCGAAGCCCGGCGGCCGGGCGCCGGCGTCATAACCGTCGTGCTCGGGGAGCAGCGGACCGAAAATCCGCTGCGTTTTGCGGTCCAAGCTGTCGAGCAGGACGGCGATGTCCAGCGCGGATATCAGAGCCCGGCGCAAACTCGCGTCCTGAAGGCGCGGGCTGGAATTCTTGAAGAACAGGTAGACGCCGTTCATCAGGTTAAGATCGACGGCCCGCCAGTCGGCGCTGTCCAAGCTGATATCCTCTTCCGACAAGTTGAAAGCACCCGATATCTGGCCTTGGTTGAACAATTCGGTCAGCCGCTCGGCAGTCGGCACTACCCAGAAATGAAAGCTGTCCAGCAGCGGCGCGGCCCCGTCGAGGCCGGGGTGCGGCCAGTCGGTGTTCCGCGCCAACCTGATTCTGAACTCCTTGTCGTCGATCCCGCCGCCGCCCAAGGAAACGAGCCGCTCGAAGACAAACGGGCCGGAGCCGACCGGGCGGTAGTTGAAGTCGGCGTCGCGCAGCTGCTTGACGTTTTCGGATGCCAGCAGGTGTTCGGGCAGCACCGGCAGAACTAAGTTGGCGCCGAACGGTGAAAAGGCGGCCGGCAGGGTGAACTTGACCGTCAGGTCGTCGACTTTGTCAACGCTGACCCCTTCCCAGTTGACCCGGAGCGGCGACTGGGCGTCGGGGTTTTTGATCGTCCGGATAGTGAAGACGACGTCGTCGGCATCCAGCTCCTCGCCGTCATGCCAGCGCAGGCCGGCCTTCAGCCGGACCGTGTACTGCTGGGCCTTCTCGTTGGCTTCCAGGCTTTCGGCCAGCACGGGCCGCAACCGGTTGTCCTGGTCGTAGTCGAACAGGTTGGCAAAAACCAGCTTGGCGACGGAACGGTCGACCTCGGTCGAGGCGTAAATCGGGTTGAAATTGGTGGCCCGGCCGACCAGGCCTTCGGTGTAGGTTCCGCCCCGGTCCGGCAACAGAACCGTGTAATGGGCCGTCAGGGATCTGATTTGGAGCAACAAGGTGATGAGCAGCAGGAAGATCAACAGCAGCCAAATGCTGAGGAACCAGCCGACCTTAGGCAGGTTCGGCAAGCGGTCGATCAGATGGCGTTCGAGATGGCGTTCGGTATTGATGCGCAGACTGTAGCGGCTTCTCAGGGTGGTACCCCAGCGCCACCAGCGGTGCGGGCTGGCCGGCTCCTCCCGGGCCTCGACTTCTTCGAATTCGAAACCGGGGGTCTCGCCGGGATCGTTGTCTGCTTCAAAACCCACTGCTATCCCACAAGTTCAGGCTGTCCTCTTGCTTAAGTGAAAAAACTGGCGACCAAAGACACGGCGAACACGACGACCAAGCCGATTGTCAGCCGGTGGATGCTCAGTTCGCTGCCGCGCCGGACGCTGCCGCCCCCCGAGTCGCCCTCGCCGCCGAAGCCGGCGCCCAAACTGGCGCCGCGGGTCTGAATCAGAATCAGCAGGATAACCAGCGCCGCCGA
>VXPC01000033.1:26536-46215 GCA_009839685.1 Candidatus Saccharimonadota bacterium | reverse complement strand
GCGCAGGAAAAATTCAGGTCGCTTATTCAAAAACAGAAATTACCACTTCTGGTGAACCTGGAGGGATTGAAGTGGAACAAAATCACTGAGGATTTACGGCAAATACACGACGGTGTTGGCATGCCAAGCTTATGCATAGCAAGAAATGAAGCGTATCACAAAACGCACAATAAATTCAAAGTCTAGGAAACTCCTTGGCTGTCCACGGGGAAAATAGCTTTGGCCAAGTCGTAATTCGAGTAGTTTGGCTTGCTTGAAAACTCATCCAATGCCTTTTCTATAGTCTTTCTGCTTGTGGTTTGTTCTGATCTATAACTAGCTTGGTTATTGGCGTTGATAAGTACTTTCATCCAGAGCCCTTTGGGGCCTACGGGTTTCTTGAGGTCAATATATACCGTAAGAGGATGAATCTCTTGTTCGATACCTAAAAGGAAGTCGGGTTTTGCAACGAAGCCAATTTTAGATGCTGTGAGAGTGTTCTTCGTGTATAAGAAAGAATTCCGGCAGTTCGGGTTAATGCCCACGCTCATCTCTTCACCCCCAATGGCTACATAGCCATTTACTTTTTCTGCCACAGCCTCTCCTCGATTATGCAAAAGCATACGCATCTCAAGCCTTGTAACGAAGTCTTTCTCCTGAGTCGGCATGGCGCCCCAAGCCGCAAAAACATCCGGTCGAGGCTCTCTGCCGAAAAGAGTTCTGAGAAAGGTGTCCGGAGCAGGGTGAGAACTACTGCCCGCTCTTATGTAATACCTGTGATCCTTGCCGTGCACGACCTGAAATGGTCTCATATAAGACTTTGGTATGCGGGTTACGATATATCCCTCGTCGCGCTTCTTGGTCTCAAATATGATTTCGTGAGAGACTTCGGGGTGAGGGGGCACTGTTAGCGTTGAAGTAAACCCCTCCAGAAGGCTTCGAAAGTTAGAAACTCCTTTGATAGGTTCTTTAGCATCGGCATAATCAGCATCGGACGAACCTGTTTTGATACCCCAAATGATCACACCACCTTCGCTGTTACCAAAAGCAGATATAGCTTTTGCATAATTCTTTCTATCGTCATTCGGTAGGTTTCTTCTGCCCGTGTAATCTTGCTCGGCGGCTGTCTTAAATTCAAGATAGTAATTTTCTACAGTCTTGCTATGCACTAGATTATCAAGATAAGGGAGACCTTGACTCAGAACATGCTCATTTAAGTTCGTTGCAGGTTGTCGTTGCGTACTCATAATAATGGCGTGGTTTATGTTCGAAGCTGTGGAGCTAAACCAACTCTCTATTGCGTCTCTATCCCTGTTATAAATCATCGTCAATTGTAGCACACCCGCAGATAGACACCCCCGCCTTGCCACCGTGGAGGCATAGCGGTGCTGGCACCCTAGCTTAGAAAGGGAAAATAGCAATAACCGCAACCCGAGAATACCTAGTGAACACTCTGATAAGAGCAAATGAGTCGTCATGCCATACCGGCATCTATTGGGCAGTGTTAGAATGAGGATTATGAGAGAAGAAGATTTCGTTTCTTTGCTAAGAGAACTGAAAGACTTGAATGGCGAGTCCGAGTTCAGTGAATTCAAAGAGAATAATTCCAACATGGATCTCATCGGCAATACGATTTCTGCGCTGTCCAATGCAGCCGCACTGCATGAGAAAGAGTACGGCTACCTCATATTTGGAGTGAGTGACGAAGGAAAAATTGTCGGAACAAAGTTTAATCCTTCAAAGAGACACAAGGGGCAGGACATAAAGCTGTGGTTGAGTACTCAATTGAATCCAGAGATTCATTTCGAAATACATTCCCTGCAGGTGCAAGACCGCAACGTGGTCATATTCATAATTAACCCCGCTACGGGGTATCCGGTCAAGTTCAAAGGAAAGCCGAGTATAAGGGTAGGCGCAACCACCAAACCCTTGGGCGCACACCCGGGCAAAGAAAAAGCGCTGTGGCAAAAACTGCATTCACGCCGATTTGAAGAGGATATCGCAATGCAGGGTCTTGATGTGGAGGATATTCTACGTAAACTTGATTGTGTTGCTTTCTGTAGATCTATCCGTATGGAAACTGAGCCCATGCGACGCGATCTGCTGTTCCAAAAGATGCAGGAGGGCAGACTGTTGAAGAAATCTAGAGGTCGGTTCGCAATTACGAATTTGGGGGCAATCCTGTGGGCAAAGAACTTAAAAGAATTCGATGGTTTGAAAAGAAAGGCGCCTAGGTTGATTGTTTACAAGGGCAAAGATCGTATGGAAACCTTGCGCGAAATAGCCGGGCAAAAAGGTTATGCCCTGGGTCTGGAGCCATTAATGGAACACATACTTCTGCGCCTCCCCGCCAACGAAGAAATAGGCAGGGTGCTGAGAAGGGAACGAAGCCTGTACCCAGAGGAGGCGATTAGGGAATTAATAGTAAACGCCCTTATTCATCAGGACTTCATGACGACTGGAACCAGTATGACCATATCCATTTTCAGCGACAGGATTGAAGTTAGAAATCCGGGAGAACCCCTTGTTGCAACACAAAGATTCGTTGACGCTCATCCACGAAGCCGTAATGAGCGCTTGGCGGGAGAAATGAGACAACTTGGCTTTTGCGAAGAAAGGGGAAGCGGCATTGACAAGGTGGTGCAGTTGTGTGAAGTATACCAATTGCCCGCACCGCTTTTCAGCGCGGACACGGACAGTACTACGGCAGTACTTTATGCCCCCAAAACATTTAAGAGCATGGATAAATCGGACAGGATAAGAGCAGCTTACCTGCACGCATGTCTCAAGTCCGTTAATGGAGAATTCATGACAAACCAATCTCTAAGGGAGCGCTTCAAAATCACTAGGTCCAACTACCCCCAAGTATCTCGGATTATTAGACATGCCATGGATGCGGGATTAATTCGATTCAAGGATCCTGAGTCAACTGCTGGCAGAAATGCCAAATATATTCCATATTGGGCACGATAAACAACATGCAGCATATATGTAACTGCGAAGTGCTGCTTGGCCTTGGCAGATGCCTTGCAACAGATGATATCAACGACTTTGGATATGTAACTGGCAATTGCAATGCAGCCATATGGCTATGAATTGTTAGGTTTCAAGCCATAGTCATGAAAGTTCTAAGAATGCGGATAGTAGCACCCACCACCTTAAAGCAAGCCGACAAAATGAATATTCACTCCCCGAACAATCAATGTTCTAAGAACCATCTAAGGAAATTTCACTATTGCATAGCTGGAGGGCTCTATCCCCCACCTGTTTATATCCTTGAGCTGGCGCGCAGGGTTTTTCACCTCTTCTATATTGGGTTCACCGCATTCGCTGTAGCTAACTAGGTAAATGTAATATTGTTCTCCTAGTTCTTGAGCTTTCCTGAGCTCATTTTTAGACATATAAAAGGTGTTACCAGAAAAAGTTTTCACTTCTATGAAGCGGTCGAAATCCATCGAATGCGTGAACTCAAACGACATAATGTCGAAGCCTTGCGATACATCCATCTCCGAAATTCTGAGAGGCTGTTTGTTAATCCCTAAGTTGGTCAGCCTGTTATTTTCATATGTAAGCGCGTGAATTTCGCTGGCTTCGCCAATAAGATTTTGTTTATCTAGAAGTCTTCTGAGTGCCTCCGGAGTGATTTTAGAGAACTGTTGCTTCGCCGAATCCACTGCCTCCATCACAATCTTTTGTAGCTCACCACCTTCAATTGCAACACGGTAATTATTGATGTAGCGCAGAGAATTTATGTCTGACAAAAAATTGATGAGCCCCGAATACTTCAGGGGTACGTCATTTCTATAAAATGTAAAGAGCCTGATGGCTGTATCGAAGGTTATACAGTCAAAGGGTATCGCCTGTAATATATGATGAGAGTGTCTATCTATCAGCCTATCCAACAAACATTCATGTAGAGACCGGAGGCTGCGAGGGTGATACTTTTTATTGAAAATGTAGTAGGGAGCTTTCTCCTCGATAATAACGTCCAAGGTATACAAAAGTGTAATCGTATTATGTAAAACACTTTTTTCAACTATAAGCTTGTCCAGCCAGTTTGCCTGCACATCTTTTTCATTGAACCGGTTACCCTTCGTGAATCTTATGAGATCGTATATACCTTTAGATTCAAGGAAGTTTCTAGACCAATCTACTGGTATTTTCATAATAATGTTTTATTAGTGCCTTGATATCGTCCTCACTATCTTCTAAATAGTTTGCGTTCTCGGTGAACAAGGGTATACATTTGGATTCTACAATTTCTAACATTCGTGATTCTTTGCCCAGAACCCTGCTATGTATAACTTCGTCCACTGTACTGCGGGAATGCAAGAAATAATACTTAACCTCTGCATCAGCAGCTAAGCCAAGCCTATGAATTCGATCCTTGGATTGCATATATGTAGCAGCGTTAAAACTCTGTTCAAAATATACAGCGTTATTACAAGCCAGGTGTAAAGATATTGATTCCCCAACAGCATGAGGGTTGGCTATTATAACTCCTAAATCATCATCGTCGTGAAAGCTCTTAATAATGTCTACCCTCTCCTTATAGGGCACAGCCCCATACAATAATGCAGCCTGTATGTTGTTTTTATCCAAATACTCCTTCAGACTTAAAATATTGCGCACAAACTCACACCAAATGATAACTTTGCCACCTTGGCTTCGTACGTATTCACAGTGCTTCAGTGCTACCTTAAATTTTTCTGGGACTTCAAGTCTCCTATACTCCTTTATCTTTTGCTGCACTTGCGGAGATAAATCTAAACAACCATCCACCAGCTCCATTCTATTAACATAATCACCTTCCAGCTCGTCGTAATACGAATCTAGCTTAAAGTTCAGTAAATCGGGGTTGGACGCAGCTTGTCTAAGTCGTATAAGCCGTGATTTAAATAGCGACGGATTGTTTTGCGCGTCATGCTGCAGCCTGGGGGTGCTTTGGTTAATTGCATCGTAAATTACTTGTTGCACTGGACCCATAGCAATAGAATCTGGGGTACAGAATATTGGCTTCGGTAAATCCAGTTGACCCTTGGTTACCCGCACGTAAAATGGCTCTATTTGCTCATGCATCACTTCTACCCGGCTATCAGGCGCATCCCTAGACATTCTCGCAAGTTGCCCGTAGCTGAATCCTATTACCCTGTTACTGGGCCATATAAATTTATACAGATTGTACAGATCTTCATATCCATTGGGTGCGGGTGTGCCGGTCAAGACCACTCTTGAATTTGCATGTGGTGGCAATCTCAGGGCTGCTTCTGACCATAATCCATCTTCATATTTTTTTATTCTATGAGCCTCGTCTAGAACAACCATAACTTGTTTTTTATTCAGACTCATGAATGCAGTTAGATACTCCAAGTAAGTGGGTAAGCTGTTGTAGGTTATTAAGATCAACTCATAGTCCATTGATGTGCTTTCTAGCTGCTGCCTAATAAATGACCTGTCAGTATCCCCGTAAATTTGTAAACACCGAGGTCTGGCGCCAAAAGCTTTTTCAAAATCTGCCTGCCAGGCCTGGAAGCAGCTTAGGGGTCCAACAACAAGCATGTACTGTACTTTCTTACTGGTTTCAGGTTCTTGCACCTTAAGATAGTGGTAAGCTGCGTAGGTGGTTATTGTCTTGCCTGAACCCGGTACTGAAAAATTACAGGCATTGCTTGCAAAGGCAAGATGATATGACCCAAGAAGCTGGAAAAACTTGAGTTGTACTTTTAAGTCTTTCATACGCTCCTGAAAATGAGCAAACTGCTTCGGATTGCATTCATTGTTACGTATCTTTTTGGCATATTTGGAAAATTCTTCAAATTTCGTATACTCCTCTTCAGCATCCCGTATAGAGTCTCGGGCAGATTCGTCAATATGGATTACGAAATTTAGTCTGTTCTGCAATATATCCACTATATTTCTATACTGGTCGTTTCTACGCAGAGGATCATCGTGGACGGTCATTTCAAGTGTTTTGCCGTCCGTACTAACAACGAAGTCTTCCAAATAAACATTGGCTCCGTACTGCTCGTGCACGGACTGATTCAACTTTAGAATGTACTTGCCGCCCTCTTGGCAAATAGTAGCTTCCACAGTATTTTAATCCAGCTTTTGCTTCAAGTTGTTGATTCTTTTCATAATTTTGTTGCTGAAAAAAGTTAGAGCATTTATATAGGTTGTGGACTTCTTGTCTTTTATTCGTTCCATAGCGCTCTCGAACTTACTTATGGCATTCTCTATCTGCTCAAGTATCTGTACTGGCTGCGACTGGGCTTTCTGCTCATCTTTTATTGCCTTTTGCCTTCTCATCGCCCTGTTAAAATCTTCTCTCACTACCTTCACGAAGTCATTGCTGCGAAGTTTGGAAATATCTTCCTCATTAATTTTAGGGTATCCCTTTCTATACTTGTCAAAATTGTGAACTTGCAGCTGAGCTTTGCTCATAGTTTCTTTATGCTGCTTAAAGAAGTAAACCCAATCCCCCTTGTTTTTAGTAGCGAAAAAATCGATAAAATCCCTGAAAGCATCCCTACCGCTAACGTAGAACCTTATATAATCGAAACACAGCATCTTATACTCTTTAATATCATTGTCGGAGTATCCCCAAGCATCTTTTGCAACGCCCGTTCTATTGCGAAGCATTTTTAGATTCCTGTACAATATGGCAAAGAGTTCTTCCCGGCTCTCTCTCGTGTGGCTGTCACCGGTGTTTTTATCTTGCTGTCTATATAGAGCTGTATAGATACCTGGCTCCCCTATGTGACGTAAGTATTCTTCCATCAGCTTAAATACTTGGAGCCACCTTTTTATCTCTGATTCATTCTTGGCAATGGCCTGAAAATTCTTGTATATTTCTGCAGTAGTAAAACCAGACCTAGATTGCTCATCAACAGCAAGGTATTTTTCTATCGGTCCATAGTCGACTTTCTCGTCCTCCCCATACTGGAAGAAAGACTCCAATCTCAATATCTGTTCCTTGTCCAGAAACTGGTCAATAATCGCGGCTTCAAAATGTTTGACATTCTCTTTTGTGCTAGGAGGGTTGGGATATTGATCGAGATTCTCCATGATCTCGTTCATCAGCATGAATCTTCTATTTCCCGACAAAATTACTCCGTCAATGGATACAATACCAGCCTTAAGCTGACCATCTTCAACCAGAGAATCAATGGTTGATTTATTCCGACCGGGATCCTTATACTCTCTTAGAAACTTCTTGATGTGCTCTATGTGATCAAGGTTGTCTGGATTTAGAGATCCCCCGCGTATCTTAAAAGTACTCGCCCTAGAAGCGAATCGCTGATTATGAGGGTTGTATACGAGGCAATCCAAGGGGATTTTGTATGTCTTTAGAACATTCGTGGGGATGGATGCAATCTTGGGTATTTTAATTGTTCCTATATCCTTACCCTCGTCTAAGATATCCCTTAGCTTGCGCCGCCTTATTTCTAAGCTTAGAGGACCATATTTGTAGGACATTCCGGGCTTCGCTGTTTCTGACTCTCTTTTCCAGTTTTATCAAGTTATAACACAATAACCGGGAAATCAAACGTCAAGAATTACAACAAGGTGCTTTATGAGGGGTCTTTTGTCTAGCGACACTTGTTTTTAACTTATGCACCAAAAAGAGGTAATTATCGAAATCTGCAAATTCTCAAATTGATGTGTGTGTTAAAATGAGCGGGAGTGCGAAAATGAATACAGAAAGATAAAATGTGTGTTGTATTATTGCACAAGAATAATATCGGGGCACCACAAACTGAATCAGGTATTCTTACCACAATTCCAGCCAACTTTCTAGCCGAAGCAGAGTTATTGTAATGAAAGTGATCTCTTTGTTTACTGGAGCGGGTGGACTTGATTTAGGGTTTGGGCGCCAGGGGTTTGATATTGTTTGGAGTAACGAGTTTGACAGCTCTATCTGGCCCACTCTGGAAGTTAACTTTAGTAATCTGAGACTGGACAAACGAGATATAACGAAGATTCCGACAGAACAGATTCCGACTGCGGATGGCATAATAGGTGGACCTCCTTGCCAAAGCTGGAGTGAGGCGGGCGCGGGTAGGGGGATAGACGATGTACGGGGCAAGTTATTTTATGACTATGTAAGAATACTGCGGGCAAAACAACCCAAGTTTTTCCTAGCTGAGAGCGTACCCGGTATTCTGCACACAAAAAACAAAGCCGCCTTTGATAACATAATCAGGTTATTCGAAAGCGTGGGGTATAGTGTGGTATCTCGCTTGGTAAATGCCAATGATTATGGCGTGCCTCAGGATAGGCTTCGCGTTATAATTGTTGGTTATCACATGAAATTACAAAAGAAGTTTAATTTTCCGGCTGCCCTGCCATACAAACCCAATCTGCGAGATGCAATTTGGGGTATGCCATCCGCCCAATCAACAAAAGCTTCTTGTAAGATAAACGATGCAGGTCTAACAACACCCAACCATGCATTCTTGCAAGGATCCTTCTCTCCCATTTACATGTCACGCAACAGGGTTCGCTCTTGGCATGAACCTTCCTTTACTATTCAAGCCGGTGGAAGACACATACCTATACATCCTCAAGCTCCAAAAATGAGAAAAATAGGTACAGACAAAAGAGAATTCATTCCCGAATACGAGATGAAATATAGACGCCTGTCTGTGCGTGAATGCGCGAAAATACAAACCTTTCCTGATGATTTTATATTTCAATATGAGAGTATAGAGAATGGGTACAAAATGGTAGGTAACGCCGTGCCGGTTAGGCTTGCTGAATGTCTGGCCAGCGCTATAGCGCAAGATTTATCCCCGTCGCATACCATAATGTCATTACACTCTGTATTACGCAACAGGCTTCTTGCCCGGCATAGTGTATAGAGTGTTAATTATGCGGGCGCACCAGCCTCATTGAGAAAAATTAGAAACAAAGAACACTGGAAAATTCTACCTCCAAAGCGTCCAAGATTCTTCTAAAATTATCCAGAGAAACCGCCGAGACAGTCTCCCCTCTTTCAATTGTCGCATAGTGATTGGTGCTTATACCGGCCTTCTTGGCCACCTCAGCTTGAGTCATACCCTTTGAGATTCTAATCTTCTTAAGTCTCTTGGCTATGACCTGGAAGTCCCTGCTCCTACTCATACCTATCATTATAACGAATAGGCGTCATTTTTCTATATTTACAGCCATAGAATTGACCGGCTCCATCTGTTAGAGTATTAAATCTTGAGAAAACAGCATAAAAGACTTGACTATGGATATAACTATAGCTATACTATAGATATAGTTATAGTTTTCAGGTAAGAGTATGGAATCAACTTCGGCCAACTACCAGACGCTATCTAACCCTGAGGTCACTGAGGATATCAGGTGGCGGCTGAGAGCTTTGGCCGAATTGCTGCTGGAAATAATCTTAGAGGAGCATGAGCATGAAACGCCGCAATAATGCTGTCGCCGCTATCAGAGTCTCCAGCACCAAGCAAGGCACCGAGGGCGACTCCCCCGAGGCTCAGAAGGAGCAGATCGAACGTTTCGCCCTGGGCAAAGATATCCACATCAAGAAATTCTTCGTCTTCATGGAGTCGGCCAGCAAGGAACAGCAGCCCATGCAGGAGGCTGTTGATTACTGCAAAGATCCCAAGAACGGCATCGACCTGTTTATCATCAAGTCAATCGATCGTTTTACCCGGGGCGGTTCCCTCTCCTACGACCTGCTCAAAAGCCAGCTGGAGAAAGCCAATGTTGGCCTAGTTGATATCTACGGCATCATCAGCGGTGACAAGGTCAACACGCTCTAGCATTTGGGCTTCGAATACCGCTGGAGCGTCTACTCCCCTTCTAAGAAATCCGAGATCTTGGAAGCCGAACGCTCCAAGGACGAGCTGCGCGACATTATGAGCCGACTGGTCGGCGCTGAGATACGCTACACCCGCCTCGGCTACTGGATGCGCCAAGCCCCCTACGGCTATGCTAGTGAGAAGGTCGAAACCGCCCACGGCAAACGCGTCATCCTCAAGCCTCACCCGGAAGAAGCGTTCTTCGTTAGAGAAATGTTCAGGCTGCGAGCTGAGGGCTGCCACACGGATCAAGAGATTGCTGACAAGCTCAACGACATGGGCTACCGCAGCCGCCGGGGAGCTTTGCTGAAAGACCGCCATCTCTGGCGCATGGTCAGAAGGTCGATTTATGCCGGCATAAACTGCGAAAAGTGGACGGATGGTCAGCCCGTCAAATGCGCCTTTGAGGGATTGGTTTCGACCGAGTCCTTCAACAGAGCCAACAAGGGTCGGCGGGTTATTACTGAAAGCAAAGACGGTCGGATCATGATCTCCGACCACAAAGAAGAACGCTACCAGACCGACAAGGGTAAGCGCGACGTGGACTTCCCTTACAAAAGGTTCGTGACCTGCCCTGAGTGCCGCAAGCCTCTGCTCGGCAGCGCCTCAAGGGGTGGTAACGGCAAGTACTACCCCGCTTACCATTGCACCAAGGGCGATCATAATTTCAGGGTTAGTAAGCAGATATTAGAAGAACAGGTCGAACGGTTCGTCGAAGACCTGCAGATCTCACCCAAGTACCTAGGCGAGCTGTTCAAAATCATTGAGAATTCTCGAGTGCAGGAACAAGCTAGGATGGGTCGCAGTCTGGCCGGCCTAGACAGCCGTATAAGCCGGCTAGAGGAAGAGATTATACAGACAGTCGGCAAGATCAAGCTGCTGGATAACCAAACAGCCATCAAGTACATGGAAGCGGACATTGATCGCCTAGAAAAAGAGCTGGCCGGGCTGAAACGGAAGCGCGAGGAAATAAGCGAGCAGAAGTCCCTCGATCTAGACCAATTCAAAACCAAGCTGACATACTTGGTGGAACGCTTGGGCTCCCTCTTTAAGCAGCAGTCCGATCCCCTGAAGAAGGCCAAGCTGTTCGATTTGCTTTTCGATAAATCGCCGTCTTATACGGATCTGGAAGGTGGAACGGACGAAAACTCTATTTTACAGATGATGAACCCGGTCTTTGCCTTTATTAGTTCACCTTTCAATCATATGGTGACTCCAAGGGGAATCGAACCCCTATTTCCAGAATGAAAACCTGGTGTCCTAACCATTAGACGATGGAGCCGCGAGGACGGCTTGAGCCTGACAAGCATTATAATAAAAATTCGCCGAGCTTCAAAGGCCGGACCCCGCAGGAGCGGCCGGCCAACAAAAAACGCCCTTTCCGCATCGGATAAGGGCGTTGATTGCTCTAACGCTAAGCTATATGTCTATAGAAAAGCTCTCGGTTTGAGTAGACAAGACTTCTAGCGCCTCCGGGCGGTTAACGCCCGGTGGCCGGTGGCCGCGGCTGCGGCCGTACCCAAGACAAGCATAGCTACGGTTAGATTGATGGCGTCGTTGACGCCGGTGTCGATGATGGTCGTCGCCTCTTCAGGTTCCTCCTCGGGTTCCTCGGCTTCCCTGACAGGCTCTTCCTCGACCTCCTCAACGACTTGGACTTCAAGCTGGATGTTCAAGCGAGCTCGGTACTGCCAGCAGCCCGGCACGACTCCCTTGTGCGCGCCTCTCTGGTAACCCAAAGAAGCTCCATCCTGAAGATCGCCCACTAACGTGAAGTTGCCGAGCCCGGTCAGGGCTGGCGCCGAAGTGGCGAAGTGGGTCACGGCTTTGTAGACCAAACGGATGTTCTTGTCAGCGCAGGTAATCGTAACGTCATCGGTAATCGGGTTGGTCTGATCCGAATCGATGCTGGCGACTACGCTGTGCGAGTTGGCTTCGGCGTTCTCATTGACGTCCAGGCCGATGACCGTGTTGGTCGCGACACCGGGGCCGTCGAAGTCGGCGCCGTTAGCGCTCGCGGCGGTCGAGTTGTGGACGTAGAACCACAGGTCGACCGTCTGGCCGTCTTCGCAGACTTCCAGAGCGTTGCCCATATCACCACTGTTACCCAGGCGCAAAAAGTCGCTCTCGGAACCGACGCCGTAATGCAGTTGGACGCCGTCGTAGGCGTTGAAAACGGGGGAAGTTCTCAGGGTAGCAGCCACCGGGCCGGCCAGCAAGATGGCTGACAGGACGCCGATGACGGAGAGGGCGCTGATTTTAAATAGTTTGTTCATGGTTTAAAATCTCCCAATAAAACTTTGCGGTTTAAATAAATTAAGAATTAAAACAAGTCGTTTCCGAACCGCTCGACTCGGAAACTTCTATATTTATAACACATTCCAAGATAATATCAATACCAAGATAATTTTTTGCTTATTAAGCAAATAAGCGGTTTGGCAAAGATTCTCGGCCTGCGTCAAATTAAGAAACGGATGCATTTTACAAAAAATACAGCTTATCCTCGGTTGGGTAGGTTTCAAAGTTCTTGTCTAAATTGTAAAGTTGCATCGCGGATCGTCTCCGGGCGTCTCTTAGATAACTTGTTTTAAACCTTAACGCTTCACTCTTTAGGTATGAGAGGAGCTGCCGCCTCCCCCTCCGCTGCCACAGTGGCAGGAAGGGGGAGAACGGCAACCCTCTGTTTGTAACTACCTGGCTTCCTCAGCCGGTCCGGATCGGTAATCCTTAACCCCCTTTACTTTCGGGAGAAAATCCGGAAGGCCTTGGAACGGTAGCCTTAAGAGCCTTTTTACGCCTGGCTAAGGCGTTGGCTAGAAGCCGTCGGGTCCGGGGTCGGGAGCCTTGCAGTTGTCGAATGGATCAAGGAGCCATCCTTCAGGGCAAGGTTCCTTATCAACCTCTTCCTCGTCGGGGCAATCATCGCCCTCGCACTCGCCGTCGCCGGGACAATCGTCGCCTTCGCAATCACCGCCCTCACCGGGGCAGTCATCGCCTTGGCAGTCATCGCCGCCGCCCTCACCGGGGCAGTCGCCGTCTTCACAATCGTCGCCGGAACCGGGTCCGTCGCCTGGGCAATCGCCGTCCTCGCAGTCGTCGCCAGAACCCTTGCCCTCGCCGGGGCAGTCGTCCTCGCAATCGTCTCCGGAACCCTTACCGCCCTTTTCGGACTCGGGGTCGGGATCACCTTCGCCGCAGGTGCCGTCGCAACCGCCGCCGGAGCCGCCCTCGGGCTGCTCTTCGCCGCCGATCTTCTCGTCAACACCTTCGCCGTCTTCCGCGGTGACCTTGGTTTCCTCCGGTTGGCCGGATTCTTCCTCGGTAACCCCGGTGGCCTTGCCTTCGGGTTGCTCTTCCTCTTCCGTCGTGGTCTTGGTCTCAGCTTCCCCCGCCTGCTTCGAATCCTCGGGCTCATCGGCCTGTGAAGTCTCGTCAGTCGAAGTCTTTGCCTCGTCCTCGTCCGCCGTCGACTGCTTGTCGCCGGCTCCGGAATCGGGTTGCATCTCGTCGGTCTCGGACGCTTCGTCATCGGCTTCGGCCGCCTGATCATCTTCAGATGAACTGGTGTCCTCCACCTCGGAAGCATCTTCGCCGGCTGGCTCGTCAGAGAGATCGGTCTCGGAGGCTTCGTCGTCACTCAAATCGTGCGAGTCGCCGCCTTCGCCCTCGTCCGGAACGATATCGATAACCTCGACGCCCGCCGGGCTGTCAAGGTAGATGATCGCTCGCAGGCTCGGGCTGATGAGAACGTCGTTGACGTAATCGCCATCCGAACCTTCGACCTTGCCGAACGAACAGCGCAGGACCTTGAGGCCCCGGCCGCCGTCGGGCAACTCGTCGACTTCCTTCAGCGGAATCCGCACGAAAACCACGTTGTCGTAGTCGGCCGCGTAGGCCGCGACGTAAATGGTCGGTGCTTCCTCAGCCGTGAGGTGGACGAATTGCGGGTCGGCGCAATCCGACAGCTGGCTGGCCGTTTCAACGGCCACAGCCATAGCCGTGTCCGCATCCTTCTCGTAGATGCCGATACGCGTCGCCGAATCGAAGTCGTCGACTCCGAGCAGGCCGGCGTCAATTGAAACCGGCCTCACCAGGCGCCAATAAGCGGCTCCCGGCGGTGTGCAACCGTCGCCATCGGTCGAGAACAGATCCTCAACGATATCGTCAAGGACCGCCTGAGCGCTGGCTTCGACAGCGGCCTCGTCCGACCAGAACGAGCGGGCCCGCCCTTCCAGCTTGTCGCTGAAACGGGGAACGCCGACTTCGTCCAAGCTGGCCGGTCCGCCGTGACGGCAGAAATCGACCGCCGGCACCTCGGCTTCGGGCTGGTCGGCGACGTTGTCACCGTCCGAGCCGTCATCCTTGGTGAGCTGCCAGAGCACGAGAAGAGTAGCCACGATTACGATCGCAAGGAGCGCAATCCTCAGCAGCCACCTCTTCCAGGTCCGCTTCTTCTTGCCGTCGCCGTCCGGGCCGTCGTCTGCGTCGTCGCTGCCGGGCGGACCCGGAGGCGGCTGACGCTCGGACGGACGCGATCCCGGCGAACCGGAACCGTCCCCGAAATACTTGGCGGCGGGATTGGAAGCGCTCCTCGAAACGGCTGTAGCCGGCTGGGCAGGAGTGGCGGCGCCCGCGGGGCGGGTGCCTGCCGTTGCCTGCTCTGCCGGCTGCGCGCCGAACTGCCTTGAAACCGGCGCTCCCCTGGGGGTGGCGACCGTCTCTTGGGCTGTCGGCTGGGGCGGCGACCCCGGCGGGAACGACGAATCGCTCCCCAAGGGGCGGCTGATGCCCGGTTCCCTGCGGCTGCCGGCGTCCTCTGCCTCCGTAGACGGAGACGCAGGAGCCGGACCGCCTTGCGGGTTGTCATTGGAATCCATGTCATCCATCTCCTTTTGTCTAGCAGGACAGGATACCAGCAGCCATTCCAAGGAAAGATTCCCCGAGATGACTGCTGGCAACCCACCCCTAATCAAATAAGAGTCAGCGCGGACTGGCAGCAGTCCCTCGGGAAACGGCTAATAAAACGAAAAAATGCGGTTTATAAAAAGCTCTTGCGGTTTGCTTTGAAATGAGCAAACCGTTAAGGTTTAAAACGTTAAGCTGCCCGAACATTTTGGGTGCCCCTCTCCCGCAAGGAAGCGCGGCGGTCAAAATGACGATGCCCAAATTGTATCATCAATAAGCATAATTGTCAATTTAAATATATGCTTTTTTACAATAATGCAACTAAATATTATTAAAAGGGAGTTATAGCCTGATTCAGACTACGGTTGCCAAGCGCTTATTTTTGTTATTTAAAGATAAACATTACATAAGAGTTGTTATTTTATACTAATTATGTTATTATTATAGCCAGTTAAGCGCTAGCGTTTGACCGACCAAACAGCGGAACCTTGGCGGTTTCGCCGGTTCTTTAACAAGTATCTCCCTATCTTTAAGATAAGTGTCGTAGATTCTTCCGTTGCCCAAAGTTGCGGCCGCGGATGAATCTATGACGCAAGCCGTAGGTTCAGTCCCAAAAACACTGCCGGCCGAAGGGGCCGGCCATAGAGACAAAGGAGCCATCATGGCTGATCTTAACATTGCGGAGAACGTGTCTGGATGGCTCAATGTCGACCAGCCCCTGTGGCTGCTGACAGTGATCATTCCGCTCGTCCTGCTCATCACCCATCTGGTGAGGAAGCGCCGGATCAACGAATACCGGCGTTTCAGGAACCCGGACGTGCGCAAGGAGACCCTCGTCAGCAAACGGCGCAAGTTGCCGAGCCGGTTCGTCACGACGACCCTGCTGCTGTCGATGGTTGCCCTGGCCTACGTTTCGGCCAGACCGGTCAACAACACGGTCCAGACACAGGAAAAAGCTTTGCTCATCTGGGTGTACGACGCGTCGGAAAGCATGGCCACAGTCGACGTCGCAACCAGCGGCGGCGACCTGGTCAGCCGGCTCGACGCGTCGGTTGCCGCCCTGGCGGATAGCTTGCCCAATACCTCTGAGGAAGCCTACAAGCTGCTTGTCAGCTTCGCCGGCCCCGAGGAGGTAAAGGTCAATCTGCCGACGTTGAACTCCGAGGAGCTGCTGGCCCAAGCCGACAGCATCCAACGGGGCGAGAGAACGGCGACGGACTTCGGTCTGGAGCGGGCGGTCGCCGCCTGCCAGCAGTTCTTCAACAGCCAGGACGACTATCCCTGCGAGATCTTCTTGCTGTCCGACGGGGAATGCAACCCCCGGCCGGCCTGCAAGCTGCGCAGCGAGTCGATCGCGGCTGAAGCGGCCGGCAAAGGCATCGTCATCCACACCGTTTCTTGGGGCGACCCGAGCAGCGAATACCGGCCCAACCCGGCCGATATGGAGGCGATCGCCGCCATTACCGGCGGGAAACACCTGACCAGCGCCAAAACGAGCGAGTTGACCGAGTTGTACGACAACGTGTCAACCGGCCTGGAAGTCCAGCACGTCCAGCAACCGCTCGCCATGGCTTTCGTCTGGGGCGCCCGGGCAGCCTTTATTCCTTGGGCTTCGGCCTTCTGGATGCGGCGCCAGGACTGAGCAGAGCGACCCGATCGCCAGCTGAGGTCTGCTGACCGACGCCTGCGAGAGGTCCGGCGGCGGATGCTCTCCCCCTGCTGAAGTGAACGCTTCGGCAGGGGGAGGCTCCGCCCTCTTACTTTTTGGGGCGAGATGACCATTCCCCCCTGTTTTTCATTGACGCAAATAACTATAAGTGATATAATAGAACCAATCGGCCTCCCGCCTGTCAGCGCGAGAACCGATTGATCTTTAAAGTCGATATTTTTAACTGAACGGCCACGGAACGAACGCTAGGCCGTAGTTTAACCGAAGACATGATACCCATCTGGTGTTTTCGGTTAAGCTACGACATTGAATGCACGATCTGCCGGCTGCTCAAAAAGACCCGCCAGATCCCCTTTGCGCCAGGTGCTGCCGACCGCGTCCGAAGTCTGTTTCCGAGATATCCCGACCCTTGAGTGGGTTCGCGAATCCGAGAAAACGGCGGACAAGGCGGCTTGTCGCCCGGTTGAGACGGAGTTATACCAAGGAGGTGAGTATTCACCACGCAAGGAAGTCAACTACCCGATACAAGGAGGTTCCGACAGGAAAAATTAAAAATACGACCAACACTGGATTCGACCCAAGCCATACGTGGTAACCTTCCCGGTAAACCCAATGCAATCCACCGGTTTGGCCGAATCGTGAAATCCCCCGCGCCCATTGACATGGCTTTTCGAGGTAGATAGTCTGTCACAATCCAATAACCGCGGGGCCATTCCAAAACCTCGCGCTTATGTGATAAACCTCGAATGCGCGGGGTTTTTCATTGGCTAAGGCTCTGACCGACCCGCTGCAAAACCCCGACCAACTCCGCCTTAACTCGTTCAGTCGGCTCATACAACCTCAGATCATAACCGGCCGGCATCAAAGCCAAGATGTCACCGGCCACCCAATGATAATGCGTACAACCCAAAATCAAGCCGTCGGCCCGGCTGGAGACAACCTTATCAACCGCCGGCTGCAGATGAGCCGCCCTGATTCGGCCGGCTTCAATTAGCGGCACCCAGTCGGTGCAGTCGATTTCCACAACCTCCAAATCTTCCGGGCAGGTAGCTTTTATGTCTTTAAAACGCCGGCTGCGCAGCGTGCTGCCGGTCGCGCAAACGGCGACGACCCGGCTGATCGAATCGGCGGCGGCCGGCTCCAAGGCCGGCTCAAACCCGATTATCGGAACCCGGGTCAGCTGGCGCAACTGGTGGCCGACATTGACGAAACAGGTGTTACAGGCGATGACGACGGCGTCGACGCCCAAAGCTTCGAAACGGCCGATGAACGGCCGGGCGCATTCCAAGAGCTGCGCCGGCGTTTTTTTGCCGTAGGGTATGTTTTTGCTGTCGGACAGAACGGTAATCCTGATGCCGGGCAGTTCGCGCTGCAATCTTAAGGCAACGTAACGGCCGCCGACACCGGAGTCGAAGACGCCGATATGGTACGATGAGAAATCCATCTTTTGAATTTGCAAGTGTTTGTTTTAAGCGTAAGCTTAAGACCAGTAAATAATTTTTGCGTCAAAATAGCAAGAGCTAAGCCGGAAAACTACCCTTGATTGTTCCGCCCGCTCTTGCTTGTGTTTTCTAAGCATATGTGGTATTATAATAGACAGTTAAGCGTTTAGGTTTAACTGATAAGAAGGCGCTAGGGTTTCACTCGCGCGCCCACTCGCTCCTTAAAACAGGTTTTGAAGCGGTTTTTGCCGCCACGGCTCTTTTGCCGGTTCGCCCGGACGTCCGACCCCGTCGGACCTTCGAGCGAACCCGCAGAGGGTTCAAGCCCGGACGATTCCCCGACCTAGAGAAGGATCGGGTAAACGGCCGGACCGGCGCAATCCGTTTGGAAACCGAACAAGTTAGCTTTCTCGCGCGGGCGGTTTTTAACCGCCTGAGCTGAGGAATCTTGGTTCGGATGCCGACGGTTGAGCCTCAACCGACAATGCAAACAACGGCCGACCCAGGCCCCAATCCGCAAAGGAATACATCATGAATATCAACGACTGGATCATGACCGGAGGCGGACTGGCTGCGCTGATCGGTCTGCTCATCGTCATCATCTTGGCCGCAACCGGCAAGAAGCCGCCGGCTGAAGAAGTCATTCCGGACTTCGACGCGAAAGGCGTGCGCCGAGAGCTGGCCAGGCAATTGCCCGGCTTGCTAGAGCGTCCCTCCAGCCGTTACGGTGACGGCGGTTCTGCCCAAGGCACTATCTTCGTAGCCGGTCGCAACGACGACAGCTACCAGGAGAGTTACCGGCGAGCGGAACCGGGCGACGATCTGGCTCACTACCACACGGTTCTGAACGCTACCCTCAGCCCGGGCGAAGACCCCTTCGTCCACACCCGGACTAACCTGCCCCACAAGACCGGCTTGATTGTGCCGGACATTTCGGGCGGTTGGATGCCGGGCAGCCAGCAGGCTTGGCTCAGCAGGAGAGACGTCATAGCCACGACGGCCGACTCTCTCTTTCAGGCGGCGGTCGACTGCCGGTTCCAGCCCGGCGTCGTTCTGCCGGTCGCCGACAGCGAAACTTTGGTTTTGCCCTGCGGCTCCAGTCCGGCGCAAGCCGGCGTGGAAATCCGCCGGCTGATCAAGCAGGCAGCCGTGGACGGCCTGACGGATTGTCTGGATCAAATCGGCATGCGGCTCAACGAGCTGGAGTTCGCCATCGTCGTCTCGGACTTTATGTCCGAGGGCTGGGAGGAAAAGCTGGCGGCCATCGGCAGCCGGTTGACCCTGTTGGCTATCCAGATCGTCGATCCCGACGATGTCGAATTGCCGAACGTCGGCTGGATGGACTTTGAGCACGGCGGGGAATTCGCTTCGGTCAACACCTCCAAAGGGAAGGTGCGGAGCGACTACCGCGAGGAAGCAGCCGGACGGCAGGATTCAATTGAAGCCGCCGTCATGGAGCGAGCAGGTGGCCGACTTTTCAGGGTCAGGACCGACGCGCCTCTGGATTCGCAGCTGAAGCAGCTGCGCAATCTGGAACGCCAGCCGGTTCCGAGCCGAGTCTGAGCCGCGCCCTCCCCGGAAAAACCCCGTAACAGGGGTTGGACCGGGGAGGGCTTTCTCGTTTTAATTCCCCCTATGCCCCTTTTATTACATTTTATTGACAAAACGACTATAAAGCATAAATGATATTGCTTTAATAAGCTTAAGGTGTTATAATAATAACAGCGGTCAGAAGATCGCTAAACGGAGTTTCAACCACCGGGCGACGCCCCGGCTTTGAGACCGTTCCTTAAAAATCTGTTTGCTTATAACTCCCCTGCCGCAGATTGCAGCGCTTCCCACAATACGAAGACCAGACAACCCACC
>VXPC01000033.1:8770-26526 GCA_009839685.1 Candidatus Saccharimonadota bacterium | reverse complement strand
ACTTAGTTCCTTCCCCGGGGGGTGTCGTTTTTTTTTTTTAATCTATTTTTTAAACCCCCCCCCGCCGCCGGCCCCCGCCGCCCGCGGGGGCGGGGCCCCCCCCCCCCCGCAACCTGAAAGGAGCCACGGTTCGTACCAAACACCTACTACAGAGAGGAAACTGATATGTCGTTAGGTACAAGAAACAAAGATAGGGCTCCTTCCGGAGGCAACGGCTTGCTGGAGCGACCACGAGTCCCGGCCTCCAACGGAGCGCCGGCACAGCGGCTCGTCGGCAGGAAGCCGGAGATCGGCATCGATCCCAAGGAAGCGATTGAGAAGGTCTTCAACTTCGCCACCCAGATCCGCAACGGCCTGGCGCAACACGTCGTCGGCCAAAGCGACATGCTGGACGCAACCGCCATGGCGGTTGTCAGCGGAGCTTCCTTCTGCGCTATCGGTCCCTACGGGGTCGGCAAGTCCTACACCCCCAAGGTGTTGCACAAGATCCTCGGCGTCATGGGCAAAACGATTGCCCTGCACCCGGAGATCACCCACGCCGACATCAACGGTTTCGTTTCGCTCGACCCGCAGACGGGTCAGCGGATCATCAACCCCAGTCCGTTCCTGAACCACCAGGTCGCCGCGCTCGACGAGCTCAACCGGGCCGGAGACAAGGGGCAGAACAGCCTGCTCCACGTCATGAACGACGGCGAGATTGTCATCGGCAACGACACCGAGACGGCCCGCAAGGTCGACCCCGCCCTGACGGTCATCGGCACGATGAACCCGTCGGGCGAGGCCGGTACCAGGCTGGTCATCCCGGCGCTGGCCGACCGCTTCGACTTCGTCGTTCACCTCTCGCCCCCCGCAAAGGGCGAGATTGCGACCGGCCTGGCCCGTTACATCGAGAATCTGGACATCGAAACCGGCGAAACGCTGTGCGACATCCAGCCGATCTTTGGTGGCGGCCAGCCGGCGGGCTCAAACGGCCAACTGAACGGCGATGGGTCGCTTTTCGAGAGCGACTCGGTCGGCAAACGGAAGATTCTGGGGGCGCGCAAGCTTTTCCGGAGCATCCTGAAGCAAGTCGACCGGCGGTTGCTGGTCGAGGTCGACAGCCTGCTCTACCACTTCACGGTCGGCAGCGAGATCTGGGACGATTCGCCCCAGACCCTCACCTCCCGAACCCATAGGCGAGGCGAGGCGCTCCTGCACTACGCGACGGCCGCGGCCATCTTCGACGAGCAGCGGATGCCGAGTCTCAACGGAGACGTCTGGAGAATCGCCAGGTACTGCTTGGAGATGATCCCGCCCCGCCCGGACTACTGGAACAAGGGCTCCGAGTGGCTGATTGATCAGATCAACAGCCGGCTGGCCGAAATCAAGCCGGTGGTCGAACAGGACGTCAGGCGCGCCGGCAGCTGAGAAGCTGGCCAGGAGAGGACAAGCAAACGGAAACCCCCGTGTTCGGACGGCGAAAAGGTGCCGGCGGACGCGGGAGTCAGACCCCGCGTTCGCCGAGCACCCGCTCGCTTAAAGGACGCGGGGTTTTCTCATGTTTGCGGTAAGACCTGCAGGACTTAAACCGGATTAGGTTTTGAAGGTTTTTACCAATCAAGCTTGGGAGGGCGGCGGTGTCCGGCGAACCCGGCGGGCGGGGCCTGGCACGGTCTTGTCGACCGCGTTGGCCGTGATCATCGCTTCGCGCAGCTGTTCGGACAGCTGGTTCATGCCGCCCGGGCTGTGCGGGATAAGAATCGTGTTGGTTTTCGAGCTCAGGCCGATATCTTTCAGGGTGTCGAAATACTGAGTCATCAGCACCAGGTTCATGACGTCATGAGCCGAAGTGCCGGGCACGTTGTCTTTGAAGTCCGTAACGCTTTCTTGCAAACCGTTGACGATCGCTAAGCGCTGGTCGGCGATACCCTTACCTTGCAGGGCTTTCGATTCGGCTTCGGCTTCGGCCGCCTTGACGACCCGGATCTTCTCGGCTTCGGCCTCCTCGACCGCGGCCACCCTGAGCCGCTGGGCGGCGTTGATCTGGTTCATGGAAGCCTTGACGTTGGCGTCCGGATCGATGTCCGTTACCAAGGCTTTTACAATCCCGTAGCCGAAGTCGTCCATAATCTGGGCCAGTTCTTTGCGAACCGCATGGGCGATGTCGTCCTTGGTCTCGAAAACGGCGTCCAGCTTGATGCCCGGCACGCGGGCCCGGACGACGTCGTAGACGTAGCTGCGGATCTGGAGTTCGGGTTGCTGCAGGCGGTAGAAGGCGTCGACGGCCTTGGCCTCAATAACGTAGTATTGGACGCTGACAATGACGAAGACGAAGACGTTGTCCTTGGTTTTAGTCTCCACCCGCACGTCCAGCTGCTGGATCCTCAGGGACAGCCGGCCGGCGATGCGGTCGATACCTAAGATACGCCAGCGCAACCCCGGTTTTGAGACTCTGAGGAAACGCCCGAAACGCTCGATGACGGCCGCGGTCTGCTGGCTGACGGTGTAGAAACCGAACAGCAACCATAAACCGAAGAAAATAAACAGAACGGCTAAAACGACGGCCAAACCTTCCATGCTACCTCCTGTCCTCCCGTTTCATCTTTTATTCAACGCTTAATTCTCTTTTGCTTAACTATAACATAAGAACCGCCGACCCGCCAAACGCAGCCTCAGCCGGCAAGCGCCGCCCTTAAGGCTTTGTTCAAGCCGGTGGCATCGTGAGGGATGCGGAAACCGGCCGCCCGGCGGTGTCCGCCGCCGCCGTAAAGGGCCGCGATGGCCGCCACGTCTTCCCCGCCCTCTCTGGAGCGCAAGCTGAAATTGACCTGCTCACCGCTGAAATGATAGCTGGCAGCGAAAGGCTGGCCCTCAGCCAAGATGCCGGCAGCCAAGGAGGACATGCTGCGGGGCGCGTTGACAGCCGGCACCTTCCAGCCGGCGATTTCCAGCTCGTGCCGGCCCGCCGCGATCGTTTCCTTGACGTCCTTGAGGTGCTTGCGGCCGATCGAGGCGCCTTCCTCGGCCAGCCGGCCGATCAACTCCCCTTGGTCCGCGTCGAGCCAAGTATCCCACAGCTCGAAATCGTAGTCGTAGGAATGGATGGCGGCGGCCACTTCGGAGACGTTCGCCAGCTCGTCCAGCCGCCACAGATCCTGGGCCTGGATGTAGGCAACCACGGCCGGCATCCCCTTCCCCTTCATGAAGGTTTCCCAGGCCAGTCCGGCGCCGCTCTTGTCCATGTCGAAGATAGTTTTGACGTTGGGCGGCAAATCGACCAGATCTTCGGCAGCGCTGATATGGTGGTCGACAATCAGGATGCTTTTGGCCCGCTCCGCCATCTTCAAGATGACCGGGCGTTTGTAGCTGAAATCGACCAAAACGACATCCTTGCCAGCGACTTGGGGCGGATCTTCTTGGTGAACGCCGGCGACGAAATCAATCCGGGCCGGGTCCTCGGCCGCCTTGCGGAAGATAACCGCCGCCATGAAACCGTCGGGGCAGTTGCCGTGATAAATCAGAACCGTATCTTTCATAAACCCTATTCTAACCCGACTCCGGCCCCGCTTGACAATTTGGAAACGCTTACGCCATAATGAACCCCAGATTATTTAGTTAGAGGGTTTCCAGCCAAGACACATGGCAGACGCAATAAAAAAGGCAGACGCGCAGACACCCACAAGGAAGAACTTCTTTTTCTTCGCTGCCGCAGGTTTGGTAGTTATTCTATCCGCTCTCGTCGTTGTCGGCTTTGGCCTGGCCTCCAGAGCGGCCGGCGGTGGCGAGTTGGAATACATGGAAGCCGAAGCGGCGGACGCTACGGAAATCTCTTACGTCGTCGCAGGGCGGCAAGGCGTGGCCTGCAACGAGAGCGCTTTTGGCGACGAAGCCGCCATCACGGTCGGCAGCCGGGTAGAGGGGGTGGTCGTCGATTCGGCAACCAGCATCTGCTTCCGAGCGCAGCTGGAGAACGGCAACTACGTCTACAAGAAATACGGCGAGCCTAAACTGCGGATCTGGATCAAAGAAACCTTCCCTGAAGGCGCCGGTGGTCAAGAGGATGCCGAAGCGACCGGCTTGAGCATCAGTTCCTTCGGCAACGGTTTGGCATACGTTAAAATCAGCCAGCGCGGCGCGGCTTGCGACGGCGCGGTTTTCGGTCTCGGCGCAAGCGGGGTGACCGAGGTGATTGGCACCGACAATGAATATAGCGTCGACCTCCGGGAAGCTTTCGGCTCGCCAAATCCCGGCTCGCCCGTTCCGGAGACCATCGCCCTCTGTTTCCGAGCCGATTATGGCGACGGCAACTACATTTATGAGAAGTACGGTGACGAACAGTCCAACATTTTCTTCTCCGGCGGCTGGGGCGACGATGCCGAAACCGATCCCCAACCCCTGAGAGCCTCCGCGCCGACGGCTACCAGTTTGGATTATGTCTTCGTTGAAGCCGGCGAGACCTGCGGCGCCGGCACCTTCTCGGCAGCGGCAGAAGACGATATCCAAACGGCGACCACTGCCGGCACCAGCCAGCGGGAAGTCAGCCTCGACCCCCAAACCTTGCAAGACAACGACGGCATCTGTTTCCGGGCCGGCTATAGCGGCGGCGCCTACCAGTACAAAAAATACGGCCGGGACGGGCAGTTGATCAACTTCAAGTTCGTCTGGGCGTTCGAGCTCACCATCCGCCTTGAGGGCAACAACAGCTTGGAGATCTCCGGCAACCGGGAGATAGCTTCCTGGCAGGCCCTAAGCAACGAAAAAGCCGGTTGGACAACCTGCGACGAGAGCGCTTTTGGCGAAAGCGCGGCGGCGAGCAAGAGCGGCACCGGCAGCACCGCCGACCCGTCTTCAGTAGTTGAGAGGTATTACGTCACCGTTGAGCTGTCGCGGGTTGAAGACAACGGCCGGACGTACTGTATCAGGGCGACCGACAAGGACGGCAACCATGCTTACGGGCCGTCGCCGACGATTAACGTCCCCTTCCATTTCGGCGCCCGTGTCTATCAAGTCAGGAACACAATGCGCGGCGTGGTCGACAGCAGCGACCGCCGCACCTTCGACAGCATCCAGTGGACGGCCGTCCGCAGCGCCTGGTGGGACAACTTCGGCTGCCGGGCCAGCGCTTTCGACACCATAACGAACGACAACGCTTTGGTGTTGGCGCAGCATTACGGCACCAATTACAGCACCGATTCCCACGTCTCCTTCGCCTTGGATGAAGATGACGTGGCCGGCGGCCAGTATTGCGTCCGGGTCGTGGCAACCGCGGGCGGCCTCAGCCGCACGGCTTACAAATCGCTGACCATCTTCAGATTGGACAATCCCCACGTGGTAACGATTGCCCAAACCGGCAACCGGATGACAGCTTCGGCGACGGGAACACAAGAACTAAGCTGGGAGGCCGTCGTCACGGACGGCAGCTACGCGGCAGAGGGAACTTGCGAAGAAGCCGCCTTCTCCCGGATTGACCCGGCGACCGGCGAAACGGTTACGCCGCGCGTGCTGACCGCTCAGAACAGCCTCAACCTGCAAGCTTCGGATAACGGCCGAATCTTCTGTTTCATGGCGGCCGATTCCTCGGGCGCAACCTCCTACGTGACTTCACCGGCCGCCAACGTCGCGACCGGTACGCAAACCGACGCCTTGTTCTAAGGTTTAATCAGAAGTACCCCCTTGCGGGGGTACGTTAATCAGCGGTCTTCGCGAGCCTTGGCGACTTGGATGGCGCGCCCGCCGATTTCCTTGCCGTTCAAGGCGGCTTCGGCAGCTTTGCCCTCTTCTTCGTTCTCGAACTCAACGAAACCGAAACCCCGGCTGCGACCTGTGTCCCTAGAAACGGGTATTTTGGCACTGCTGACAGTACCGTGCTCTGAAAATATGGAGTTAAGCTCGTCTTCCGTGGTCGAGAAAGGCAAACCTCCAACGAATAATTTGTACATAAACTAAACTCTACCTTGTCGGCGGCTATTAACAAAATCTAATTTGGCCGCACAGGAGTAAGAACGGGCTGTTTACCGATTACATGGCGCATCGGGAGGGACTTGAACCCCCGGCCTTCGGTACCGGAAACCGACGCTCTATCCAACTGAGTTGCCCAGCGTGGTCCGGCTACTGGTGATTAGTATCGCACGCTCACTCTAAATAGTCCGCCTGTCGCTTGTAGCCCTTGTACTGCCAATCCGACACGCCATAGCCAGCCCGGAAACAGAAGTGCGGCTTAGTATCGTCATTAATCTCAATTCCTCCCTGGGGTTCAGGATAGTCTCGGCCAAATTCACGGAAATCCGCCGCCGCCACTTTGCCGCAAACACCCTTGCTCCAGTTAATATATTCGACGCGGTAGGACGGTTGAACCGTTTCCGAACTCTCGTTATTACGATTCACTTCCAAGCGTAGCTTCCCGCCCTGCTCCGTCACGGACATCCTTAACAACGCATCACCATCCAGATTAATATGGGCTAGGCCGCGAGGGAATAGTTTCAACCGGTTGGATCCGTGACTGTCGTGCCGGACATCGATTGCACGGCCTTCCGGGTCGCGCAGATAGCCGCCTTCGCCAAAAATAAGAGCTTCGAACGTGGTGTCTGCGGCTTGGTCACCTCCGGCTACCGCGTAACTGAAAACGAAATCAATCGCCAAGCCGTTTTGGCAGTCGCTATCGGTCGCGGCTGGGCAGGCGTGGATCAACCTACGAGTTGTCGCGTTTGAAAAATAAGCTCTTCCCGCAAAGCCTGTCGCCGGGTCTACCAGCATCAAATAGGAGTCGGTAAGCGCAAAATCCAGCCATCGCTCAGGCTGATCAATGCCACTCGACCCAGCGCTAGCTGCGGCCACCTCCACCGACAAAACAAAATCCACGACCTCGCCCGCGACATAGGTGCCGGCCGGCGAAACAACCTCCAGACCGGCCGGGTAGTCCGACCAGTTTGATCGACTCGATTCGAATTGAAATCTAGTAAAAAGGTCAGTAGCAAGCAGCGCGAGCCCGGACGTAACGCAGATGATCATGAACGCAGCAACAATGACAAGCGCTGGCCTTTTAGTCATCATCAGAATATTATCATATGAAAACTGCCCTTGCCGCCTTTTCGCCGATTAGCGCAATCGCTTACTTAAGTCACCAAGACGATGGCGCATCGGGAGGGACTTGAACCCCCGGCCTTCGGTACCGGAAACCGACGCTCTATCCAACTGAGCTACCGATGCAAAATCTGGCGGGCCGCCAGTTAATATTCTACCACCGCGCGAGTGACAGCTGCCGGGAATTCCGCCCGCAGGCGAGCGTTTATGCGGCGGGCTCGAGAATGCCGAGCGTTCCCAAGCATTCGTCTATGTCGTGGCCACCGGCCGCAATGACCGTGCAGACATAACCCAAGGCTTCTTCAAAACTTAAAGCCAGCAGGAGCTCGCGCGTACCCTCGTCCAATTCGGCAGCCAGCCAAGCATCGCGGCTGTCTATGGCTTGGAGTAGGTGGACGCTTTCCAGTTCCGTCTCGGGCGCACCGTCCCGCTCAGGCATATTTTCCATACGCGACATTATAGCACGGTAGCATGGGCAGGCGTGTTATAATTTAGCGCGTGACTTACGACTGCCTGATTGTCTTGGGTACCCAACCCGATCTGCAAACTTGGGAATTTCCGGAGCAGATACACGATTGCATCCGCACGGCCGCCAAGTTGATGGCGGAAGGCAAGGCCAAGCAAGTGATCGTGTCCGGCAAATGGAGCCGGCGGATCGAAGATTTGCAGCTGGGCCAACCCTTCGACGAATGCGACAGGTTGGCCGAGTTGCTGATCGCGCAGGGAGTTGACGAGCGGGTTATCGGCCGCGAACGGGATTCGACGGACACGATCAGCAACCTCTGCTACGTCAAGCAACAGCTGCTGATACCGGCCGGCTTCAAGAAGATCCTGTTCGTCGTGGCCGACTTCCGCATCCCCCGCTTGAAATTCCTGGTCCGCAAAGTTTTCGGCCCTTCATACGAAGTCGACTACCAACCCGTACCGGCCGACGAAGCGACAAGCCCGAGCTATAACGAGACTTTGACGATGGCTAGGACCGAGAAATTCCTGGCCCCCATGAAAGACGGCGACCATGACTGGCTGGCGGACAAATTCTTCGATGACCCCTTCTATGCGGAAGTCACCGAGTGGCACCTGGCGGAACTCCGCGACAGCTAGGCCGAGCGGAGGACCGCTTATCCAGGACTCAAATTGACGGCTATCAGCTCGTGATCCGACAGATACCACGCTATGTCCCTAGGAGTGGCGTCGATTACCCGCGGGGCGGACGCTTTAAGGCCCCGGGTCAAAAACCAATCTATCTTCTTGCCGGACCGGATTGATAAAGGGGTGGATTTCAGGCGCTGGGTCGGCTCGCCCAGCAGGTTGCAGCTCTGCCAGTCGTACCCCCGGCCCTCGGCAAGAACGAACAGCGGCTCATGCTCGGTGGGGTGCAGGAGACGGCCGGGATCTGCCGCGAAAGCCCGCCTGACATCTCCCAGAGGACCGTACATCGCTTCCCTGTCGAACGAAAAGGTGTTGAGATCGCCGCCGATAACGGCCGGCGCCTGCGGGGCGTACTCTTCAATGCAGTCGATCAAGACTTCCATCAGCCGGCCCCTCTCGGCCATCGTCGCCCGGTCTTCGAGATGGACGGAAGCGAACGCGACATCGACGCCGCCGACCTCGATCGTTGCCAAGCAAGCCATCCGGCCGCCGATCCGGCGCTGGTCGCCGTCCTTGATTTCGCCGAACCAGGCCCCGGTTTGCTCTAAACGGACCAAAGCCGGCCGCTTCAGTTCCAGCCGGCTCAGGATAGCGTTGCCGTGGTAACCGACGTCGTTGGTCAGGCCGGCGCAGCTTTCGCTTTCCCTGAGGCTGCCCAGGCCGAGCTCCAGAAATTCAACGCCGTAGACGTAGCCGCACCCCAAGGCCGCCGCCAGCTCGGCTGCCGTGTGGCGCTGGTCCGAGCGCGCCATGCCGTAGTCCGCTTCGCTCAGCAGGACGATATCCGCGTCCAGGCCGGCCAGCAGTTCGGCCTGAAGCCGCAACTGGCCGCCGCGCTCGATATTCCAGGCGACGACTTTGACGTCTTGTTTGGCGGATGAGACGGTTTGAGCCTGACGGGCTTCGACGGTTTTGGCGAACGCCTGGTCTTCCATGATCCGGTCGTGTTTGTCGGGTGTCTCCAGGGCCAGTTTTTGCCGTTCCTCCTGGGGGATGACGGGCAGGGATTCGACGACTCCAAAGTGCAGCATATTTGTTAACTCCGTTCCGGTAATTTGAATACCCGACTATCATAGCACGAACCGGCCGGCGGCTGTTTTTGCTCGGCGGCAGGTGTTAAAATACCAAGATGACCCCGCGAGAAGAACCGCAGCTGCTGATTATGATGATGGGCACGCTCGGGGCGGGCAAAAGCCATTTTTCCCGGCAGCTGGCTGAGGAAATGGACGCCGAACGCGTCAGCGTCGACGCTTTCAGGCGGCAGCTGTTCCGGACCGTCGAGGAGTGGCTGCACCCCGGCAACTACCGGAAAGTTTACGATTTGCTGGACCGCCGCACCGAAGAGGCTCTGGTGACGGGCCGTCACGTGATCAGGGACGCCCGGCACGATTCCCGCGCCCGGCGGCAGGCAGGCGGGCGCATAGCGGCCCGCCGGGGCGCCTTGGCCGTCGCCGTCTGGATAAACACGCCGCCGCAAGTAGCCGTAGGGCGGGCGCTGAACCGGCCCGAGGGCGCCGACACCATCAAGCTGGACGAGGAATTCGTCAAGGACAAGGCGCACCGGCACGCCGAGACGGTCGAGCCGCCGGAAGCCGGTGAGTTGGCAATCGAGATAGACGGCCGGCTGCCGCTTGAGGAGCAGCTTGAATATTTTGACAACCGGCTGGCCTTGATTTTGGCCGGCTACCAAGGACAGAACTCGGCCGGCGCCGACTGAAGAACGGCTCTCGGATTTGTAACAAGTCCGAACTGGTGTTATGCTTAGTGACAGTTAATATTGGAACATGGACGCAATAATTTGTCCCGGCGGACGGGAGGACGCGGTACTTGAAGACTGAATCACCGGACGATAAAGACTCGGCGCTGATGCCGGCGAAGTACCGGTGGCCGCTTGTCATCGTCATTGTCTTGGCGACCCTGGCAATCATCGCCTCTTTCGTTTTTCGAACGCCCGAGGGGCCGGTATATAACTACAACTCGGGCAATACGCCCCCTCCCATCTCGGCAGACATAGACCGGGAAAACCCTGTCTTCTTGCGCATAGGCCTGGCTCCTTTGGCCAATTGCGACGCGGTCCTGAACTATTACAAGGAGAACGCCCTTGAGAAAGTCACGCCTTGGGGGTTGAGGGACGAAGGTTACTACTTCGGCCCCGAGATTGATTTCTTGGAAGCGGATATCGCCGTGACGGAAGAAGCTGCCGTCTCAGCCGACTCCGCCGGATCGCAACCCGGATCGGCTGGCGGCGAAACGAGTTACAGTACTACCAATATCCAAGTGGAGGGGGTCGACGAGGCCGACATCGTCAAAACCGACGGCGACTATATCTACGTTTTGAGCAGTCGGGAGCTGAAAATCATTGACATCGGCGGCGAGGAACCCGAGGTTGTCGCCGAAGCCGACATTCACTTCAACGCGACGGACATGCTGCTGTCGTTGAAACCCGAAGGCGAGAACGGCCTCAGCGACACCTTGATTATCATCGGCCGGTCCGGCTGGCAACAGATCAACATGGTCCAGGTTAACATCGACGACCGCGAATCCCCGGAAGTAGTGGCCGATTTTTCAATCGACGGCGATTACGTCGGGGTCCGGCTGGCGGACAATGTCGTCCGCCTTGTCACGGCCTCCCAGCCCTTGGGTTTCGAATGGGAAACCCCGTCGGGGTCCGGCCTGAGGGCCCAAGACAAAGCCCTGGCGGCCAACAAGGAGATAATTTTCAACTCCGAGCTCAGCAACTGGGTGCCGGCTTACAAGGACAATCTGAAAGAAGGTTCGAGCGCCAACCCGCTCATGGATTGTTCCCGGCTGCTGGTGCCTAACGTCTTCTCGGGTCTGAACACCTTGTCGATCATAACCTTCAACGCTTCGGAGAAACTGGAGGGCGGCGATTGGCAGGCGATCGGTCTGGCGGCCGACGGGCACAATATCTACGCCACGGCCGAACATGTCTACGTGGCGACGGCCGAGGCGGCCGACGAGGACGAAACGACGGAGAGCGAGACGGCGGAAGATGGGCCCGCGGAGGAGCCGCGACGGGCGGTGGCGGCCGACCTGAAAACGATCATCCACAAATTCGGCCTTGAGCAACCGGAAACGGACGGCGGGCTCCCCCGGCCCGTCTACATGGCCAGCGGCGAGGTGACCGGCACTCTCTTGAATCAATTCTCAATGGACGAATACCAGGGCGACCTGCGGGTAGCGGTCACCATTGAGAACTTCCGTGACAACGCCCAGGAAAACCACATCAAAATCCTCAGGCCCAACCGGGGCATCTTGGAAGAAATCGGCACGATTCCCGGACTGGGGATAGACGAGAGAATCTTCGCCGTCAGGTTTATGGGTCCGCAAGCTTATATCGTCACTTTCCGCCAGATCGACCCCCTTTACGCCCTGGATCTCTCCGATCCGACCGACCCCAAGGCGCTGGGCGAACTGAAGATAACCGGCTTCTCCTCCTACCTGCATCCGGTTGGCGACAACCTGTTGCTCGGAGTCGGACAGGAGGCCGATGAAGACGGGGTCATAGAAGGTTTGCAAATCTCCCTGTTCGATACCTCCGATCCGACCGACCCCCGCCGCGTCAGCCAGTTGTTGGTGGAGGAAAGCTCGGGCTCCGAACAGGTAGACAGCGCGGAGAATGCCTGGAGCTCCTCGCCCGTGGAACATGACCACCGCGCTTTCCTCTTCTATGAAGATTCGTCCTTTATCCCCTACAGTATTTCCTGGTCGTCCTACTCCTCCGGCAGGAACGATTGGGGCAATGATGCCGGCATTTTGGTTATCGGAGTCGAGGACGGCGCCCTGTCTATTGAAAACATTCTGAAAGCCGCCTCGGAAGATGGCAAACGGACCGGCTGGGACGGATATCTGGAGCCGATCCGAACCGTCGTCGTCGGCGATTCGGTCTATGGCATTACCGGCAGAGGGGAGCTGGCCGTCTGGCAAGCGTCTACCGGAGAGTTGCTTCACCTCCTGCATTATTGATTAGGAACCGCCGCTGGGGTTAGCGGATTCGGCAGACCGGTTTGGCAAGCTTATTGTTACAGAATGTTCACCTTAAGGGCTAACATTTTATAGGGAACTGCCTAGAAGGTATCTGGCATCTGTAATACAATGGCAATATGAACAACAAGGAAGCGATAAAGAATAAGGAAACGGCAGAGGTCATAGAGACCTCGGAAGCCGTCTATGGCGACAGAGCGATGGATAGGTTCGAGGGCGTGATAAACCGCTCGCTGGAAAACGATCGGGAGATCTTCGAGGAGCCAAGCGAGCGTGAGCTTTACGAGCTGTGCTATAAGCGCAGTGCGGCGGCCGGCTTTCTCAATGATACCGTATGGCCGGTCGCTTGATATTGTATGCGAAGTTCAGTTTTTACCGCATTTAGCCCTTAAGGTGAACATTCGGTATTGTTATAACGGCACCCCGTCCGATACCTTCGCTGGCAACGGTTACCTTCCCCCGCGGGCTTCCACTATTATCTTGGCAATCGCCAGACCGAGATCCGCGCCCTCTAGGCCTGATTTTCGGGAGTGACCCGGCCGTATTGACAGGATTGGCGAATTAACCTAGGCAATTGCACCTAGCCGTTCAAAAGACCGGCATCCGGACAGCTTGAAAACGGATGTTATAATCATGGTACGCGACCTGAACCGAACCATGAAGCCTTTGAAAGCGAATCCGTTATCCGTCCGTTTGGAAAGCCTAGCGACCGGTTTCGGCCTAGCCGTCTGTTTGCTCGGGCTGGCGTTGGTCACGGCAGTGACCGGACCGGCTGCTGTGGCTGCTGAAGACCCGACCGTTAAAATAACCAGTCAGGAGCTTTTGCCGCCCCACGAGACCTTGAGATTGGTTTGGCTGGAGATCGACCGGGCCGGTTACGACATAGAAAACATCAACTATCATCCTCTTGAGGGGATAGGCGACGATTGCCGCCAAGAAGAGGGATCCGCTTCATTCGTTGCCAGCAGGCCGTTCGAATCGGGCGGACGGATCCTTGTCCTCAGCCGGACCATCCACGCCACCTACCACCAGATCTGCCTGGAAATGATAATCTCCTCTCCCGGCCGCCAGGCGCCGGTCAAGCTTTACGCGCCGCTGCAGATAATCAAGCCCGAGGTTAAAATCACCGATCGGCCGACGATTGAGATTGTCAGCCGGCAAACCCTGTCGCCGAACCGGAGCCTGATCTGGCTGGACATTGTCAGCAACGGCTATGAGATCAAAGACACCAGCTACCACCCCTTCAATTCGCCGGCGGAGGGCTGTCATCAAGGTCTGGGTTTTCTGCCGCTGTTGTCCGGAGACCGGATCGCCGGCCAGCAACGGCTCAGTATGAGCTTGGCCGTTTCCGCCGGCATTTCCGACTTCTGCGCCAAGATAGATTACGTTGATCCCGCCGACGAATCAGCCGATCAGATATACTTGTCGGTTCCGGTTGAGAAACCGGCGTACATCCCGACGGCACGATTTACCGTGCCGGCTGATGTTGCCAAGCCGGCGCCAGCGACCCCATCGGCCGATCCGGCCGACGCAAGCCCCGCGCCCCAGCCCGAGCAAAGCACCGAAGATGCCAGCGACCCCGGCGGCGACCAAGATATCTCTGACGGCGATGATACCGGCAGCGACCCGGCAAACGATATCGAAACGACCGATACGCTCGATCGCGGCAGCCAAGACGGCCCGGCAACAGAAACCGAAGCCCAAACCGTGCCGACGGACGGCAACCCGGACAGCAGTAACGACCGCAGGCTCTTCGTTTGGCTGGCGATCGGAGCCGTCTTGTTGGTTCTGACGGTACTGGCGATCGGTATTCTGAGAAAATCGCGGCGGCTGAAATGATTCGAGCCTCCTCCGGGCAACCGCAACCAGAGCAGAACCAGATGTTATACTAAAAGCCATCACGCAGTTTGAGATTTTCACAACTAAGAGCAGCGATGACTGATTTTAAAAAATGGAATTGGCGGCACTTAGCCGTCGGCGGGTTGATTCTGTTAGCGATCGCCTTGGGAGTGGTTATCGTTATCAATCAAGAACCGGAGGTACCGGAGAGCGGTTCCGAGCCGGCCGTCGCCCAGCCGATCGCCGACGCCGCCCCGCTTAAGTCGCCGTCAACGATTACCGACGAAACGCCGGCCAGACCGCAGCCGGAACCCGAAGCGACCATAGACAACCCTCCCCTTCCTGACAACAACCCCTTGCCGGCCGGCTGGGATCAACTCTCAGACGCGGAAAAGATTGCTGCCAACCCCTACGGTTGCCGACCCGACGACCAAGGTCAGATCCGGATGAATCTTGAAACCGGCGAATGCCAAGCTGCCCCCGATGACAGCGACGATCAGGCCGCCGAGCCGCAGCCGCCAGCGACACCCAACCAAGTAACTGTCGAGCTCAACCAGAAATTCCCGGTCAATGCCGGCGGTCTCGAGCTCGAGGTCGTAACCACCAGTTTCGCATGCCACCAGCCGGGGCAACGCCCGGGCTGGGGAACCGGAAACGCCTCGCCGACAAATTCCGGAGACTCAGACAGGCAGCCGACGGCGGTCTTTCAGCAAGAACTGGATGGATTCAAGGAATGCTTGGCTAAATTCCAGGCCACGAACGTCGGCAGCGATTGGACGTTCTCCGACGCCTGCCGGCTCGATGACTTCGACAGGTTTGTCAAAGCCAAGGATAGCCGCCAGAACAAAACCTACCGGCCGTTCGATTGGAGCGGAGGTTTGTTCTGCGCCCAAGTCCAAACGCCCTTCCCGACCGGCGACAGCACCGAGACTAGAGTTTTCTTCAGTCTGCCGGCCAATGTCAAGATTGACGCTCTGGTTGTCAATAACGGTCAGGGAGGCACGGTCTTGGTCACCGGCCTAGATTCGAGCGTCTAGGGAGCGGTTTCGGCCGCCGTGTATAATAGCATGGAAACTTCCCCAAGCCTTAGCTGAGTAATGTTCCGACACGCCGACCACTTCATCCATAGCCACCTTCACGATACGGGCGACCGGGAATTAAAACGCCTCTATACCAGCACGTCCCTCTACACCTTGGGGCTCAGCTTGGTCAGCGTTTTCATACCCATATACCTCTACTCGCTGGGTTTCAGCATCTCGGCCATCGCTTTCTTCTACGTCGTCCACTACGCTTTCCGCCTGGTCGCCGTTTTCCCGATCGCCAAACTGGTCGAACGCCTCGGCGTCAAACATATTATGGCGGCCAGTTACCTGCTGACTTTCCTGAAAGTAGTGCTCCTGATTACTTTGCCCGATATCGGCTGGCCCTTGTGGTTCATAGCGGTTGTCGAGGGCTTGGATCACAGCACTTACTTCCTGCCCTACCATATCGGCGTCTCCAAGCTGAAAAAACGCAAAGCGGCCGGCAAGCAGCTGAGCGTTATCTACCAGTGGAATAATTTGGCCGGCGCGCTGGGCCCGATCCTGGGCGGCGTCATCGCCCAATTCTTCGGCGTCGTTTACGCTCTGATCATAACGGCCGGGGTCATCGTCGTCAGCATCATCCCGCTGACCCGCAGCCCCGAACCCTTGCGCGAGCCGCAGAACATGAAACTGTCGCGTTTTCCTTGGAAAAGCATCAAGGGCGATATCGGCAACCAGATCGGCAGTTCCGTCAATCAGCTCGGCACCCAAGGTATTTGGACCATGTTTTTGGGCATTTACGTCTTCACCCAAGGCAACGCCTACTTGGGCTTGGGCATCCTGTCGTCGGTGAGCTTCATCTTCGCCATCGTCATCGCCCGCTATTTCGGCCGGCTGGTCGACAGAGGCAAGGGCCGGCCGCTGCTGAGAGTGTCAGCGCTGGCGCAATCGGCCGCCAATTTGGGCCGGGTGTTCATCGCCAGCCCGCCCGTGGCTTACGTTTTCAATTTGATCGCCGAGCCGATAAAGATCGGGTCTTCCCTGCCTTGTTCCCACGGCGCGATGGCCCGCGGCGACGAGCTGTCCAAAAACCGCATCCTTTACATGACCGTCATGGAGGCGATCAACTACGTGCCGAAAACCCTGCTTTGGCTGGGGGTCTTCATTATCGCCAGTCTGGGGCATGACAAATTCGGCTTGCAGTTCGTTTTCTTAGCCGGCATACCGGCCGCTTGGCTGATACTGTCGGAGCGCTTCAAGTCTCTTAATCCGACCAGACAACGCGCCGGGTAACCTGGGTCGCTCGGAGACGCCTTGAGGAACAGCTAATAATCAGCGATCAGCAATGTAGTGATGGCGCTCTGTCGCTCTGGCGTTCTTGCCGCGAACCATGGTCCGGCCGACAGGGATCAGGTCGGCCTCATGAGGGTAAGCATGCACCCTGCCCCAAGACACCTCGAGCCCGAACACACGGGTCGCCGCCCTGTCGCTTTCACACGTGTTTAAAATTATGCCGTTAACCAGGCTCAGCCAGTGGTGGAGAGCCAGCTGCGTCTGCTTGTCGCCGTTACCCAAAGCGTCAAGGTATATTTTGCTCAGCCTCTCCATGTCGTCTATCCGCTCCAGAGCAGGCTGCTGTTTGGACGAGTTTAAATCCGGGTTGCCGCCATAAAAACGTCTGACGCCGGCAACCGCGAATGCCCCAGCCGCGTTGACCGAATCGTGGAAGAGGGCTTGGGATTGCCAGCAGAGGTAGCCGTATTCGCCGGCCGCCATTTCTATCTCGCCCGTCCTGACCGCTTGCCGCCAGCTGTGAGTGTATTCTTCATCCAAACGGCACCGGGCCTCAAAACCGGCGACGATTTCCGGCAAGTTGAATTCGAAACTCGACGGCCCGGTTTCCCGCCCCTGACCGTTCCGGCATCTAAACTCAATCACCGGCCTCTCCACCAAGGACCTCTGCATCCCTTCCGGCAAGGCGGCAAAGGCTTTTTGCAGCGCACGGTGCGACGCGGCCAGTTTACTCGTCGCCTTTTTCTTAGCTTCCGGGTCGTACGTGTAGTCGACCCGCGACCCGGCCGCCGGCTTATAAAGCCAATTGTCCAGATGCTGCCAAGTGCCCTCTATGCCCGTTACTTGATCCAGATTATTCGCGGCCGCTTCGAATCTTTGTCGAGCCCGCAGATGACGCTGTTCAAGCTTTAGAGTCTCCTCTGACGGTCGTGATTTCGCTTCATGCATACGGAGGTCTCCTTAAGGTTTATTCGTCCAATAACCTTGCCAATTATACCATAAAGTTATAATGAAAGATGAAGCTCGGCAGCGGCTAAACAGGCGAGCATTTAAACTGTTGCCCTGCGGATAAAATAGGTACTTGATTGCAAAAATCGACAAGCTGGTTATAGCGATACCCCTCGCTCACCGAGAAGCCCAGCCAAGGGACTATCCGCTCCGGCTGAAGCTCGGGTAGGCTCCGGAGCGCTTGTCTCCAGAGGGCGCGGTTGAACCTCTCCGCGCGAGCGGCGGCCACCCCTCTCGCCCCGCCGGTTCTTTGCCGGCGCCACTATAAAAATCATTAAAGGTATAGACAGATTGGCGCGGCGCGGGGGGGGGGGGCGGGGGGGGGGGTGGGGGGGGGGGGGGGGGAGCGGCGGGGGCGGGGAGGGGGTGGGGGGGCGGGGG
>VXPC01000033.1:0-8760 GCA_009839685.1 Candidatus Saccharimonadota bacterium | reverse complement strand
CCCCCCCCCCCCCCACATTTTTTTTCAACCCCCACCCCCCAAACCCACATTCCCCTACGTCTCGTGGGCCCGGAGATGTGTATAACACACACATATACATATTACCCCCCCCCCCTGTTACAATCACAACCGTTATGAAGCAGCTTGAAATTCTGAAACAACACAAAAATAAAGTAATTATCATAGCGATCGCGGTTGTTGCCGTGTTGAGCTTGGCCCTTTTTCTCCGTGGCGACGCCCAGACCCCCGCGGACGGGGACGCTTGGAGCGAGCAGCCGTCGCAATCCGCTACCGACGCTGCAATAGAGCCGCCCGCAGCAGGCATCGAGAAAAACCAGGCGGACGAAGATTCGGAAGCCGGCCAAGAGGCACCGGAGGATCCAGGGAGCCCGCCGCAGGTAGCGCAAAACGACGCCTCCGATCAGAAACCCGCCTCCGTCGCAACCGAACAGCCGCCAAGGAATACGGAATCGGACAGCCCTGCCGGACAACAACCGCAAGCGACACCCCCGGACGCAGACCTGTCAGCGTTCCAATTGGATTTGGGAGTCCCCGGCGGCGATTCACCGGGTCAACCGATCAAGAAATCAAGCGGCGGCCAATCAAGTCGGTCGGTCGTGCAACAAAGACGGATAGTGCTTAGAAAAGGCCCGTGCCTAGTCCAATCCACTTTCGCCCACCCTTACGCGGGCTGGCCGTTCCTGAGTTTTGAACGCATGAATATTACCGTCAGCCAGTCAAGCGGCGGCCGTACGTTGTCCACGCTGTTAGCTGACAGCCATACGGGAGACTGGGGTTCGGGTACAATCACGGTATCGGCCAAAGAATACTGCAACGACAATATCCGCCACCGGCATCTCGTCAACGGCGCCACCAGTTGCGCCGACCTCTCGCCGGGACATTGGACTAACGTTCCTTTCGAAGACGTGCAGCTGGGCGAGCACGGCGGGTGGTGCTACCGCGACATCCCGCGTTCCTCCTGGGGCGGGTAAATTAGCAAAGATACTAAACTGCTGGTGTTACGCTTTAAATTGAAATTCGGAGGGCTGTGTTACAATCGCGGCAAATTACGTAAAAGACACTTGAGGCGCAGGCAGAAGAGCGGCAATCCGGCACCATGATCAAATCTTGCCTACCTGTTTGGCTATCCATTTACCAACTCCTCAAGCAACTCCGGGAACTCAGTCGCACCCATGCTGTTAGAAGTAAAGTGTCCGAGATGAAACTCTCGGTACTTTAGATTTTTAACTTTTTCACGGATCTCCTGGACTGACTTTTGGATACCTTTTATCTCGTCATTATCAGAGTTGAATAGTACAAGTCCGTCCGTCCGCTCTGCTAAATCCGGATCGATCTCAAACTTACCAAAGTACAAATCGTCACTGTAATACCAACTTAGTGACGGAGCTACCAAAACAACCTTCCCAACCTTCAAGTCTTTGTTTTCACTAAGATAGCGCAGCCAAAACTCACCACCACGGCTATGGCCTGCAATCAGCGTATCGGGCTTAATTTCGAAACGCTCAACTTCTTTCTTCCACAAATCCCAGTCAGGTTTATGCGCAAAGGGGACTTCCGGCGTTCCAGCTGCTATGCCCTTCTTAAGTAGTTGGCCCTGCAGCCACGGAATCCAGTGAGCGTTGCTCATACTAGGCATATTTGGATCGTAGTATTCTTTTTCGCTTGGTTGACCGTGCAATATGATTGCGTTTTGCATATTTCTCCTCCCCCGACTAAACGATACCGGCTCACCCTGCCTTTTTGTAAAAATATCTTGCCAGTCTTGAGCTGTTGCGGGGTTGAGTTCAGTACCTGCGTCAGGTTGGTGCGGCCTCGCGCTGGGAATTGGCGGACCGGAAGAACCCGCCCCACGACAAATTCAATTCCCGGCTTTCTGGCCGGGATAAATTCGCTGTTTCAGCCCAGTTTTTCTGGCCTGGTTGCATCTGGCGCATCAGGAGGGATTCGAACCCCCGACACCCGGTTCCGAAGACCGGTGCTCTAATCCACTGAGCTACTGATGCACGCAAACCCGACCGCCATCCAGTTTGCTGTCGGATAATATTGTACCACTTACCTGAGTAAGTTTGTCGCTTTAAGCACCGTTATGCCTCTTCTTGGCAACCATAATCTTAACTGATGCCAAGACAGCAACTGATAACATGACAAATCCGACCAGCTGCCACCATTGGCCGTCATCGACAAGACCTGTGTCAGGAATACCCTCCGTGTTGTCTGAAGCAGAGTTCAATGTCGTGTCCTGGACACCAGCGGATGTCAATTCCGGCTCTACGCTACCCGTGTTGGGAGGATCATTTACACCGCCTTGCGAGCCGTCGTCATTGTTATTGCCGACATTAGTTTCACCGCTATTATTAGTTTGTCTGTTGGTGCTTGCCAAAGTCTCTGTTTGGCTATTATCGTCCTGAGTCTGAGTGTCCGATTGGCCATTTTGGCTGGTTTCTATATACTCAATCAGGCGGACGAAAACTATAACCGCATCATCGTCTTCGTCAACCGCCCGGATGCAGATCCACTCTTCATCGTGCTCTGCCGGCACGTCTGCGTAAGCCGAGGCCGTTTGAGCTGTCATCGCTTGTTTGCTAACCAAAATGCCGCTTGCGGATCCGTCGTCAAACAACGCCTGGCAGTCATCATCGCTGTCAATTGTCACGGTTTCGGTATCGGCGACCAGATATTCCCAAGAGTCAATCGTCACGGTGCTACCGGAGCTAAGTGTGGCTGTCGCCCTCACATAGTTGCTGTCTGAGAGCTGTCTTTGGCTGATTATTAAGGAGAAGCTCGGCGTCTCAACCGGCGGTGTTTCTGTTGCCGGTTCGTCGATCTGCAACAAGTCATCAAAATTATCTGCTGTTACATCGGATCCCATCCTATAGGGACCGTAAGATACGCCGCCATTCTCATCCCATGTCCCCCAGACGACCATGAGGCAGACGTAGTCGTAGTTATCGTTATGGAGGTAGAAATCCCTATCGGACTTGTCGTGTTGCAGGAATATTTTTTTGCCATTATCATCGTAGTCCGTTGCCGGCACAAGATCAAATATGGCCTGCCCAACCGGGTGGCAAATTGTCTCCTCGCCGTCGACTATGTTGCCACGGTAGTACTTGATGCCAATGTGGTCGCCTTCGGCAACAATCCTGACGACCGGACGATCGTTTTTGACCTTGAAACTAATTTCTATCTCGCCCTCCAAGGGGTTCTCGTAAGCCGAGCTGGTATTAACCCAGCCAAGCGCCAAGGCCAGCCCCAGAAGAGCCAGCAACGCCGTAATCAACAGCCTGAAGGCCTGATTGTCTACTAGTCTTTTCACAGCTTGAATCTTGGCGGGCATGAGTTAGGTGTCGTTTTAATCTAAATGGTGCTGGTTTCAAGCCATAAGCTCTAAACTACTGTATACAAGAATGAGTTTTCTGCGTCAAATAAAAACTTGGCTTTTAAAAACTCAGTCTAACCGCCCGACCGCCTGCTTGAATTGATCGGCCCGATCATTGTAATTCTTAAACATGCCAAAGCTGGCACTGGCCGTTGACAATAAGACAGCATCCCCGGCCGCCGCCAAGCCCGCGGCTCTCTCGACCACTTCTTGCATCGACCGGCAATCTTCCACGATGCTGAAATCCGGCTGGCTTTTGCGAATCAGGCGGGCAATCTCAATACCGGTTTTACCGATGGTGATAACATGCTTGACATTGCTGGCCAGAATTTTGTCAGCGAACTTGCCCATGTCAACGCCCTTGTCATGCCCGCCGGCAATCAGAATCTTAGGCGCCGCCACGGCTTCTAGGGCGGCGATCGAAGCTTCGGGGGCTGAAGCGTAGGAGTCATTAATGTAGGTCACGCCGCGCAGTTCACGAATCGGTTCTAGACGGGATGGGAACCCCGTGCAATTCCGCAAAGCCGTTTGGATAATAGCCGGCGCTTCGTCAGGAGGCAAATAATCGTAGCAGGCGGCGATGGCGGCGCAAACGTTCTGCCGGTTATGCCGGCCCAATAACTTAATGTCGCTTGCCTTGGCAACGTCCCGGCCGTCAACATAAATCGAGCCGGTAGCGATATGGACGTAAGCCTGCTCATTATCGGATCCGTAACTCACAATCCGGCCGGAACTACCGGAAACGACCCGTTCGGAATCTTTGTCACCGGCGGCAAAGATCGCCTTATCACCCGCTCGCTGGTTGGCAAACAATTGTGCCTTGCAGCTGAGATAGTCTTCATAGTCTTTATGCCAGTCCAGATGCTCCGGTGACATATTCAAGCAGACGCCGACTTGGGGTGATCTAGTCAGATCCATGGTCTGAAAACTGGCGATTTCAAAGACAACGATGTCGGCGGCATTGGCATCTTCTAGAACATCGAGCGGCGGCACGCCGATATTGCCGACCAGGCAGACTTTCAGCCCGGCTTGTTTCAGAATGGCCTCGCTAAGCAAGCAGGTGGTTCCCTTGCCTTTGGTGCCGGTCACGGCGAGGATCGGAGTCGAGACGCATTTGAAAAATTCGTCGGTAGCCGTCGTCACCTTATCTAAGATATCCGGCGCCTGCGGGTTGGCGGACGTAATTTTGTCCGGCTGCATGAAAGGCGTCCTGACCAGCAGGTCGAAGCGATCCAAGTCGTTCAGATAACCGGCGCCCAGCTGCAACGCCACGCCGGCCGGAATGTCTGCCACGGCCCCCGCCTGATCGCAAACGGTTATTTCATAACCCCTTTCCGCATAATAACGGGTCGCGCTCCGCCCTTGTTGGCCGAAGCCCAAAATCGCCACCTTCATACCCTGGATTATACCCCAAAGAACCACCTCGACCCTTGAACAACAGGGGAAGATATGGTAGAATCGACAATCATTTATTCATTAACACGGAGGTTGTACCCTGCACTAGGATAGTTATGAACGGCAGATTTGAAAGGCAATTTACAGAAGATTATAAAGAATATGACGAACTCGACAATCTGGGGGTTGTGCGGCTGGAGGCTGCGGTAGTCAATCGGGCTGATCAGGAGGAAGATATGGACAGGCCCTACATCAGGGTTTATGACCTCAGGTCGAGGAAAAGAATGGTGGCCCAGCTACCCGGCAATCTCAACAACCTTCCCGAAAAAATAGTCGTGAGCTGCTACAGGAGCGGATACACAGCCAGTCTGGAAGCCCGTGAATTAATCGACTGCTACCTGCGAGCGGAGCCGGGGTCTAACGGTTACCTGGAAATAGTAGATGCTTACGATGAATCCATCAGATCCCGAATTTCTTTAATTGTGCCTCAAAAGAGTAAAGAGGCGTTTGACAACAAACTGGCGGAAGCTGGTTACGAATTGGTGTCTGACACCTCAAGCTAATCTTTAGTGATAAAATAATTTGTGTTCCGGTGATTGACGGGCCATTAGCTCAGTTGGTTAGAGCAACGGACTCTTAATCCGTGTGTCCTGGGTTCGAGTCCCAGATGGCCCTCCACTTGAGATAGATTTTTGGATTTGGGTGAAAAGAGCGCGTTCACCCCTGTAAAAACGGGCTTTTTGGCGGTTCCACCGGCCAAATCGGCGTAAGTCGGCGGACGGTCGAAAAGCAACCCGAAAAGCTTGGCTTTTTTGGTCGGCTCCATCTGTTGCGAGAGTATCTTTTCCATGTGTTCCACCATATGGCGCACCTTTTTGCAAAAGGCTTTCATATCCCGCGGCTTCTCCTCTGCCAAAGCCAGCTTCTGGCTCTCCAGCTCCCCTATCGCCCGTTCCAGCCCCGTCAGATCTTCTTCCATGTATTTGATGGCCGTTTCGTTGTTGAGCACCTTGAGCTTCTGGACGGTCGCCGTGATCTCGTTCTGCAAGTTGAGGATGCGGGCGTCCAAGTCGCCCAGCCGGCTCTCGTGCTGGGCCTTGGATTCCCGCCAGGATTCCTCCACGGCTTTGTAGAGCTTGTCGACCCTTTTGGGCGAAAGTTTCAGCTTGGACACGAACAGGTCGACCGTGTCTTCCATGTCCTGCTTGCTGATGCGGAAATTGTGCCCCCTCTTGGTGCAGTGGTAGGCCGGGTATTTCTTACCCGACCGACCCGTCGAAACGCTGCCCAGCAAAGGCCTGTTGCATTCGGGGCACATGACGTAGCGCTTGTAAGGAAACTCTTCCTTTCTGACGTTCTTGTCCTTGTAGCGCGCCTCTTCGACGTCCTCGACCGTGATCTTGCCGGCCGCCTCCTTGATAACCCGCCTGCCCTTGTTGGCCCTGTTGAATGTCTCGACCGATACCAGCCCGTCAAAAGCGCACCTCAGCGGCCTGTCGCCCGTCCATTTTTCCATATTGATGCCGGCGTAGATCGTCCGCCGGACGAAACGCCAGAGATGGCCCTTGGACAAAGGCGAACCGGCCCTTTCGCCGATCCGCCCGCGCCCCCGGCCCCGGTAGCCCATGTCGTTAATTTTCCGGGTTATTTCGTCGTCAGTATATTGCCCGGTAGCCCGCAGCTCGAACATGGCTTTTATATACCTGGCCTCTTCGGAATGGGGTATCAGGATCGTCCGCTTGCCGTTGGGCGTGTCGATTCTTTTGCTCATATAACCGTAAGGAGGCATGCGCATCCAGTAACCTAGACGGGTGTAGCGAACTTCGGCGCCGATCATACGCGTCATGATGTCGCGCAGCTCGTCCTTGGAGCGTTCGGCTTCCAGGATTTCCGACTTCTTGGAGGGAGAATAGACACTCCACTTATATTCGACGCCCAGATGCTCCAAAGTATTGATCTCGCTGGAGCTGATAATGCCGTAGATGTCGACCAGCTTGACCTGGGCGGCCTCCAGCTGGGTCTTGAGCAGGTCGTAAGATAAGGATCCGCCGCGGGTGAAACGGTCGATGGATTTGATGATGAAGCAGTCGACCCCGTTCTTGGGATCCTTGCAGTAGTCGACGGCTTCCTGCATCGGCTGCTGTTCCTTGCTAGCCGACTCCAGAAAGACGAAGAACTTCTTGATCTCAAGCCCTTTGGCAGCCGCGAACCGCTCTATTTGCTCCTTCTGAGCCTCCGGAGAATCGCCCTCTGCCCCCTGCTTGGCGGTGGAAACCCGGATAGCGCCGACCGCGTTGCTATGATTGGCCATCCTCTCCGCCCTCTTCCTCCAAGATGACATCCAAAATCAGATCGGCCAGCACTTGGATGCGCTCTTCAATGGTGAGAGATGGTGTATTGGCGGAGATTTCCGGTTGATTCATCTTGACTCCCATATCTCTGGTGGATATACTCCCATTCTACTATCTCGAATAGAGATATGTCAAGACTTTTTATGCTTATTTTTCATATAAAACGATATCTGCTACTATAATTGGCAGAGATAGGCTGAACTCATCTGATCATGACAGCGAAAGAACTGAAGCAGATCGGCAGGAATATCAAGGCCGCCCGGGAAGCCAAAGGCATGACCCAGGCGGTTGTGGCCAAGAAATGCCGAATAACGACCAATTATTACGCCCGGATCGAGCGCGGAGAATGCCAATTTACATTCACAGTGCTGAGAAGGCTCGTCAGAACGCTGGATATCAGCTCATCGCAGGTTCTGCCTTTTTGATTGCCGGCAAACCATACTATCCTGCTAGAAATTTCTGAATTGTCTTTAGAGAGTCGAGCTGTGAAGACTTTCTGACGATATCCGACTCCCAGATTCTCAAGCATTTCCAGCCGGAGTCAGCCAATTCCGCATCCACGCGCTTATCCCGCTCTTTGTTGGACAGCAATTTGGCATGCCAATACTCCCTGCCGTTCATTCTTTCAATATGCCGTCCGTGCCAAAAATCCCCGTCAATGAATACGGCTTTCTTCTTCCGCGGCAACGCTATATCGGGAGAACCGGCAGCTTTCTTGTAGTGTCTCTGGAAATATACACCCTCCTTGCGCAAATACCTGAATGCGATCTTTTCGGCATTTGAATTCTTCGATCTGATTTTGGCCATAATCTCGCTGCGTTTTGATGGAGAAAAGATATCCGGCATAGGCAACATAAAATTTGGTTTACTTTTAAATTATAGAGCATGGGGCAAGCGTCGCCCCTTCTGCATTAATACGCTCCAAAAGATAATCAATGCGGCTTATAATATTTATCAAATGTAAATCAAATGGGATTGACAACTTGTGATTTATTCGCCGGTGTTGGAGGCATTAGACTGGGCTTTGAGCAAGCCGGGCTAAAAACCGTGTACGCCATAGATAACGATCCCCACTGCCAGAAAACATATAATCTGAACTTCTCTACCTCCCCGCTCCGTTTGGCAGATATCGGTAGCGTCCAGCCGAGCGCCCTTCCCGCATTCGATATACTTTTAGCCGGATTCCCTTGCCAGCCTTTCTCCATAGCTGGCTACCGTCATGGATTTGATGATGTCTTGGGCCGAGGCAATCTTTTCTTTGATATAAGCAGGATATTGGAGCATAAAGAACCCATGGGATTTATGCTGGAAAACGTAAAGAATCTCAAGGGGCACGACAAAGGTAGAACTTTCGCGATTATCAAAGAGCGCTTGGAGAAACTCGGCTACGAATACGAATATAAGGTTCTCAATACCGTGGAGTACGGTAATCTGCCCCAGAATCGGGAACGGATATACATAGTCGGATTCAAAAAACACCTGCAAATTATGCAAAACTTCCAATGGCCGCGGAGAGTTGTGATGCAAATCGCAACTACCAGTATGCTGGGGGCGGCCCGGCGGGGGGGGGGGGGTCCGGGGGGGGGGGGGGGGGGGGTGGGGGGGGGGGGGGGAGTG
>VXPC01000066.1:3472-6915 GCA_009839685.1 Candidatus Saccharimonadota bacterium | reverse complement strand
CAATGGAATCCAGCGGGTGCGAAATGCACGATGCCGGGGCAGCCGTAACGCGACTCATGCAGTAAAAGTGGTAAAAAGCTGAAAAAACTTCACGTTCTCTGGATTCAGGGTTTTCATTTTTCCGGAAACTTGCATTATATGTTGCTGATAATAAATCGAAATACATGAAACATTAAGGAAATGCCAAAAATTATAAATTTTCTTTAATATACGAAATATTTCGTGGTACTATACACTCGCTTGGTGAAAAAGAACCAGGCGCTTATTCTTTACCAAACGAGGATTAAATCAAATGAAAAAATCTTTAGTGGCTGCCGCGGTATCTGCGGCGGTAATGTTGCCGGTCGGTGCGCAGGCCGAAATGACGGTATACGGGCGCATCAACAATGCGCTTGTTCTCGAGGAGGGTAATCCCGAGAGTCAGCGTGGTTCCGATTCCACGACCGACATCAGCGGCATTGGGTCGCGGTTCGGGGTCAAGGCGAGTTCGGACCTGGGCAACGGCCTGACGGCGCACGGGCGCTACGAGTTCGGCACCACCACCGACAACGGTTCCGGGGGGATCACGTCCACCCGCATTGCGACGGCGGGGATATCCGGCGGTTTCGGAAGGGTGGACGTGGGCAACCAGTGGAGTGCCTTCTACAACACGGTGGGCGTGGACATTGACCCGACCTATGCCATCGGTCCTGTCGGCGGCACTCCCTTCCGTTCTCCCAACACCGTCAAGTACTCGAACTCGGTCGGCCCCCTGACCCTGGAAGCCGATTTGCGGCTGGATGACACTAATTCGGAAGCCGGAAAACTGTCAGGCAATGGCGGCGGCATTGGCGTCCGGGTTGCTGCAACCGACAGCCTCACGATCGCTGCGGCCTTCGACATGGATGACCAGACCGACAAGGTGATGACCACTCCTGTCAGCTTCAATCTGGATGGTTCAGTGGACGAAGAGGGAAGCAGGAAAAACGGCAACGAGCACGGCCGCGCCGGTCTTTCAGCGAAGCTGTCGATGGGGCAGTTCTGGGGATCCCTTGGATGGAGCAGCCACGAGGAGGAAACCGGTGCCGGTGCCACGGTATCCGATTCCGAGTACATGGCTCTGTACGTGGGCGCCAGCCTGACGGACAGCACTTCGGGATGGATCGGCTACTCGCAGTCCGAGAAAGAGGGCTCGGCGGCCAAGCCGAGCAAGATCGCTGCCGGGCTGTACCACAACATGGGCGGCGGACTGCGTCTCTGGTACGAGGGCGGATCCAAGGATCCGGACGAGGCAGGCAAGGAGGACCATGTCAAGCACCTGGTCGGCATCCGCTACGACTTCTAGGCCGGTTTCACACATATATTAGAGAGACAAACACATGAAACAGAATATCTTAATGGCGGTGCTGGCAGCCGGGATGCTGGTCCTCGCGGGATGCGGGGGCGGTGGCGGCTTTAGCCAGAAGGACATCGATGAAGCAAAAGAGGAAGGAAAAGAGGAAGGAAAAAATAGCGTTGTGCAGAGGGAGTGCCGCGAAGGCACCATGGAAAGCCGGGACGGTGCCGGGTGCGAAGATGACCCCGGCTACATGAGTCCGGCGGATACCGCCGCCATGGCGGACAAGCTGTGGAAAGCAATAGGGGAAAATCCCCTAGGACTGGCCACTGCTGATGGGAACAACCAGTCTGGTGTAACCGTAAGTGCCACCACGGGCAATCCCCTCGTTCATCGGGGCGGTGCTGGTGGATCCCCCGTGGAACTGCCGAAAGATGGCGATGCGATGGTTGAAGAACTAGCTGGCTGGCTCGGCTCCAGGCATACTGACAAAGCTCCTGACGACCATGGTGGGGGCACCTATACGGCGTACCTGTATGCCGGCGTGGAAGAGCCGGCCGAGGGGGACATGTTCAAGGACCTGACGGGCTTTACGGGCGGTGCGCTGCCTTCAGCCAATATAATGCCGGCGAATGTGGAAATACCGGATTTTACCAAGAGCGCCGGAAGCCAGACGTTCCATTTGAAGGATGAGACTGACGAGCCATCGAAGGTTGTGCTAGATGGGCGCTATCGGGGCGTGTCCGGCGAATATGCGTGTGAGCCTGCTACTGCTGAGAATGGCTGTTCGGTGAGCGTGGCGGAGGATGGCCTTGCGCTTAGCAGCGGAGACACGTGGATATTCGTGCCGGGGGATGAGGAAGATCGGGTGATGGACACGCCTGATACCGCTTATGCCGTCTTTGGTTGGTGGCTGTACGAGGATGCCAACGATACCGATACTAGGGTAAGCGCCTTTACCGGAGTCACGGGCACCACGCCGCCTGTGGCTGCTGCAGGCATTACAGCCCTGCAGGGCACCGCGACCTATAGCGGTGGCGCTGCCGGAAAGTACGCGATTCTCGGCGAGTCGACCAGCGAATCTGGTCACTTCACGGCGGATGCCACACTGACGGCGGATTTTCATGAGGACATGGTTTCGGGCACCATCGACAGATTCCGGGTTGGCGATGACGGCATGCCCATGGACGGCTGGTCCGTTGCACTGGCGGCATCCGGGGTCAGCGATACAGGAGGCATTTTCGGGAATGATGGCGATAATACCGCCGGAACTGCGAAGATGACCACGTGGACCATGGACGGAACGGATGCCGATGCCGGTGGCGAGTGGAGCGGAACGCTCTACTACGATACTGCAGGCGGTGACGGGGGAGTTCCGAAAGTAGGAACCGGAACGTTCCATGCGGAGTACAACAACATCGGCCGCATGGTCGGCGCCTTCGGGGTCAACCTGGACGAATAGCCTCCGGCCCGGTTCTTCCTTTCAGGCGGCAGGGACACCTCCCTGCCGCTTTTTTTTGTGCACGGGGTGATCCCGGAGCATGAAGGCACGCATCCCGGAGCGGGAGGATGCCGGAAAACTCCCCGGCGGGCCTGGCAGCGCCCGGAAGCAGTCTCCCGGCCGGCTCGGGCGGACCGGGGGGCGGGGCCGACAATGGAATCCAGCGGGTGCGAAATGCACGATGCCGGGGCAGCCGTAACGCGACTTATGCAGTAAAAACCCACCCATGATAAATAGACTTGAGCCCCGATTAAATCATCTTCGCAAGGAATATGTATTGATCCAGGCATGGAAGAAGACGGCAACCTATATTCGCTATCACAATTGGTATTCCGACACGCTGGCTCTTGATCATGCGGCAATCAACCTTCCGACTTTTGTTTCTGGACTGTGTAATCGCCTGCAATCTCCATCGACTTGGCAGAATTTTCCCTTGCGGTGGTTCCGGCACCGCTCCGGTACACATGGTGACCGCCGGATGATCCGCATGAAGCTGGACAGAAAGGAAAACAATGGTGGTTTCCGGACGAAACCTGAACCGCTGAAACAGCTTGCCTTACTGGAAAGCCGGAAAATACCGGTAACTCCTATCCTATTCCGAGTGCACAAAGCGACTTTCAGCCATAA
>VXPC01000066.1:0-3462 GCA_009839685.1 Candidatus Saccharimonadota bacterium | reverse complement strand
GAACAGTGATGTCACCTGACATACCTGGAATTCAGGGAGTAAGAAGACAATGATCAATCCATGTCCAGTTTGACAGACACCAGCCAATGAAAACCTCAAGGAGGGGTAACGGCTAGTATTTCAACTCACTTATAACGGGTGGCAATTATCAATTGGCTTGTGGCGTAGCTATGCTACTATCAAAAACTGGATTATAAAACCAGGGTTTGCCTGACTGTCTGTCTGGTGAAGAAGTGAAGGTCTGGAGTTTCCTAGCCAAAAACAACCATCGATAAGATTGAAAAATGTAAAGAGCATAGAACCCCGAGCATCTCGGAAAGAGTCAGCGGGACCCTATCTCCAGAAGCAGCCTATGATCGAGTTTCATTGACCAACACGAGAAAACCGGACTGTTCTGGAGTGCTGGACTCTTTACCCGAATCCTGCAATAACTCTGAATTTATTATCTGTATTATGTTTGAAACTCAAGTAACTACTCGCCCCCTGCCTGACCACTCGGCAGGGGGCGAGTAGTTACCTTGAAAGTTCGGAAGTTTCACCCAGCGGGTGATCCGGCTTCGGGGCTGAAACTCACGGCGCATGAGACCTTGCCCTGACACGGACTGCTCTATTATTGAATTAGGGATAAGATTGAGGATTTGGTTTCAAGGTATTGTATGATAGCATTTTTCAGAGGAAGAAAGCGCATGGTCCAAGCTACCTCTTTCACTTTGACAGCGAGCGGTTTATCAGAGCCTACGAGGCGGATCAGAATCGTTGTCCAGGGCCACAATGTTATCAGTGGATGACAGGATCGTGCCGTCTGAACTAAGGTTACGCGCACGGGCGTGCCGATTTACCGAGATATGACCGATTTATACAAACACTGGTGCGGCACCATACGAGGCCACAAAAACAAGAAAACGCTGTGGCTTCTGTCAGAGCTGAAACATGGACGTAAGCATGCCTTGGGTGAGCTGCCCGGACGCATCCGGAGTCACTATGTGTCGGATGATGAAATTGCGAAGAGTGTGAAAGATCTGGGCCACCCAGATACCGCAAATTGGATACGCACACTGCTGCCGGAGAGGGCAATCGGCAGGTCGGGGGATCTTGGTGAAATCTTGGCGACGGAGTTTGTTGAAGAACAGCTAAATTACGAAGTTCCTGTACGCAAACTGCGCTACAAGGATCATCGGGAAATGGCGATGCGCGGTGAAGACGTGATCGGTGTCGCCTATGACGATAATGATGGGTTGACCTTGTTGAAGGGTGAGGCCAAGAGCGCTCAGACCCTCTCTCGGGGAACGGTCGAAACGGCACGAGAAAAGCTGAAAGAGGGCTTCGGGAGGCCCTCGGCGCACTCGCTCACTTTCGTCGCCCGAAGGCTTATCCAGAGTGACGATCCCGACAGGAAGGAACTCGGGAAAGCAATTCTGCAAGAGGCAAAGAGTCAAGCGGTGCCGGAGAGAAGACTCGCTCATCTCCTATTCACGTTCACCGGCAACCGGGTAGATCAGATCATTGAGAACGACTTGAATAGTGCGGATGACATCCGCCAGCAACACTCGGTGAACGTGAGAATCGGAGACCACGGGAACTTTGTCAAGAACATCTACGAGAAGGCTGGTTCGCTTGGAGACGATTGAGGAACTGGTCGAGTTCTTGCAGCACGCATTGGATGACCACGCGCGGGGACGTGTACTCGATACTGGGGAAGCATGGTCGATCATTCGGCAGGATGGCGTGATCCCTGACGACGCGCCAGTGTTTCGCCCCACGTTGAGCGCCGATCTGGCGGAGTACGGATTTGCGTTGCTCGATGCCGGGCTTGAGTTGAATGCCCTTGATGCCGGACATCTCTTGGCCAAACGCGCATTCAAGAATTCCGGCAAGGCGTTCGAGAACCTTGTGAGAAACTGTGATCCAACCGACCCGAAACGCGGATTTTATCGCGTCATCGCTGCGGCCTCTTATCATCTCGGTGGTTTTACGGCCATTGCCTATGTGCTTTCCCGGCCCGTCGATGCCGAAGAACAAAATCTGAATACTGCGGAGACCTGTCTGGTTCGACTCATGCTGAGAGACCTTGAGGGCGTACTAAATACGGCAAGAGAATGGCTTCGCGATGATCGACACCTCGACGCTGCGATAGTGGAGCGACTGCAGGGAGCCGGTGGAAATCTCGACGCTGAAATCGGACTGATCCTGATCGGATCCGTATGCAGGGCACTGTCATGTTTCGAATTCGCCTTGCGCACGGGCGAGCCAAGGTTCGTCGAAAACTCCAGAGAAATACTTCTGGAAGCTGCCAAGTTGGCCAGCGAGAGCGGAATGCCTTCGCTTTGGTGGGTTATTCGCTTGACGCTCGGACTATTGGATGATCTCTGGAATCAATCTCTGCATGTAGTGCTGCCGAACGATCCGTCGAGCGGTGCCTTGGAACGGTACTCCGATCTGCGGATGATCTTCATCTCTTCGTTATTCGCTCGCAAACTAGCGGAAATCGAACTTTGGCCGTCACAGGTGGACGCGGCAAAACGAGCCGCGGATCCTAATGACGACCTTGTCGTCGCGCTTCCGACGAGTGCAGGGAAGACGCGTATAGCCGAGCTCGCCACGCTCACCGCACTCGCGTTGGGCAAACGAACAATGATCGTCACGCCTTTGCGGGCTCTGTCGGCGCAGTCAGAACGATCGTTTCGCTCGCGGTTCGCACCACTTGGGGCGACCGTGTCGTCACTCTACGGTAAGAGCGGACTGTCCGAGGGTGACGCGGATGCACTTCGAAATCACAATATCGTGGTGTCCACGCCGGAGAAGTTAGATTTCGCATTGCGAAGCGACCCAGCGATCATCGACAACGTGGGCCTGATCGTACTGGATGAAGGTCATCTCATCGGCCCCGATGAACGGGAAATTCGCTACGAAATCTTTGTTCAACGCCTTCTACGGAGAGCGGACGCACGCGAACGCAGAATCGTCTGTCTGTCCGCCATATTGCCGGACGGCGAGCACTTGAACGATATGACCGCTTGGATTCGTTCCGATAAGGATGGCGAGCCTGTCAGATTGAAGTGGCAACCTACGGATCAGCGCTTCGGCACCTTTGAATGGGGGGGCACTTCTGGACGCTTGAACTATAGTCTGGATAATAACGGTCCATTCGTCGAAGGATTCATACGGCAATTGCCGCCGCGCGGTGGAGATCACAAACCGTACCCACGTGAATTGAAAGACGTGGTCTTGATGAGTGCATGGCGTTTCGTTACAGAGGGAAAACGCGTACTGATCCACATTACCCAAGCTAATTGGGTCGAAGGCTACGGAAAACAGGCTGTCAGGCTCGTCGAGAAGGGATATTTGCCATCTTTGCTGGAAGCGCCCGAGGATGTCGAGTCAGCAATGACGATCGGGGCAGAGTGGCTTGGACGCGACCACCCAGCTGTTCAGTGTCTACTCTATGGAATAGCAGTGCATCAT
>VXPC01000060.1 GCA_009839685.1 Candidatus Saccharimonadota bacterium | reverse complement strand
CGTCATTTTTTTAAACTTGACTGGTGGTGGGTTTGCAAGAGGCTAAAATCCGTGAGCAAGCCGAGCAACTGCTCGGCTTGCGATTGCGCTTGGAAACGGAGCAGTTGAAAAAAGTCGAGCAGGTCTTGAAAGAAAAAATAAGCTGGTACCTGCCGCTCGAGGATATTCTGGGCGTGCCTATCATAGGCGAAACCCCGGAAAATTTTAAGGCGTTTGTGCAGGATCATGAATACGTCCGGGCTTACAGCAAGGACGCCGACGGCGAATACCAAAGCGATGAGGAGGAGATGATCGCGGCCGCTTTGGGCGAGGACGAACTGAAGCTCACGATAGGCTCCAAATATACCAAGCTGGCGGCGGCCAACGGCTGCGCGGGCCATCACGCCGAAGTGGATGTCCGCATCATGCCCGACGGCACGTTGCGGCCGCAAGCCATCCGCGGCTACGATAAGATTTTTCCAAGCCGGCCGGAATTCCGCCTTTTCTCAAATATCGACTTAGAGCTGGTCGACGGTCTCAGCGAACCGTGGCAGGGGTCTGATCAGGAGGATGAAAAAATCGACGGCTACTTAGGCGTCGTCGCCAAGCTTTACCGGTGGGACTGCGGCCATGGCCAGCGCCGCAACTTGGAAGTAAATGAGTATTACAACATCTTCGGTGCCCGGACGGCCGACCTCATCAGCCCGCCGTGCAACGACTGCAATGGCCTGCGCAACCTGAGGGTGCGGCCTGAACCCAGTGTGTGGGCGGCGGACAAACGGTTTTAACGCCGTTCAACGGCGAACCGGCCGTTTCGTCCGTTCCGTCGCCGTCCGCCGGCAAGCTGTTAATTGCGGTGCCGGTTGATTATAATCAGGCCTATGGGTAAGGAAGAGCAACTGGGGTAAATGGCTGCATATAAGGGCTCGAACGTTTCCGACCCTCATTGGCGCGCCACCGTCGGCAGTCCCATAGGGGAGCTGGGGCTGGTGGCTACCGGCAAGGGGCTGCGGGCGGTGTTATGGCGGGGTGAAATAACCTCCGCGAGGCTGCCTGAAAATATGGTGGAGGGGGCTGGCCACTCCGTTTTGCAGCGAGCCGCCCGCCAACTTGCCGAGTATTTCGCCAGCAAGCGGACCAGTTTCGATTTGCCGCTTGACCTGCGCGGCACCCCGTTCCAAGTTGCCGTCTGGCGGTCTCTGGCCGCCGTTCCTTACGGCCGCACCGTCAGCTATTCCCAGCAGGCGGCGGCCATCGGCCGACCGACAGCGGTCCGGGCCGTCGGTCAGGCCAATGGTCGCAATCCGGTTCCGGTTGTGCTGCCGTGCCACCGGGTATTGGGAGCGAACGGGTCGCTCACCGGCTTCGGCGGCGGTCTGGATCTCAAGTCGGAACTGTTGCGCCGCGAGGGCGCTCTCCAAGCTTCCTAGTTTTCCGCTAAGCCGGGGTTTGAGAAGTTAAAATGACAGATGGCAAACGACAAACGCGCGCGCGGGGAAAGGCCATCGCGCCGGTGGCCGGCTCAAATCGCACTGGTGCGGGTTAAACCGCTTATGTTTTATGCCCGGCCCGGCGGTTTGTATAATGGTTCCATGACTGAAAAACCACGCTCCGAACGGGGCGGAGAAGACCGGGTGCCGACACCGGATGCCGGAGCGCGCCGGGCGGAGAGCCAGCTTACCGAAGGCGATTGGCAATCGGTGCATGAGCACTTGCGGGAAATCGTCTGGGATCCGGCCGATAAGGAAGCGGAGAAGCTGCTTGAGGAGCTGAGCGTTGCCGGCCGGGATTTGCTGGCCGGCCTGCCGGGAACCCCTCTTTATGAACTGGGCAGACGCCTTCAGGAATCGACAGCTGACGAGCCAGCAACCTCCTCAGGCGACGAATTCGGCCGGCGCTTGGTCGATTTGCTCCTGGCCGGCCAACGCGATCCAGGCGCGTCGGCCGCTTTGGCGGGATTCTTGGCGGGCGAGGCCAGTGCCGCTAGGCTGGCCGAAAGCAGCCGGGCGGCCGAGGGCAAGGCGCAAGCCGCCGAGGAAAGTTATAACAATAGCTATTGGGACGCGCCCTTATACGACGGCAGCCTGCACAGTGCCGAGTTGACCCATCTCGGCCACCGCTGGCAACTAGCCAGACTGGAAGCCGCTTTTTGGTCCGCCCTGAGCGACCAGTCCGGCGACCATTTGAAATGGCTGGCCGAAACGGCTCGGTCTTTTCAGGAAGAAGCCGGCGAATACGAACGGTTTTTGACCGAAACGTCACTGGAAGCCGGTGACGCGGAAGAGGAATAGCCGTGCAACAGCGGGATATCTTCAAAGCTTACGACATCAGGGGCGAGGTAGGCGACGACGGGGTCAATCCGGCCGTCATGGAGAGGATCGGGTTCTTTTTCGCCGGACTGGCGGGCGCGGAGGGCGTGGCGGTCGGCCGCGATTGCCGGCTGTCCTCAGAACGGCTGCAGGAGGCTTTTATAATCGGAGCGGCCAGAGCGGGGCGTGATGTTCTGGATATCGGCCAGGCGACGACCGATACCGTTTATTACGCGGCGGCGACGGAAGGGCTGGCCGCGGCCGTCATCACCGCCTCGCACAATCCCCCTGATCACAACGGCGTCAAGCTTTGCCGCTCCTCGGCCGACCATTTCAGCGGTCAAGACATTCAGCTGGTCGGCGAGCGCTCGCTGGCTGCCGAAGCGCTGCCGGAAAACGCGACGGGCCGGTACGGGTACCGAGACGTTTTGGCCGATTACGCCGCCCACCTAACGGAGCTGGCCGCCGGCTACGGACCGGTGGGGGAGCTGAAAATTGGCCTGGACTGCGGCAATGGCATGGCCGGACCCTTGGCGTTCGCCCTGGCGGAAAACCTGCCGGTCGAGGTTTTCGGCATCTATACGGAACCGGACGGCAACTTTCCCAATCACCCGGCCAACCCTTCAGACCGGGAGAACTTGAAGGATTTGTCTTACTTGGTTCAGCGGGAAAGTTTGGATTTGGGCGTGGCTTTCGACACCGACGCCGACCGGGCCGTTTTCATAGATGACTGCGGCGAAGTGCTGGACGGCGACCGGGCCGCGGCGTTGCTGGCCCGCTGGTGTTTGTCGCACCACCCTGGTGAAACGGTGGTCTATGATGCCATCGCTTCCAAAACGGTGCGCCTAACTATCGAGGAGCACGGCGGCCGGGCTCTGCGCAGCCGGGTCGGCTTTCCTTTTATCAAGGAGGCGCTGCGGGCCAGCGGCGCTTTTTTCGCCAGCGAAACCTCGGGCCATTATTATTTCAGGGATAACTTCGCGATCGATTCGGGCGCTTTCGCCATGCTGGCCATGATGCAGGCTTTGACCTCCGCCGGCCAGCCGCTGTCGATTCTCAGGCGGGAGTTTGTCAGTTATGTCCAATCGGGCGAGCAGACTTTCAAGGTCGCCGACCGCCAAGTGGCAATCGCGAAGGTGGCGGCCTGCTTCGACGCGGAGGGCGAGGTTGACCATCTGGACGGGTTGACGGTCACCTGGCCCGACAGATGGCTTAACCTGCGGGCCTCCAATACCGAACCGATTATTCGCCTGAACGTGGAAGGCGCTAACGAGGCGGCGGTCAAAGACTTGGTCGGCCAAGTCGGCGATATTGTCGGGCGCGACTAGCTGGCGTAATCGGATCCGTCGGCCGGACCCAGCTTCTTGGTGGCGATTAGAATCAGGTCGATAATCGCCCAGATTCCCAGCCCGCCCAAGGTCAGCAGCTTGGCGATACCTAGGCCGACGTAACCCAGATACATCCTGTCCACGCCCAGCCCGCCGGCGAACAGGCTGAGAAGTATGGCTACCAAAAAGCTTTTCTGGTTTGTGCCGTTGCTCATCTTATACCTCCGAACTTTGTAATTGGGTCTATTGTAGCATGAAAACTTGGTGTAAATCCGACTATATGCGATCAAGCTCCGTTATGCTAGGCTATCTGTAAGGCAGCCGGGTTTTACCGGCCGGAAGGAGTTTGATTTTGGCTAAAATCTACAACTATCAATCTTACTTGGAAGAGGTGGCGGGGCATGGCTCCAAGCGGGCTTTGCTCGATATCGAATCCGGGGAGAGCCTGACCTATGAACGGTTGGTCGAGCTGAGTTTCCAGGTTGGCCGCCTGTTGCGGTCTTCAAGTATTAAGCCTGGCGAGCGGGTGATGCTGATCGGCGTCCGCGGCCTGGATTGGGCGCCGATTTTCTTCGGCACGCAGTTGGCGGGCGTGGTGGCCGTACCCGTCGATACCAGGGCTTCCGACGCCCTGATTCAGTCGGTTATCGAGGCGACCCGTCCGGTTTTGATAATAACCGGTGGGGCGGTCAGGCTCAAGACCGCCGCCAAGACCCGTCCGGCGGCCGATTTCTTAAAGGAAGCCCGTGGCTTGAAAACGCCGGTCGAGCTGAAAGCGGCTCCGCCGAGTTCAATCGGCCAAATCCTGCTTAGTTCCGGCACCTGGTCGCAACCCAAAGGGGTGACCTTGCGTCAGGGCAACGTCTTGCAGAACATGCTGGCCGCTGAGCAGGTTTACCAAGTCGGGCCGAGCGAGGTGCTGCTGTCCATCCTGCCTCTCTCGCACGCTTATGAGCAGATGTGCGGGTTGCATATCCCGCTTAGGGCCGGCTGCCAAGTGGTTTACTTGGATGAAATCGAGGGCGAGAAGATCAAGGCGGCCATTAAAAAGTACGGGGTTACCTTGATTGTCGCTGTGCCCAGAATCCTGGAGATGTTCCAGAAAGGCATCCTGAGCCGGCTGCCGGAGGAGAAACGTCCCAAAATCGTCAAGATCGCGCACCTGCTGCGTTTCAAACCGATCTTCATCCGCCGGCTATTTTTCCGCAAAGTCCACCAGGGTCTGGGGCCGAGCCTGAGAACCCTGGTCGTCGGCGGGGCCGCCCTGACGGAAGAGACAGACCGCTTTTTCCAAGGGCTGGGCTACAAAATCCTGGCCGGCTACGGCCTGAGCGAGACGGCGCCGATTATCAGCATTTCAACTCGGCAGCGGGGCCGGCGTATCGGCGACGTCGGCCGGATTCTGGACAACTTGGAGGTCAAGACGAATCCGGACGGGGAGCTGCTAGTCCGCGGCCCGAGCGTCTTCGCCGGCTACTGGCCCGAACGGCGCAGCCCCAGGGCTTGGTTTGAGACCGGCGACTTGGCTGAAATCGACGGCCGCCAACTGCGCCTGATCGGCCGCAAAAAAGACATGATCGTTTTCGCCAGCGGCGACAAAGTCATGTCGGAAGAGGTCGAAATTCTGATTACGCAAAACTTTCCCAAGATCGAGGAAGCCATCGTCATGGCCGAGTCGGGCAAGGGCGGACTAGCTAAAGGCCTGCTGATCGCCTACAAAGCGGACGGCGACATAGGGGAGCGGGCGATCAAAGGGCTGTTAGCCGAGCACCTGCCCAAGAGCATCCGCGTTATCGGCGTCCGCAATATCCACCCGGAAACCTTGAGCCGGACGCACACCCTCAAGCTGGCGCGCCGGAATAATCTTGATCGTTTCAAAGAGCTTTTTACCAAGAAATGAGCTCGCTGGCTAAGCCACGTCGCTGCCGTCTTCAACGAACTGGAAATGCTTGACTCCCGGAGTCGCCGAAACGGCAGCGGTTCGGTAGCCGACACCCTGATTCTTTGCTCATCGCAAAAAACGGACGGGAGGGACTCAATAGTCGACGGTCAGCGCTTTGTAATGCCTGAAGCCCAGTTGGTCTACGGCTCGGATACAGTAGTGGTATCTGCCTTGGCTGTTCTCGCTTGACCAGATAATTTCAGGGCTGGGGGTGTACGGTATGCCGAAGGTTCTGACCATGCGTACTTCCCGGTACGAGAATCTGGGGTCGGGGTTCTGGTCGGTAAGCGTCCCGGCGTTACAGGCGGCCGAGTAAGAGGGGCCCGACACGGTCCAGGCGATGTCGCTGGAGCTGCCCAACAGCACGGGGTCGGCGTGAGCCAAGTCGTAAAACGGTGATTTAGAAGGCAAGTCGGAGTAGATAAATCTGGCGCGGATGCCGACGAAACCTCCCTCAACATAGACGTAGGTCTTGTTACCGTCGGCATCGGTAGCTTCAAAGCAGTACATGACCACGTCTGCTCCAATCTCATAGGGATCCGGCTCGTCGCTGGAAACCTCTATCCGGATCCGGTCCGTCTCTTGTGTCATTTCTTCAAAGCTGCCGACCGCCCGCCGCCACGCATCGGGCGGCCCCCTGAAAACCTGCTCGCACAGGCTGCCGGCATAGCCGGCGTAAAGCGGCCCGCCGTCACCGGGCGAAACGATTCCTCTCTTGCCCCAGCCGATGCGGTAGGTGACGTCTTCGTCGGCATAGGCTCGCAGGTATGTCGTCCCGCCTTCCGTTACCCGGCGGATCGAAACGACCGGTTTGCCCAGATCGATGTCGTGGAGGCCGTAAAACTTATGGCCGTCAACTGAAACGGCTTCGAAACACAGCCACCTGTTGCGATAGGCGTCTTGTGCGCCGCCGTTTTCCGGTATCGTCAGCCGGTCGGAGCGATGAATCGCCGGGTGGTTGGGAGCGGCGTTGCTGAACTGATCCTTGTTGCATGCTTCTCCCGTGTCTATCACCCTGTATTTCCAGCTGGCGACTTCCGCGTTGGGGGAGCTTGCGGTGAAAGTAAGGCCGTTCTTCTTGACGACGACTGCGAGATACTCGTGCCTTTCCTCGCCAGCGCCTTGCGAGCGGGCCGCGACCAAGCTGGCGGCTACCAAAGCTAGGCATACGAAAGCGACGGCACCGGCAACCGCCCATAAATGTTTGCTGGTTTCGTGACCGGATTTTGCCTGCATCAGCACTCCTCTAACCCTTGGTTCCTAGCGTTCCGCTTACCATTACAATTATAACATAACCTCAAATCCTGCGGCTGACATCCGTCGGCTCGTCTTTTTCCCATAAATCCCGGCCTCGTGCATCGCCGGCATCGAATCAATATTTGGGGGGGGGGGGGGGGGGGGGGGGGGGGGGGGGGGGGGGGGGGGGGGG
>VXPC01000029.1 GCA_009839685.1 Candidatus Saccharimonadota bacterium | reverse complement strand
AACCACAACACGGCAATACTACACCCCCCCCAAACAAACCGTATGCTATCCCACCCACACGCCTCTAAGCCCGCTGCCCGCCAAAAAAACACCCCCCGCCCACGGTCGCAGACCCGCAGAGCTAAGCCAGTTCGCGCTGCTTGGCTTCGGCCGGAACCTCGTGCCTCAGTCGCAATTTGCGATCCAGGGCGTAAATGACTACGCCCCAGATGACGCATACGAAGAAGACTCCGCTGCGACCGGAAAGCGAATTTCCAGTCACCACCGCGATCACGCTCATCACGGATACGAACGCCCAGATGACGGCGAGGCCGAGAGCCCCCCTTTCAAACATCCGTTCGTGGTGCTCCATGAAAGCTTCGGTGCGCTCGTCCCACGCGTTCCTGAACCTCTCATACGCACCTTCTTCAGACCAGTCGCTGGGCGTTTCCGGCTTCGGCGGCTGGGTTGCCGCTGTGAAAGCTTGGTACCGTTGCACCGCCTTGTAGAGCAGCGGCAACGGCCACGCGAGCAACGGAACGATGATCAGCGCGCTGTCGAGGATGTTCTCACTGGAGGCCATGATCGGAATGAGAGCCGTCGTCCAAAAGAGGACGAGAACTTCCCAAATCGCGGACCGGGATCTCTTCCCCAGTGGCCTCATCTTGTTCATTATCACATCCATGTCGGGTTTCCTTTCAGGATTTTTCCGCTCGGCCACGAGGTGCCGTGTCCGAGATGATGGGCGCTCCCTGGGATTGAGAAGCGCGGACAATTATCGATCTGATCCCTGTCCGCGCTTCTCGAATTTAAGCATTGCTTAGCTTCTGCAGGCTGAATTCGCTTGACCGCCCGCAGCTTTAATCTATCGCGGGGTTGGAGCGAATCACTGCAGTTTGATTTTGAAAGAACCCTCTACTCACTCGTGCCATAAATAGTAAAGACACCTTAACCATATCATAATAACTCTGTTGAGTCAAAAAACAACGGATGCATCCGGTTGCCGACACTCCACCCCATGAGGCAGCCGCCCCCTCTCGCCTGGCGGTGACGAGAGAGGGCGGTCGTTATCGGTTTCGCGTCCGATTCTGCCGGAAGGGTTTGGCGAGATCAGCCGTAAGGCCAATCCGGCTCCAGAGCCGTGATGCACGACAGGTCGGCCAATTCCAAAGATCGGCCGCCCGGGCACATCAGCGATTCCATTGCCGCCAACCACTCTTCTTCGCTTTGCCCGGCGCAGGACAGGTCATAAGGGTCGGCTTGGCAGCCAGCCATGCTGTCCAATGCGTCGGCTATGGCTTGGGAAGCCCGCAAATCGCCGTCGGCGCAAGTCGCCGTTTGCAGGTTGAAACTGCAAGCCGCGGCCATTTCGCCCAGCTTGGCTATCTTCCACTGAAAAGCGGCATCCACGGAGGTCGTAATTACAACCCCTTCCTCGCTCAAGCGTTCCGGAGCGCCGGTCGCGAAAACGTAATGTGCGACCCTGAAAGGATCAGGGCCGGCATTACTGGTCTCTACAACGCCCTCCAGCCTGGACAGCACGCCGGCTCCCGGCGGTGATTCCGGGTCGTAAGCGGCCTGCCCGGCCGCTGTCGGCGCCGTCTCGTCGGCCTCAGCTTCGGCGCCTTCGACATATCAGCGTAAGCGACCAAGGCCACTATTAGCAGCGTTATGACGATCAATACCCGTTTTTCTGTCGGCCCCCACCACTGTCCCCGTTCGGCAGAACGGTCATTGTCAGTTTTCAAATCCATCAGAGTATCCCCTTTGTCTGTATCCGGTGCAATTAACCCGAAGAACCTGTTCGGGATATTGCCGCCAACCGGCTTTGCCTAAAGTCGGCTAATGGCAATAACCCGGCCAGAAGTTACTGAAAACGAAACCAGTCCGCTTGATTGGGCGGACTGTTGGCAATCGGATGTTAAAGGACTCCCGGTTTGCCCGCTCTTCAGCGAGCCGGCAAACTTTCTATACTATACAATGTTTTCTGGCATTGTTGAAATCAGCCGGCATACATACGGCTGGCCGGTTTCCTCTTCCGGCTCTCTTGAGCGCGGCCGTCTGCCGGAGTCTCAAGAATCTATCTCGACAAATCCATTTCTATGACCGGTTCGGCAGAACCGGCGCTAAGGCTGTCTTTCTTGAAGCCGTACCGGCGGTAAATAGTCCAGTCGTTTTCCTCGCAGCCCGTCGCCAACCTGATTGTGGAGCATTGCTGCTGCCTGGACCAGTTGACGGCCAAGATAAGGAGGCGGTCGTCTAGGCCTTGATCGCGGAAGTTCGGGGCGACGTCTAAGATTTTCAAAATCGCTGCGTCTTCCGTTTTCTGCAAGCCTACCAACCCGACCGTCTCGCCTCGAGGGCAGGTAGCGACGAAAAACTGCCCGCCGGACTCTATGTAGGCGGTTTCAATGTCTCTGAGCTCGGCCTGCGTATCCATAATGTCAGCGAAACACTTCTTACCCCGGGTTTGCTGCCAATGCCGTATCTCCAGATGCAGCAAGGCCAGGCTGCCGCCCCAATGGCGTTCCGGGTTAAACGGTTCTATGGCGACCATGTTTTCCGGCTTTTCCCAGTTGAAGGATCCGGAAGTGGCTATTCGCTCTCTCATAATCTTCAATTTTAAGTGGCCGGCGGTTCGTCAGGTCGTCGGGATAACTGGAGCCGGCAGAGGGATTCGAACCCACGACCCACTGTTTACAAGACAGTTGCTCTGACCAGCTGAGCTATGCCGGCAAGGTTTGGTGCAGAGAGAGGGATTCGAACCCCCGAAGGCATAAGCCGGCAGATTTACAGTCTGCTGTGTTTGACCGCTTCACTATCTCTGCGCGCACCTGATTATAATACCGGGTCGGACTTTTTGCCAAGCTTAATCCGATGGCCGGCCGCCGCTTTCTGCCGGTGTCAGAATCTTCAGGCGACGCTTCTGGCCGAGCGCTGGATGTTTTTTTGGCGGGCTGAGGAGGGAATGATCATCTGTTTTAGCTGGGTTTGGATCGCCTCCGCTTCCGCCTCCATTTTGCGGGATTTGTAGGTTTTCAGAAGCAGCCGGAGAATTTCCGGCTTGGGTTCCAGCTCGGCCGCTTTCTGCAAGGCCTCGAGCATTTCCTTGTTCCGCCCCAGCCGCTCCAGAACCTTGGCATACTCTATGTGGCGCAGGGCCGAGCCGTTGTCCAGCGTTAAAGCCTGTTTGAAAGCGATGGCCGCTTTCTCGTATTGCTCCAAATTGAAATAAACCATGCCCAAGTTATGGAAAGAACTGGCGTTCTCCTCGATATTGAAGGCGGCCGTGAAACACTCTAGGGCGTGGTTGTACTCCTTCTGCTTGGCGTAGAGGATGCCGAGCAGGTTGTAGGCGGCGGCGTTCTTGCGGTCCAGGTTGAGGATGGTCAGCAGGGCTTTTTCGGCCTGCAGGAGGTTGTTTTCCCGCATGCTGGCCTGAGCCGCCTGCCACAGCCGGCTGATCCGGCGGTTGTGCCGGCTTTTGAAAACGCTGCCGTCGGCCGCTGGCCCCCCCCTCAGACTGACCGCCCAGACGGCGAACAGGGTGACGGCCGCCAGGATCAAAGTGTCATACATCGCTTAAGCTTCGCTGCCCCCATTATAGCACCTCAAAACCTCAGGCCGAGATTGAGCATGACGATCCGGTTGTTCAGCCTGTCGTCCAAATCTTCTTTGAGGGCGTTGACGGCCAGAAACCTCTTCCGCCAGAGGTCGGCTTTCTGCCAGTCGCCTTTGCCGGCCGCCAGCAGCAACGACGCCCGGGTCGTCCGCCACAATCCGCCCAGCAGCTCGGCCAAGAAGGCGGCCAGTTCGTCTTTTTCGGTCGGCGCGCCTTTGGCGAACAGCAGTTTCATCCTCCCGGCGGAATCGGCTTGGAGGAATTTTTTAGCCAAGGCTATCTCTTTGCGGATCCGGCTGTCGGGCTGGTTCAGGTAAGCCTCCATCGCTTTGGGCCAACCGTCCGTCGCCCAGTAAGCCTGCTCCAAATCCTCCGGCGGCTCCAAGGGGAAGAGCGCGAACAAATCCTCCTTGAGGGGTTTTCTCATGCGGATCGGCTGGCAGCGCGAGATGATGGTCGGCAAGACCTCCCACGGCCGGGACGAGGTCAGCAGAAAATGGCTGCCGGGCGGGGGTTCTTCCAAGCCTTTGAGCAAGGCGTTCTGAGCCGCCGGTTCCAGCCGGTCGCAATCTTCAATTACGATCAGTCGCGGCAACCGGGGATTGAAGCGGGTCCTGGCCAGCCGCCCCAAAAGCTCGCGGATCGACTCGATAGCGTATTTCTCCAATCCATACACCTGTCCGGCCCGGCTGCGGTCGTCCCCGTAAATCAGACCCAGCAAGTGGGCTGCCACGCCCGGCAGGTCGCTGTCGGCCGGCCCGTTTATAAACAGCGAACCCTTGGGGGCGGCGGCGTAAATGCCCAACAGCCGGCCGGTAGCCGGCGCCAGCAGGTAGTTATCAGCGGCCACGGCTTAGCATCTCCTCAAACAATGCCGGCTCGGGCGCTGCCAGCCGTAGCCGTTTGCCGGATTTGGGGTGCTGGAAGCTGATGCTTTGGGCGTGCAGCATCAGCCGCGGTGCCGGTCTGCCCTTATACAAGGGGTCGCCGAGCAGCGGCGCGCCCAGAGAGGCCAGGTGCAATCTGATTTGGTGGGTGCGCCCGGTCAGCGGCCGGATTTCAAGCCGCCAAGCCTTGGCGCCCTTGTCTTCAAGGTTGAAGAGGGTTTGGGCAGGCCGGCCGTAACGGCTGACCTTGAACCGCTGGGGGTTTTTGGGATCGCGCCCGATCGGTTTATCAATCAGCCCGGTGTCCGGCAGCCCGGCGTCCGCGCTGATCAGGCCGCTGTAAAGCTTTTCCACCTGCCGGTCGTGGAACTGGCCCTGCAGGTCCTTGAGGCTGGCCTGGTTCTTGGCGCAGACCAAGATACCGCTGGTGCCGCGATCCAGCCGGTGGACTATGCCGGCCCTGAGCTCTTCCAAAGAAGCCGGCTGGCTGACGGACGGCCAACGGCAGTAGCGGCGCAAAGAAGAGGCGATCGAGGCCTCGTCCCAATACTTGCCTCTGGCATGGACGATAACGCCGCTCGGTTTGTTAATAACGACCAGATCCTCATCCTCGAAGATAATGTCCAAATCCAAGTAGGGCACGTTCGCCAGAGCCTTGAGGTCGTAATCCAGCCGCAATTCGCCGAAACTCTTTGGCTTGTAACCGGCCGTCACCGGCTTGGAATCGAATGACAGCCGGCCCTCGGCGGCCAATTTTTTGATATGCCCCCGGCTGAGCTGGGGAATCTCGCGCTGGACCAAGGTGTCGGCGCGTTGCCGCAAGTCACCTTCTTTAACCCGGTATGAGAACACTGGCCGGCCTCTTCCCTACTCCCTCAAGCCGACGAGTTTTTGGACGGCGGCCAGCTTGCCGGAGGCAATTTCCGCCAAACGCGCTTCTCTTTCTGAAAGATGTTCGCCCAAGGCGGCCTCGCTGACGCCGCTTAAGCCGTTTTGCAGCCGCTCCAGGGTGGCCGAGACGACGGTGGCGACGGCTGTTTTCAAGGCTCTGTAATCACCGCTTCCCTGCCACTCCCGGTTAATTTCTGCTTGGGGGCGGCCGCTCAGAGCCGCCAAGATGGCCAGCAGATTGGTGATGCCGGGCCGATTTTCCCAGTCGTAGTCAATGTTGGCGAAGTTGTCGGTCTCGGCCGCCATGATCTTCTTTCCAGCCGCCTCGGCCGGGTCGGAAAGCATAATCGTCCCGCCCGGGTCCTCAACGCTTTTGCTCATCTTTCTCTCGGGCCGGCGCAGGCTGCGGATCCGCGGCGCCATCTCCCGGCCCAGCCAAGCTTGCTGTTCGGCGAAATCGGCCGGCACGGTGAAGACGTCGGTGTCGAATTTCTGGTTGAAAGAGCGGGCCAGCCGGCGGCAGAACTCCAGGTGCTGGCGTTGGTCGTCGCCGACCGGCACCCATTTGGCGTCGTAGAGCAGGATATCGGCGGCCATCAGGATTGGATAGGTGAACAGGCCGACGCCGATCCTCTCTTCCCCGCCCAAGGCGGCCGTTTTCTCTTTGAACTCGACCATCCGGCTGAGGTCGCCGAAACCGGCGAAATTGCTCAAGATCCAGGTCAGCTCGCTGTGGGCCGGGATCCGGCTTTGCCGATACAGGCTGACGGCCGGGTCGTCCAGCGGCAGCCCGGCCGCGGCAAAGAGGCGCAGATTGGCCATCGTCTGTTTGTAAAGCCCGCTATGATCTATAGGCGTCGTGAAACTGTGCAGGTCGGGGGCGAACAGGTTGATCCGGTAATCGCCCCCCTCCCGTTTCTTTTCAACCAGTTGCAGCATCGGCAACAGGGCGCCGATATAATTGCCCAAGTGGTATTCGCCGTTGGTCCGCAGACCGGTGAGAACAACTTCTTCCATATCCAATAGCCAGTATACCAAGCCTCAGCTAACGCTTGGTGAACTGGCGTTTCTTGCGGGCGCCTTTGAGGCCGAATTTCTTGCGCTCCTTGGCTCGGGGGTCGCGGCCCAGCAGTTCGGCCCGCCGCAGGCTGTCCTTGAAGTCGGCGTTGATGTCGACGAGGGCCTTGGCGATGCCGAGCCGGATGGCGCCGACCTGGCTGTGGTGGCCGCCGCCCTTGACGACGACCGTGATGTCGAAAGCGTTCTTTTTATCCAGCAGCGCCAGCGGGGCCGCCAGTTCGCTCAGCAGCGGCGAGGAGGCGGCGAAATATTCGGCCGCGGGCTTGCCGTTGACGACTATCTTGCCGCCGCCCTTGTACAGCCGGACTTTGGCGCTGGCCGTTTTCCGCCGGCCCAAGGCGTAGTGGTATTTGCCGCTCGGCTCACTCATGGCTTACCCTCCTGACGCCTTTCATATCATAAGCGGTCGGGGTCTGGGGCTGGTGCGGGTGCTCGGCGCCGGCGTAAACCTTGAGCCGGGCGAGCCGGGGCGGGCGGAGTTTGTTCTTCGGCAGCATGCCTCGGACCGCGTGGTAAACCAGCTTGGTCGAGTTTTTCGACCTCTGACCGCTGAGGCTGAGGCGGCGCAGGTTGCCGATATGGCCGCTGTGGCGGTAGT
>VXPC01000032.1 GCA_009839685.1 Candidatus Saccharimonadota bacterium | reverse complement strand
TTGGCGGAAATGGCGTTGCGGACGGCCATGACGTTGTCGGTGTCGAACGGGGTCACGTGCAGCACGGCCGCTTCGCCCGTCAGAACGGAAGCCAGCTGGTTGAGCGGCATCTTCGTCCCGTAAGCCTCGACCGTGACCCCGTCCAGCAGGGAGGGATGGGCGCGGCCGGTCTGAAAAGTCTTGGTCTCGTCGGCGAAATGGACGACCGTTTCCCGCAATTTATTTTCAAAATCTTTCAAAAATAAACCCGGCTCCATAAGCGATCTCGTCCTTAAGCAAATTCGTATGTAGTATAGTCTACTCCCTCTCGGCGGCGAAAACCAGCCTCTGCTCCGGATTGCCCAGCTCGAAGCGGGAGAAGCGGGAGACGACGATATTCTCGCCCAGCTGGGCGATCTTGGCTTGCAGCAAATCACCGATTGTCGTCTTCAAATCCTTGATGAACGCCTGACTGAGCAGGTCCGGGGGGTGACCCGGATCGGTCGCCTCGCTCGGTGGCACGTCCTGGGGGCTGATGTAGGCCGGATCGCAAGCGGCGATCTGCAGCGCCAGATCGCGGACGAGGCCAAGGAACTGCTCGTTCTTGGCGACGAACTCCGTTTCGCAGTTGACCTCGATCAGCACGCCGATCCGGCCGTCGTGGATGTAGCTGGTGACGATGCCGGCCGTCGCTTCCCTGGCGCTGCGGGCGGCGGCCTTGCTCAAGCCCTTGGCTTTCATGGCCTCAAGCGCCGTTTCGAAATCGCCGTTCTCTTCCAGGGCTTTCTTGGCGTCGGTCAGACCGACCCCCGTCATCTCTCTCAGCTTCTTGATGTCGTCAATCGTAAAATTACCGCTCATTGCCAGCTTCTCCTTTCTGATTTGCGCCGGCCGGAACCGGGCTGGCCGGCTTGACGCGCGCCTGACCGGCCTTGACCGCCTTGACTACCAGATCGATCATCAGTTGCAAAGATTGCAAGGCGTCGTCATTGGACGGGATCGGATAGGTCGCCAAACGGGGGTCGACGTTGGTGTCGGCCAAGGCGACCAGCGGCAAGCCGAGCTTGTTGGCTTCGGCAACGGCGATGGCATTGGTCTGCATGTCGGACACAAACACCATGCCCGGCAACAGGCCCATTTCCTTTATGCCCCCGTAAAGCAAGTTGAGGCCGTCGATTTCGTGCTGGTAATTCTGGACCTCCAGCTTGTTGTATTTGCTGGCCAGCTCGCCTGACGCCATCTTTTTCTCCAGATCCTTGAGCTTTTTGATCTGGATGCCGATAGTCGTATAGTTGGTCAGCATGCCGCCGACCCAGCGATGGGTGACGTAAGGCATGCCGACGCTCTCGGCGGCTTCCTTGACCATCTCTTTAGCCTGGTACTTGGTGCCGACGAACAGGATTGATTTGCCGGCGGCGACGGTCTCGCTGACGATTGGCAGGGCTTCTTCCAGCGCCTGCTTGGTCAGCGTCAGGTCGATGATGCAACGGCCGTTGCGGACGCTGTGGATGTAAGGGGCGACGGCGGGATGCCAACGCCGCTTGTAGTGGCCGAAGTGGACGCCGGCGGCCAGCAGCCGCTTCAGGTCAATTTCAATTTTGGACATATGTGGTAATTACTCCTTGGTTTGAAATCCTTAGTGCCAAGTTTCCGGCGGCGCCCCGAGCGGGGAGGACTTCCAAGCCGCGCTGCGTTGGAGACTTTCCGGCAACAATCCTTAAAAACAGATTACAGTTTAAACTACCACAAAGCCGGGAGGGGGGCAAAAGATTTTGGCAAACCGGGGGCCAATCTGCTACCATAGGGGGCGCATGAAAGCCGATATTCACCCTTCCAGCTACCGGCCGGTCGTCTTCCAAGACATCAACAACGGCCAGAATTTTCTGGTCAAAAGCACGGCCCAGACGAAAGAGACCATCAAATATGAGGATGGGCAGACTTACCCGTTGGTAAAATTGCACATCACCAGCGCCAGCCACCCTTTTTACACCGGCCAGGAGAAGGTCATCGACGTCGAGGGACGGATAGACAAGTTTGAAAACCGCCGGAAGGCGGCCTTAGCGGCCCGCGAGAAACTCCGCGCCAAGACCGCGAAGGCAGGACGGAAGTCGGCAAAGAGCCAGCCGAAAGCCGAGAAGAATGCGGACGAGCCGGCCGGGGTCGAGCAGCCGCCGGGCGACGAAACCTAGCTCCCAGATGACGGGAGTCCGGTTCACGATGACTTTAGTGGACCCCTATCAGCTAATCAGATGAAGAAGGATCAAAGCGACCAGCTGCGGGCGGAGTTCCTTGAGTTGAAGGAGCGTCTGGAAGACCAGGCGGTTTACCAGCAGCCCGACTATCCGCAGCTGGCCAAGCGCTTCAAAGAATTAACCGAGATAGTCAGCCTGCTCGACAAATCGGCCGTTCTTAAAAAACAGCGGCTTGAAACCGAACGGCTGACCGGCAACGACGACTCGGCTCTGGCCGCCTTGGCTACAAGCGAACTTGAACACATAAATGACCAGCTGGAACAGGCGGCTGAACAACTGAAACGGCTGACCGACAGCCCGACAGATGGGAGCGACCAGAAAGACTGCTTGGTGGAAATCAGAGCCGGCGTCGGCGGCTCCGAGGCCAGCCTGTTCGCCGGCGACCTCTACCGCATGTATTTGAGGTTCAGCGAGAAGCGGGGCTGGCCGGTCATGCCAATCAGCCAAAGCCCTTCCGAAGCCGGCGGTTTCAAAGAAATTATCTTCGAAATCAAGGGCGCGGGCGCCTACGGCCAACTGAAATTCGAGGCCGGCGTACACCGGGTGCAAAGGGTGCCGGCGACGGAGAGTCAAGGCCGCGTTCATACATCGACCGCCAGCGTGGCCGTTTTGCCAAAGGCCGAACCGGCCGAACTGGCTGTCAAAGACGGCGACCTAAGAATCGATACCTACCGCAGCAGCGGCCACGGCGGCCAGAGCGTCAACAAGACCGACTCGGCCGTCCGGATCACCCATCTGCCGAGCGGTCTGGTGGTAACCTGCCAAGATGAAAAGAGCCAATTTAAGAACAAGGAGAAGGCCTTGGAGATCCTCCGGACCCGGTTGCTGCAAAAACAGGAGGACGAACTGTCGGAAGCGACCAGCTCCAAGCGGCAAAAGCTGATCGGCCGGGCTTTTAGGAACGAGAAAATCCGCACGTACAATTTTCCGCAAGACAGGCTGACTGACCACCGGATTAATCTCAATCTGAGCAATCTGCCCGCAATTTTGGGCGGCGACCTGCAACCGTTGCTGGAACAACTCAGCCAACGGGCCAGCGAAGAGGCGGATGAAGCTTGACGAACTGAGTCGCCGGCTGCGCGGCGTGGGGGTCGAGCAGGCCGATCTGGAAGCCTTGGTGCTCGCGGAATTTGTGACCGGCTTGACCAGAGCCAAGCTTCTGGCCGGCGATTTCAAGTTGCGGCCGACCCAAGCCGGGCGGTTGCGGCAACTTATCCGCCGGCGCGGCCGGCAACCCTTGGCTTATCTGCTGAAACGCAAGGAATTTTACGGTCGCAACTTTTATGTCGACAGGCGCGTTCTGATTCCGCGGCCCGAGTCGGAAGATCTGGTTGAGGCGGCTCTGGGGTTGGGGACCGGCTTCGGCCGGCTCTACGACGTCGGCTGCGGCAGCGGCTGCCTGGCAATCAGCTACCTGAAAACGCGAGCCGGAAAGCCGCCGGGCGTCCAGCTGCTGGACGCCAGCCGCCAAGCCCTGAGGGTCGCCCGCAAAAACTGCCGGCGTCACTCAATCGGCCGGGTAACTTTTTCGCTCCAGGACGTCTCAGCCCTGCCTGCCGGCTATTTCGCGCCCGGCAGCCTGATCCTAGCCAACCTGCCCTATCTGGATATCACCGAAAGGGGTGCCTACGAGCGCGGCTCGCCGATGCTGCGGAGCGAACCGGCGGCGTCACTGTATGCGGGCGGCGGCGGGCTTGAACTTTACGGATCGCTGCTGAAAGCCTGCGCCGGCCAAGATCTGACCCTGGTGTGCGAAAGCCTGCCGCCGCAACGGGCGGCACTGGAAAAGCTGGCCGCGGCCGGCGGCTTCCGGCCGAACGGGCGGCGGGGTCTGGCAACCGTCTTCAGCCCGCTCACAAAGTAGTCAGCCACAGGCCGGAAAAAATCAGGACAGCGAAGGTGACGATCAGGGTCGAGGCTAAAATCTGGCGGCGGGCCGCTCCGTGCGCGGCTTCGCGAAGATGTAAGGAGTAGAGCAAGCTTGAAGCCAGCAAGACGACGGCCAGCAGAACGGCCAAGTTGGGGATGATCCAGAAGTTGACCTGCCAGTGCAGCATAACCCAAGCCAGCTGGATGGCGAACAGACCCCAGATCTGGGTCAGGCGGGAATGGTAATCGCGCTTGGGAAAGCCGCTTAAAATGTGCTGGACGGCAATCAGGGAGACGAGCCAAATACCGGCCAGAACCGCCGGCAACGGCAGCTGGTTGAGGCTGTAAATCAAAGCCGCCGCGCCCATGCCCTGCGCCGCCAGCCCGCGCCAGACATGGCCGGCCGGCAGCCTGTCCGTCTTAAAGACGAATACCCAAAGGAGATAAATCGCCAGCCAGATCAACTGTTGCGTCAGGTCCGCGGACGGCCAACCCATAAACAGCACCAGCGAGAAACTGAACGCCAGATCGGCGGCGTTGGCCCGCAGGTTCGGCCACCAGAAACGGGGTTTGGCGGCCAAAATCCGCCACTTTGAGAGCAGGATCAAAACATAAGCCAGCGCTGGCACCGCCAGAAAGGCGACGATCAGGAAGACGGAGATCGGCAACAGGGAGCGCAGGCAGAAATGCAGGCCGTTCCACAGCTTGTCCTTGACAACCAGCCGTCTCTTGCCGGAGGGCGAATTCATCGTCCCCATTATAGCAGAGGCGGCGGGGCGGCGAACGCCGCCGCTTTTGATATACAATAGGGAATATTATGAGCAGGCATGGGCATCGTTAGAAAATCTCTGCGGACTTGGCGCAATTTCATCCGTTATCTTAACCGCAAGGTCCGTTACTTGGGTTGGCTGATCCACTTCGTCGCCACCGTAGCCGTCGCCTTCGTCTGCTTCGCCCTAAGTTCCGTCTTCCTCATAGACGTGACAACGGTCGACGGCGAGAGCATGGAGCCGACCCTCAGCCCCGACGACAGGCTGCTGACGCTCCAGCTGGGCCGGTTCTTCAGCGAACTGCTCGGCGCCGAATACGTTCCCAAACGCGGCGAAATTATCGTTTTCGGCAAAGACGGCGACAACGAGAATTTAATCATCAAACGAGTCGTCGGCCTGCCGGAGGAGCGGGTGGTTATTAAAAATCAAACCATTACCATTTATAATGATGAATACCCCGAAGGTTTCGAGCCCGACTTCAATTTCGGCGGCGAACTGGCGGCCCTGAGCGGTGCCGCGCTGGATGTCTACGTCAAACGGGGTGAGCTGTTCGTTTTGGGCGATAATCTGGCCGTGTCCGCCGATTCGCGCACCAACGGCAACGTTTTGGTCGAACACGTCAACGGCAACCTGATCATCAGGACCTGGCCCTTTTCCAAATTCAAACTATTCTAAATCCCATGAGACTTATCAGAGCTATTATCAGACCTTGGTACCGGGCGAAAGTCAGACTGCACCGGCGAAGCTACGTCTTGGGCGCCCTGATGCACGTCGGCACCGTCGTCGCCATCGCCTTTATCGCCATTTTCGTCTTCACCTTCTACATCCTCCAGCCCTACGAGGTCAGCGGCATGAGCATGTACCCGACCCTGCACGACGGCGACCGGCTGTTCATCCTGCGAACCGGCAAGATCTTCGCCAATCTGTTCGGCACCGATTACGTTCCCGAGCGCGGCGAAATTATCGTTTTCGAAAGCCGGGTGAACGACGACAAGTGGATTAAGCGGATCGTCGGCCTGCCGGAAGAATAGATGGTTATCAAAAACAACAAGATTACTATCTACAACCGGGAGTTCCCGCAAGGTTTCGAACTGGCGATAGAGCTTGACCCGGCCTTGGAAGACTTCCCTCCTGACGAAGGGGTCGTCGACCGTCTCGTCGGCCAAGGAGAGGCTTTCGTCATCGGCGACAACCGTCTCAAGGACCAATCTTCGGACTCCCGCAAAGAATTGGGCAATATCTCCCTAGAGGATATCGACGGCACGGTCCTCATCAGAGTCGTCCCGCTTTCCGATTTCCGTTTCTTCTAAGCGATTTCCGTGATTTCCAACACCGTCTTGCGTTGGCGGTGGCCGCGGCGCTTGTGCACCCGCTTCTTGGCCTTGAACCTGATCGAGGTCACCTTGTCTTCCTTGACGTCGGCCTCAACCACCTTGGCTTTGACGACAGCCTTGTCCACCAGGGGCCGGCCGACGGCAATCTTGTCGCCGTCGATGACCAGCAGGGGCTGGAAACTGACTTGCTTGCCGTTATCTGGCAGCAACTCGACGGCCAGCTGGTCGCCGACAGCGACCAGATATTGTTTAGCGCCAGTGGCGATAACTGCTTTTTTCATAAACTCAACCCATTATATAGCATTGCGCCGGACAAACAAACATAGGGGCTCAGGCTTTTTGGAGGCTGATAGCGATAAGATGGCCGTTGAGCTCAAGCTCGCAACTGACTTCTAAGGAGGGCGCCTTGGCGCCCAAGTCGTAATTGACGGTCAGAGTCTCGCCCCTGACGTAATCGGCGAAAGCCTCAAAAGCCGCCAACAGCTCGTCGTCTCCGGTCTGCAAGCTCAGGTGAATCCTGTTCTCAACCTCCAGGCCGGCCGTCTTGCGCAGCACCTGCACGCGACGGACCAGCTCCCTGACCCACCCCTCGTGGCGCAGCTCCCGGCTCAGCTCGGTGTCAAGTTCGGCCGAGAACGTTGCGTCGCGGCGGAAGACAACCTCCTTGACGTTCAATTCGTCGGTCATCAGGTCCAAGAAGTCGCCGTCCAGCTTTGAGAGCTGTTCATCGCCGCTGACCGTCAGCCTGGACAAGGGTTGGCGAACCTTAACCCCCGCCTCGGCCCGCAAGGCCAACCCGGCCGCGATGCACCGGCGGGTCCGGCGCATCCGGCTAAGCAACCGGTCATCATCCAAGCTCAGTTCCGGCCAGTCGGCGAGATGCACGCTCGGCAGGCGGCCGTCCAGCTGGCGGTAGATTTCCTCGGCTAAAAACGGGCAAAGCGGCGCGATCAGGTGCGCGAGATGATGCAAGGTGAAATAC
>VXPC01000037.1 GCA_009839685.1 Candidatus Saccharimonadota bacterium | reverse complement strand
CGTCATCGGCTTAGGTTCCGCGTTCAAGACTTCCAGGGTCTGGCTCATGGTATTCATCGTCTGGTAAAGATCCGGGTTGAAATCCAAGCAGGCGTATACCCCATCTTCCAAGCGCCTAATCCGCTTCTGGTGGTACAATTTGTTCAACGAGCTCCTGACGGTGGCGACTTTTGCATCCCGCCCCACTTCCTTAAACGCCATTACCAAGCCGTCGGCCGTCATCGGCTGATTATGCTCCGTCAGGATTCTGACAACCAGCTGCTGGTTCGTCAGGGATCGCTCATAGGTTTCGCTGTCGAAGCCGGCGGGCGCGTAGGCGTTAGTGTGCAGGTGCTTGATCGCCCCCCGCTGGCTCATAATTCTCAGTTCGGTGTCAACGGATTCGCGGGATATCGGCTGGCGGGCGTGGCTCAGGCAGTAATCTTTAATTTCTCCGGTAGTCAAGGGCGTCTCGCTGGCGTCCAGAGCGGCCAAGATGTTCTCCCCTATTGTCATCGATTTCTCATAGTCCCGGCTGTCCAACTCGTTATGGGCGTACACTCCCCTTTCCAGCAATTGCACCCCACCCTGATTTTTCATGGCCGTCAGCTGGAGGCTTACATTGGCCATGGCAACCTCTTGGCCGGCGCGTTCCACAAGATCGTCCATTATGTCTTTTATCTCCGCAACGCGCATGGGCCGGCCGGCAGTCTTTAAAATGACCGTCAACAACCCCCTTTTGGCAGCGGCGACCTCAGCCTTATTGCCCGAGAAGTCCGGCAAGTGGACATCCAGGAAGCCGGCCGCTGCTTCGCGGATCGCGGCCTGGGTTTCGTGATCCGACGTTTCTCGGTTTAAGGTTCCGTTGTTTAATTTCTCTGTCATTGGCTCGGTGTCCGCCGGAAAAGGTAACTAGTCCGTTATTAAAACATGGTGCGGTTGTTAAATCAAATTCACGCAAGCGGGGGGTTTCTTTTTGGTTTGCCGGAAGTCGGCGCTGGCGGCTTATTGAATTTAGTGGAGGCGGGTGAAGAAACAGGCGCCCCGTCCGGGGCGCTCCTTCATTAGCGGTGATTCCCAAAATATGATATAGTAAGAAGTACGATTAGGTATCTTGGATTGCATATGGAAACGATTGATCGAAAATTAGAAAACAATTCTGAAGCGGGTCGGTGGCTGTCGGAGCGCCTGCCGGCGGGTTCGTCTGAGCGACGCATGGTCGAATGGCTGAGCCAGGCGCTGGACGACCCGGCGATAACGGCCGCCAGATACTTCCGCTACCGGGAGTTGGAGCAGAAAGCCAACTGGATAATAATAGCCACTAGCTCGCAGCCCCGCGAAGACAAGACGTATTACTGGCTCCGCGACAACTATTACTTTGCGGCCAAGTACTTCTATTGGTCGATGGCGACGCACTGCTATGACACAATATATCCGGAGGCCATTGAGTTCGACCGGTCAATGATAACCAGCTGCTACGGAGTAAAGCCGGACGTGAGGCTTTCGGACATCAATTACCCAGACTACGCCGAATCCCCGCATTACGACCTGTCCGACCCGGAATTCATCCTTGACAGCGACGAAGTAAGGGCGACGATGGTTGACGATCAAGAAAAAAGACGGCAGACAGCCGCCGACCACAGCCAAAGCGAGGAACGCATTCGCCATCTGTGCGCGCATACACTGAAAGAGCTGCCCGAAGAAGCGGAGATAGTCTTTGGAACGCCGTTGCGCTCGCTGGCGTCAATGCACCGGAGCGCCGCGCACTGCGCCGACTTCAGCAGGATGATGTTGCACGGCTAAGCGGCACGACCCCGCTCGGAATTTACGGCTCCGCCGGCTTGTATCCGAGGTTATATAATATGCGTATAACCGCCATAAATTCGCAACCGGATTCATGCTTAACTATATTAGAAGAACGCCCATAACCAAAGTCGCCGTCACCGGTTCAAGCGGCCGGGTCGGCCGAACCGTGAAGGAGGGTTTGGAGGGAGCGGGATACGATGTCATCCCGCTAGATCTGCCCGAGACCGACGTCAGCATCTTGCCGGCTTTGATTGAAGCAACCGAAGGAACGGACGCCATAATCCATTGCGCCTGGAAAGACTTGATTGAGAATGTTCAGAACAACACGATAGATCCCGTCAACAACCTGATGACGGCCAACGTCTACGGCGCGGCCGTCGCCAACGGTATCCGCCGGGTAATCATGACCAGCTCGAACCACGCCCACGCCCACGATATCCGCGACGGCGACGGCAAGATCAGAATAACGACCCGTCCGGAAGGGGTGCCCAACAACCCGTACGGCGCCGAAAAGCTCTTTATGGAAAATCTGGGCAGGCATTTCGCCAAGGAATACGGGCTGGAGGTTATCTGCTGGCGGATCGGCAACCTCAACGATGAAGACAGGCCCAAGCCGAGCTCGCCGGAGAACCCCCAACGCTGGCTCAGCAAGCGCGACTTGGGCCGGCTGGCGGTCGCCTGCCTGAGCGCCGAGGAGGTGCCTGACAATTTCCAGAACCTCTACGCCGTCAGCCGGCAGGAAGTTTTCGATTGGGCCAACGTTTTCGGTTACGAACCCCTTGACGGCGCCGACTAAATTTTAGCTACCGGCAGCGCTTGGAGTTGTCGGCCTGAGGTCGTTTCAGTTCAAATTCGTATCCAAAAAAGCCTTGAGCTCCGCCATATCCTCTTTCTTGTGATCATAAAAGAGAGTGGTTATGCCGGCGGACTTGGCGCTTTCGCAGGCATCGCGGTTGTGTTCGAAATAGACAACGTCTCTGGAGTCAAGGTTGTAGTTTACAAGCATGATGCGGTAATAAGCCGGATCCGTCTTCTCCGGGTCATGCTTGAGGCTGAAAACCTCGTAAGGCAGCCGGTTGAGACCGAAACGCTCGGCCTGCTCATCGTCCGCTCCCGTCAGCACGATCTTCCGATTAGGGTAAGATTCCAGCAAATCATGCATCGGTTTTAGTAAGCTGCCGTCCCTTAGAACGAGGCAGTCGATGGCATCCACCAATATGGTTTTCATCGTTTTCTCCGCTTGGCCGGGAGCCTGCTGCAGAGATTTAAGGACTCCGATTTTCGCAAGAAAGGCGGTGCCTATAATGCCGGCTGCCGCGAACGGTGCCAGCAGGCCGACGAGCCATGCGCTCGAGTCAAGGTTGGCATAGTACGCGCCGAGCATTGCGGCTCCGACCGCGGCGCCGGCCAGCAAAACCAGCCAAGCTGCCCTTTTCCAAACCCCTGCCACCTCCAGCTTGCGCCCGAAATAGGAGATCATCAATATTATGCCGGGGCCTGCTACCAGAACCGCGTCCAGAGCCGAAAATCTCAACAAGGCAAGGTTGTGATCGTCGCTGTTGCCTAATTGCAAATACCCCAGATATTCCGCCGTGGCAACCGCTTGAATGAACAAGAAGGCCGAGAACGAGGCGGCGCGGACGAAGTGGGGTACGGTTTTGGGCAACCTTCTGGCGGCGTTAGCCAAGGCTACCAGCATATCGTCCACGATTTCGTAGAGGTACAGGTAGGAGACGGTCAAAATCACGGAAGTGGCAGTAAAGAGTGGAAAGTCGGTCAGAATTATGCCTGCAACCGCGGCGGCGGCCACGCCCGCGAAGAGGGTTATTTTTCTCGTCAGCGACCAGTCATACCGTTCATTGCCGCCAAGACCCGCCGAGGGTGCCGGCACGACCGGCTCAAGTTTTTCATTCATGGGTTTCTGAAGCCATTATACAATACACCTAGCGGGATTCGGTCGAGTTGCTCGCGCGACCGGCCCCAGGAATGAGCAACCCACCGAGACGGACTCATAAGGTCAGGTTATTCGTCTCGCAGAACCCGGCAAAAATCTTGAGCTGATTCCCGAAATCCGCCGTCCCGTCGATTTCCACGTACAATTCATGTTCGGCTGGCGGGTCGAAAGTTCGCAGAATTTGATGGGCGTTATCGCGTATTTTTTCAAACCCTTTACGGATGGTCGGCGGGTAATATCGGTTGATTTCGCGCCGAGCGGCCCGGGAGTTGGCTACGTCGATCGGGGTTTTCATGTGAGTGATGAAAAAAGCAACTCCCACCTCGCCCAGCCGGCGGTTCAATTCGTCCCGCCGCTTCAGACTGTTGTGCTGGTTGCCGCGTATAACCGACCTGCCCTCCTCAAGCGCCCGGCTATAGCGGCGATCGTACTCGTCGCTGAACCGCCGCCTTTCGGTCTCGGTCTTGTAGATGCCGGCCGTGAACAGTTCACCGCAGATAGCATCGCCGTCAATCAGTTCAGCCCCCGTCTCGGCGGCCAGCCGTTCGGCAAAATGGGTTTTGCCCGAGCCTGGAATGCCCAGCATCACCGTCACCCATTGCCGTTTGAATTCCATTGCTACGCCTGCCTCAAATTTCCAAAATACCCTTTGCTTTCATGCAACCATACTACCCTACTCGTAGCATATCCGGTCGAAAAAGTGATAATCTTTAGGCAGGCATGACAGAAGCTGACATCAACGACTGGATAGGAGATAAGAAAAATCTGGGGAAAGTCGTTGAGGATTTTTTCAACGATCAGCCGAAGCTGGCATTTTTTATGGCCGGCATTCCGGGTGCCGGTAAAACTGAATTCGTGGACAACCTGAAGCGAAGATCGCATCTGACGAATTTCGTAATCATAGAGCATGACAAACTGGTCGAATATCTTCCCGGCTACCGTCCGGAAAACTACTATGCATACCGGAGGGCGGGCAACCCGATAGTCAGCAGCGTGTTCAAAAAATGCCTAGAACACGGCCGCTCTTTCATTATGGACGGGACATTGGCGCACGGCGCCGGGGCAGATAATATCAGAAAGACTCTGAAGAAAGGATACCGCGTAGTCGTGGTCTACATAGTCTTAGACCCCGACGCGGCATGGGCTATAACTGAGAAAAGAGAGAAGGTTACCAAAAGGAATATTGAAAGATCCGGGTTCATAAAAACCTGCAATGCGATTAACGAGAAATTGTTGGATATTTTCACAACGCACCTCTCCGACAGCAATTTCCGGTTCTTCTACCTCGACAAGAAAGACAGCGTAAAGCCCTCCGCCTCGCACGAGATACTGGCAAGCACGGACCGGCAACAAGCGGCAGAAATACGTAAAAGGCTGGCTGCGGACTATAACATCAGCTAAATTTTTCAGACCAATCCAGTTTGTCTGTTATAATTGGTTTACTGAATTAAACAGCCCCGTACAACAAAAGAAAAGAAGTCATGACAAGCAAGCAAGTCGCTAGCAAGAATAAGCCGGCCGCCGATTTCTTCGGCGTTCTGGATAACAAGGATATTAGGAAAATCCTAAGGCAATCCTGCAAAGATCAGCTTGAAATGATCAAGCAGGCTAAAGAGATAGAAAAAACTGAAAAAGCCGGTGACAAACCGTCTAAAAACAAAAGGGCTGCGAAATCGGCCTAGGCCATGCGTGGAATTAGCCGGCATATCGCCAACGGCGGCGGCGAATTGTCAGGTTCAATAGGATTAATCGAATCGGCTTTTGAGAAAGCAACCCGTTTCGCGGTTGAAGATTTGAATGCCTCCAACATAGACGTCGTCTTCCGGGCCTCTTCTTCAGGAGTAATTCCGGAAATCGGCGTCGGGGGATTAGCGGACGGCAGCAGTTACATAACGGTCTGTTTGGATCCGGGATCAGGCAAAATAGACGAAATGTCGCTGCTAGCGAGCCTGCTACATGAATTCCATCACTGCATGAGATTCCGCGAGCTGGGACATGAGGGAGGCAATCCCGGTGAAGCGCTGATTTGCGAGGGTGCCGCCTGCCTCTATGAAGAGCAACGAACCGGCCGTAAGCCCGTATATGCGGACGTCGCTTTGGATGAGGATTCGGTCAAGGTGGCAATGAGCAAGCTGCATGAAACCGAGTACGACTACTGCAAGTGGTTTTTCGGCACCGGGTCAATGGTCCGCTGGTTCGGCTACGCGTTGGGCTACCGGCTGTGCAAAGCCTATTCTGAGCAAACCGGGCGGACTGCTTCCGAAATGGTTAACGTACCCGCCGACAAGGTGCTTAAAGTTTCCTCTGCATGATATGCGTTCTTAGACGCTACTCGGCAATGCCGCCCGGATACCATTTATTGTCTCCGGCGCAACCCGTGGTTATGCCGTCAAAGAATTCAGTGTCGATGACTATGTAATCCAGATCTTCCGTCAAGCTGATCGTTATCTCGCTGTCCCGCAAAGCGTAGACGTAGAACAGGCGTTCGGTTTCCGAACCCACCGGCTTGACGCGCAAGCCGCATTCCGATATCGCCTTATTGGCCGGGACGGCCGGATGGGAATCATCGCAAAAAATATCGGCTCCCTCCGGCGGGACGAGCGTGTACTCAAAGTACGTTTTGCCGTCATGCACGGCTTTCCTGTTATGGGTCTCGCAATAGGACGCGTAATCCGCGTCCGGGTAAGGGTCGAAAACGGCATAGCCTCCCGTTAAACGACTCCTATAAGTCCCGGGATCAATGCTTTCGCCTACTTTGTACTTGATGTTGTCCGCCAAGATGATGGAGCCGTCCGCTTCCGTAACCGGCATCGGATAGGCGATCGGCTCTGCCGGATCGCCCGCAGCCTCGGGGCCGGTTCCGCCCTCCCCTTCCGGACGTCCGTCATCGCGGCCAAGAAAAGCAAACAGCAAGACGGCGGCAAAAAGAACGGCGGCGGCAATCACTACGAACGGAATAGGTTTCGTCAGGTTTTTGGATTTGAGCACCGTAACGGCCACGACAGCCGCTAGCAGAATCAGCCCGCCAACGATCCAAACCGCGGCATTGGCCGACGGCTCCGAGGCAGTCTCGCCGGTGTCGGCACCGCCGTTGTTTCGGACATCATCCACGCCGACAGCCGCCAGGCCGCTGCCGTCCAGACACCAGCCGTTATCCTCGTCAATCTGCTCTTTATCGGCGCACCTGTAGGGGTTGAAAGCCAGTCTTTCGGCACTCGTCAGGTGCTGCCAGTTGGAGGTCGGCTCGGTCGGTATCTGGCCCCTCGTCCAGTCTATGGCAACGCTCGGCTCGTAACTGTACTCGGCCGGCTGATTCGCCAGCTTGGTTTCCAAGCAGAGATGCTTGCTTTTGACTGCCTCCGAGCTTTCCGCCAAGGAAACCGTCAGGTGTGCGCTAGGCGAAGTGCTGGATTGCAGACGACTCCAAGCGGCAATCTCCTGAAAACCGCTGAACCCGGACTTCCGCTCGGTGGTGGAAGCCGTGCGCGGGCACTCCCCCCTGTCGGCCGTCAGCTTGTAGCGCCAATAAGCTGCGGCGTCAGCTTCGTAATCGCTGCTTTCCGGCAGGTACTTGGAATCTCTGATGGCTATCTGCAACTCTATGCGCGACCCGTCGGCCGTTAGACGGAAATTCTCCAAGACAGGGGGATAGGAGGGATAGGGAGACGTGACGGCGGACAGCTCTTCGGTGACAATCAGCGGTCTGACTATGTTGTTAAAAGTAATTCTCCGGCTGCCGGCTATATGGGCATGCATCGGCGGATCTTCCGGAGACGAATCCGCCCGGACTTCGGCGGCCGCGCAGACGTACCTGCCCAAGACGTGGCGAACATCCAGCCGGTCGCTCGCGACCAGCAGGCTGCCGTCCGTCTCATCCAGAAAGCCTGTGTTAGCGAAAGCGCTGTCATGGGCGTGCACGTCAAAATCGTTGGTCCTGTGGACATTGGGGCTCGACAGCTCGGCCGCCCTTTCCGGCCTGACACCCACCTGGCAGTCATCGCGATCAGCCACCATCCTGTAGTAAACGGGGATTATCTTGTCCCCCGCCTCTTCAAAGATCGTCGTCTCCTCGACCGTCTCAAAGACGAAGCTGTAGCCGGCCGGCGGCGTCAACCTGATTTCAGTATAAAGCCGCTCGGAGACACGGGCATTCGGCGAGGAAGTCTCTCCCTGCGTCAGGTAGATTATGTCCAACTGGCCGTCTTCTTGGGCCGAAACCGGGCTGGCTAAGGCCAGCGAAAGCGCCAAGGCCGCAGCCAACGCGAAGATGGACGCCGGTTTGCTGACGTTTATCGTCCCGAGTCGCCCGGCCGCCGAAACAAGCTTCGTTAGGTTTTTTGACTTTTGCACCGGTATCCTCCTCGCACCTTAGTTTTGCTCTTAAACTTATGCTAGTGCGAAACTACGCATTAACACCATTATACCC
>VXPC01000054.1 GCA_009839685.1 Candidatus Saccharimonadota bacterium | reverse complement strand
CTAAGCTCATAAGCGTGAACGAGGCTCGCTACTCGCTGGGCTTATCTCCGATAGTGGAGGATTGGGCAGACGATCCGAGAATTGAAGCCGGTAATTACCAGCCTCGGAAGGGTGAAGATCCCCAAGGGCAACCAATGACAGGAGCTAGGCAATGATGAAATATATCGATTACAAAGGTCGGAGAGTGCAAGATGTGCTCCCGAGCAAATATCGAGCTGGCGGCAGCGGGTCAAAGCGATTTTCTTCTATTGGTGTTACTCCCGAGCAGAAGAAACGGCTCAACCAGCTAGCTAAGGCTCATAACACCTCGCTGAGCGGCTTGGTTGGTGCTGTGCCGGAGCTTCACGATCTCGCTGTCACCTTTGAGCGTATGAGCGTTGCTGCCTGGATTGTCTCTGAGGCTAGGGCTTGGTTTGATGCTGCTGGCGATAAGCCGGAGTGGTGGTCTCTGGTAGATGAGTATATGGCCGATGCCCTCGATATGAATCCTGCTCTAAGGCATCGGGTCACACCTCGAACTAATGGCGTGCTGGTGAGTGCGGTAATTGATTGGTTGTCGGAGGGCATAGAGCGAGGCGATCTGGATGCTCTGATAGTGAGTGATCCTACGCTGGGTGTTGGGCCGACAGTGTTCGAGGTGGTCTCTGGCAAGCCGCTTACGGCTCCCGAAGTCTTGCAAGCAGCCGTCGAGCGTTTCTCTGCTATGTTCGCTGACGAGCCCTCTGAGGAAGTATCAGCATAAGTAGCCAAACTTGCGGTTTTGGCTGGTATGGTAGTGGCACCTTAATTTTTAGCTACCTTTGGAGGTACCCAATGAGTAAGAGAAGCTCTAAACGAACACCTAGCAAGGTGCAGATAGGCGAGAGAGCTGAAGCCGAGTTTTACCAGATAAAGCTCTTTTCTGTAGGCACCAATTTCGGAGTAGAGGCCGAGGTGGAGCATTGGGCAGCCGACAGTAACGATCAGTTTGCTTGGCGGCTGGTGGCTACAACTCAACTAATGCCTCACGGCTTCACTAGTGCAGCGGAAAAAGAGGCTGAAGAGTTAATCAAAGATCATTACGCTGAACTCCATCCGAGCGGTGCAGATAGAGCGAGAGCAGCTCTAGCCAAAGCGGAGGGGCAGCAATGATCGAGGCTCGTACTCGTAAGCGGCTCACCAGCTTCGAGGAGTGGGAAGCGTTTCTAACGGCTCGCTTCGGAGCTCCGAAGAAGAGAGGCCGAGATCGACGCTATAGGGACAGCTGTCCAGGCTGTGGAGGTACGATCACGATTTTTCCCAATTCCCGAGCGCTCGACGGGATTAGTGCGATTTGTTACGGCAACAAGTGTGAAGGTCTCCGAGCTTTACTCAATCCTTGATATAATAACTAACGACAGACCATCAAGGTCATGTAGGAGCCTCACCTTGGTGGTGGGGCTCTTGCTTTTGGTAGGCTGATGGTATGCCCTCCAAGGCATGTTAAAAATTAATAGTTTGTTTTGGTGAAGGCTCACGAGTGGGCTGAAGCCGTCAAACATTTCCGGTAAGGGCCTCACCTTGTTGGTGGGGCTCTTGCTTTTGGGCTGGGCGGATGGTCTGTCGAGTGCTTCGATTTGGGCCGGTACTTTGATAGGCCGGAGCGATTTAAAACGCTTAGACGGCTTCTGTCGAGGCCAATTCTTTGCCGAAAAGCCTTAAAAGGCCGTTTCGAGTTGCTACTGTGGCAGTAACCAGTGATTATTCATGAAGTTGAGCCCTCACTATGTGAGGGCTCTTCTTTTGTGATCGAGCCAATTCCGCAAGTTGTAGTTACAAGCTTGTTATTATCGGTGCATGAATAATCACGATAATGTCGATCTCCCGACTCCTTACACCTCTGGGCAGAAAGAGAAAGCCTTAAAGCCTCATCTGCCGAGACCTTTGGCTGCTATGGGTGCAGATGCTGAGATCCTCCGAGGCTTTATGGAGGCTGAGTTAGAGCCGTCTGTGCAAGTGCGTTTTGAGGTGCGCTCCAGGCGTGTGGAGTGTATGAGCCACTCTATAGATGGCGGCACCTGGGAGCAGTTCACGGATCGCCAAAACGCTTCCCTGCTCTCGGCTGTACGCTGCTCGGCTTCGCAACCAGTTAAGCGGTACAAGCTGGGCCGCCCTCCCGAGTGGACAGAGGCTCGCTTCAACTCGGAAATGCTAGCGGTGCTAGCTCATAGAGAGGTAGACGGGTTTAATGAGTGGGTTAGATGTAGACCAGAGTGGGACGGGATCGAGAGGGTTAGCACTCTGCTAGTCGATTATTTAGAGGCTGAGGATGATGAGCTTTGCCGTTGGGCCGCTCGATATCCCTTCATTGGAGCTCTACAGCGCTCTCACAAGCCTGGAGCAAAGATCGATCAAACTCCTGTGCTGGTGGGGCCTCAAGGTGGCGGTAAAAGCGCTTTTCTCCGTTGCCTCATGCCTGCTGGTAGATGGTCTTGGTTCACGGACAGCCTCCGGCTCGATCTCCGGCTGAAAGAGTGGGCTGAGGCTACTGCTGGAGTTGTGCTAGCGGAGATACCAGAGCTAGCAGGCCGCTCAAAGGCTGATCTAGCAGAGCTGAAAGCGTTGCTCACGAGACAGGATGATGGAGGTATTCGGCTCGCTTACGGGAGGCATACTGAGAGCCTGCCGAGAAGGTGGATCGGTGTTGCCACCACTAATGACACTGATCTGGGGATTTTGCCTGACGATCCGAGCGGCAATAGGCGTTGGGTAGTGGTACCAGTTGGCGAGGCCACTCAAGCAATAGAGACCTCCATAGTGCCTTTGCTGGATCAGCTGTGGGCGGAGGCTGTCTCTCGTTATTGTGCTGGTGAGTGGACAGATGCTGGGCTGCCGAGAGAGCTGCTCGCTGAGGCTGAGGCTCGAGCCCAAGAGTTCACCAGAGTGGATGAGGTGATATCTAATCGAGTGGCCAAGCTGCCTGAGGTGAAGCCTCCAGGCTGGACTATCGAGCAGCTAGCGGCAGAGATCGGGATGAACAAAGATCAAGGGCTCTTAGATAGATCGGCACAAATGAGATTGGGCCGAGTGCTACGAGCTCAAGGCTGGTTACGGCTAAGACGGCAAGTGGAAAATAAGCAAGCTTGGCGCTGGATATCTCCCGAGCATTGGGCCTCGGACAGCAAAGTACTCTCTCCCTCCGAAGAGTTCTGAGCCAACTTCTTAGCTAGGGGTTTAGCAACTTGCCTACCTTTTTAGAGGTAGGCAAGTTGGGGGAGGGTATTAAGGGGGCATATTGTGCCTCTGACCTGCGATTATAGGCGATTTTTCTAAGTTGCCTACCTTGGGAGGGTTCTACAAACTTTTAGGAAATATAAATGCTCTGACCAGGGAAAACAATATCCTAAAAGTTTCATGGCAAAAGAGGGGGAGGTAGGCAAGTTGAGGGCACTCGACAGACCATCAGAGAGCTCGCTGGTGGGAGGTCTGCTGGTGGGATAAGAGCGCTCTCCTGAGAGGTCACCTCTCTCGCCAAACGGTGAAAAACATACGCTGACCAGGGAAAACCCCCCCTTGGCTCAAGCTGGCCGGTCGAAGTTCGGCGGAAGAGCCGCACCTCGCCCGCTAAAGGTTGCGAGTTTCGTAGTTGTAGCAGCCTCTTCGTAATAGTGAGTTTCTGCTGCTCGGCTCGTAGTAAAATTGCGATATGCGCTCTAAGACGTTGACGGCTGAAAGGCATATGAAAGCTCAAGCTCGTACCCGTGAGATCTTGCAGAGAGTGGAAACTGAAGACGGGTTCAGTTTTGAGCATTGCCTCGATTTGCTGTCCATTGAAATGATGGAGGCTCGGCTTACTTCTCAAGTGAAGGGTGCGATCTATGACAGCAGGGTAGGTCGAGGCTCTCCAGTTCGGAATGAGCTGGGCGAGGAGTGGGAGGCATTGCAAGCCGATTTTGAGCAGGCAGCTAAGAGGGCTGCTGGGCAAGGTGAGGAGCTGGAGGGCTGGGCTGGCGTGGTTAGCCGAGTGCGCTCGGGTGCTACGTTGCGGAGGGCTGCTGATAGTGCCGATTTGCCGCTGTCTGTGGTGGAGCGAGCGTTGCGAGCGTATGACGCTAGTCGAGAGGGTGCGGCTGGTTGTGATGCCGATCTAGTCGAGTGCGGGCGGCAACTTCGGAAGGCTCGAGCGGCTTGGGAAGATGCTTTTGATAGGCGTATGAGCCGAGGAGAGGTCACCAGAGCAGAACTCGATCTCTTAATGAGCCGTATAGCTAAGGGCGAGTTTGAGCCTCGTGAAACTGTGCAAGATGATCGGCTGGTGTTTAACGCTTATAGGGCTAAGCGCTCTGCCGAGTTGGAGCAGCAGCAACTAACGCTGGGCGAGCTCTCTGATGGTCTGTCGAGTGCTCAATGAAGTGGTCGGCGAAGCAAAATGAGACGATCCTCGCTGGTGACGGGTTAGAGCGAGTGATCTTGGCTGACGGGCCTTGGCGAGCCGGTAAAACTGTGGCAATGGCTGCTGGGTTTCTGTTGTGGGCTCAAGAACACTTCAGAGGTCACCAGTTCTTATTGATGGCGAAAACAAGTCAGCAAGCTCGGCTTAATATGATCCCGAAGCTCGCTGATGCGGCTGCTGACATAGGTATTCCTGCGGATCATTGGGATTGGAGCGATTACCGCAAAGAGCTGAAAGTGGGGCCGAGGAGAGGCTATAACCTCTATATCTTCATTGATAGCGCTACGGCTGGCTCAAGGGGCAAGCTCCGCGGTGTTGACGCTGCTGGTATGTGGGCTACTGAGGTCTCAACGCTTGATGAGCTGACCTATCTGGAAGGTGTTGGGCGCTGCTCTGCGGAGGGCTCAAAACTGTGGCTCGACACTAATCCCGCTATCAACGGCAAAGGGCATTGGTCTTATCGGTACATCAAAGAAGCGGAGCGGCTCAAGGTGAAGCGCTTCAAGTACGAGCTGGGCGATAATCCTGGGCTACCAGCCGACTACGAGGCCACTCAACGAGCGGCTATGAGCCCAATAATGGCTGCTCGTTTCTTAGACGGCTCTTGGGAGGTTGACGCGTCTACCCAAGTTTATCCTGCGGCAGATATGCGGATTGAGCCGAGGCCACCAGGAGAGCCGGAGCAATGGTGGCTGGTGGTTGATGCTGGTTTCGCTGGTACTACGGCAGCGAGCTTATTCGGAGTTTGGCCGGAGGCTGCTTGGTTGTGCGGAGAGTACCGACATAGCGCTCGGGAAGAGGGTCGGCTACCAGATAGCGCTCATGCAGGGTTCATACGATCGATGATGCCTAGGGATGGCGTGTCTACGAGAGTGGTAGTCGATCCTGCTGCTGGAGGGCTCAAAGCTGAGCTAGCTGGGTTAGGAGTAGTGACAGCTGATGCTCTGAATGATGTGCATCAAGGGATCATCAACTGCTCAATCGCTCTGTCGAGCGGCTGGCTGCGTTTTGATCCTGGCGGCTCTGATTGGACTAGGCGAGAGTTGGAGCTGTACCGCTTCGATGAGCGCTCGCTTGCTGTGGGCGAGGCTAAGCCGGTGAAGCGTGAAGATCATCACGCTGATGTATGCCGGTACTTTGTGAGCACGTATTTAGCTGCTGGGCCGAGTGCTGCTCCCGAGTTTTTTCGGGTGTAAAACGCAATTTAGGTTATCGAAGTTGCTAGATTGAGGGCAGAGAACTAGCAATTTAGAAAGGCTGTTTTAATGAGTTCTATTTTGGGATTGTACGATCAGAGGGCGGAGGCTGTCGAGCGGCTGAGCGCTGTGGCGGAGGCTGACACCAGTTCGGCTGACGAGCTTCGGTCGGCTACAGCTGAGGTAGAGAGCCTTGACGCTCGGATAGCAGCGCAAGCTATGGCAGCGAGAAGCGCTCCAGCTAGCAATGTGCAGAGTGCAGAGCTTCGCTCTGAGAGTGTTGATAGGCAAGAGGTCGACGATTTCGCTGACTACTTACGTACTGGAGAGCAGCGAGCTATGACAACTGCTTCTGGTTCGGCTGGTGCTCTGATAGGTGATTCTGTGGCTGATATGTTGTCCGGCTATTTGGCCGAGGCTTCTCCGATTGTGGGCGCTGTCGGTCGGCGTACTGTGGGCTCTGGGATGGGTACTGCTCACATACCAACGCTTTCGTCGGCTGCCTCTGACCTTGCTGTGACTACGCCCAACCGTGGGGCTGCGAATAGTGACGAGCTCGTGATCGGTGATCTCGCTCTTACTCCGAGCCGGTATAGCGTGACAGTTTCAATAGAGGATCTGCTGATCTATCAGAGCTCGATGGATGTGGTGCAAGCAGTTATGGAGCGAGCCTCGGAAGCTTTAGCTCGAAAGTATGAGGTCGATATAATCGCTCGGCTAAAGACGGCTACAACTGGTGACAGCAACGCTAGGCGTACAACTGTGGCCACCTCTGGTGAGATCACTTTAAGCGAGATCCAAAAAGTTATCTATGCTTTGCCTTGGTGGGCGAGGCGTAACGGCAACTGGGTTTTAGGCTCAAGCATTTCGGAGCACCTCGCTGGTCTCACCATTAGCAGCGACGATAGCCGCTCATTGCTATCGGCTGATTGGCAGGCGGCTATGGTGCAAATGTTGGGCGGCTATTCTGTGTTTGAGAGCGAGGCTATTGCTGGTGCTCTAGATACGGCTACTGATGCCGCTTACTTCGCTAACCTCTCGAAGTGCCTAGAGCTGGCAGAGTATGGAGTGACCTCGATAGTCGATCCCTATTCCCGAGCCGGAGAAGGCGAAACTAAGGTCACTCTGAGGGCTTTCGCTGCGATAGGGATCAAGGCGACAGGGTTCGCTCATTGCATAGTAGGCAAGGCGTGAAGTGCCGAGAGTTGAAGGCGTTGTCGTTGAGTATGCCGACATTGGGCGGATAACTCGTGGCGGCGTAGTCAGGTTAGAGCAAGTGCGATCTGGGGCGTTGGTTGCTAGCGCTCGAGGTGTTGCTTTGCTGGTTGGTCACGAGATATGCCAACCAGCAGCAGCAGCGATAGAGCTAGATGATGGGCCTTTGGCTATGAGGTTTAGGGCTGAAGTGCCGGAGGAGATAGCCGAGCAAGTAGCAGATGGCCGTTTGGCTGGTGTTAGTCCCGGGTACAATCTGCCTAAGTGGTCCACCAAAGTAGTAGGGCGTACTGCTATAAGGCAGCTGCTCTTTGGTGAGCTTCGAGAGGTGTCTTTAGTGCCTGTAGCTATGTCTATTTATCCGAAAAGTGTAGCGAGGGTTATCTGATGGGCCTCTTCAAGCGCGATGGTCTGTCGAGTGCTGAGCAGCGCTCCGAGGTGATCGATAGCGCTAGTGCGATACCTTCAGAGGCTAGTTTCGGAGGGGTGCCTTTCACGCGGCCGGTGACGGTACGAGGCATTTCGGAAACGTTGACCTCGGCTGCTCTCGGCTACTGGTTAGATGCCTTAGCTCAACTAGAGGTGGTAGTCACTAGAGCCGGAGCAGAGTTGGAACATCCTCTTACGGATGCGCTGTCGAGACCAGATCCAGCTTATGCCGGCAGCTGTGCGCAACTTCTGGGAGGGCCTCTCGTTGATGTGTGGTCTAAGGGCTGGGGCTCGCTGGTGGCCGAGCGTGATGGGTCTATGGCGATCACTCGGCTGGTAGTTGATCCGTTGCTCGCGTATTCGCTTAACGCTAGGACTTCGCAAGGGCTTCGCTTTCGGAGCGGTGAGAGTAGGTTAGAGGCTCATAATGTGGCGTTATTCGCTTTAGCTCGATCTGAGAGCGGAGGGGTAGACACTCGCCACCTCCAAGCGCTCCGCTCGGCTGCTGTGGCTTCACAAGGAGCAGAGCTCGCTATGGGCCGAACTCTGAGGTCTAACGGTACCTCCATACTGGTACTGAAGCCGTCTCGTAGTGGGCCTAATCAACCTGGGTGGGCTGGGCTTACCTCCGAGCAGTACTCCAGGCGTACCGCTTGGATGGAGAAGCTTCAAGATATGTTAGGCCGAGGTGCTGCTGATGGCTCGATGTCCGTGATTGTGGCTAATGAAGATATTTCGGATGTTGAGGCTGTGAGCCTGGATGCTCAAAGCTTGGGCATTGATATCGCTACTGCTGACGCTCGTAGACGGGTTGCTGCTGTGTTTGGGCTGCCTCCGGCACTGCTGGGCGAGCCTGGAGGCGATCTAGAGCAGGCTTGGCGGCTCTACCAGCGGGCTACTGTGCCGAGAGTGGCAGAGGTGGTGAGAGCAGCTTTGCAGCCTCTGGTATCCGATACTGATCGAGTGGTTGTGAGAAGCGCTCCAATGGCTTTCGGAGCGGCTGCTACGGGTGACCTTGTGGCACAACTTCGGAACTCTAAGCTCATAAGCGTGAACGAGGCTCGCTACTCGCTGGGCTTATCTCCGATAGCTGTATCTTATACCGATCATACGCAGACGACGCTCTTACGC
>VXPC01000061.1 GCA_009839685.1 Candidatus Saccharimonadota bacterium | reverse complement strand
GCGCCCGGTTTCCCTGGCAGACACGAATCGGGCTCAGGACTGCGATCCAGAATAAGGTGCGGGCGCCGCTCCGGATAGGGCCGCTGCGGCGGCAGGCCGGATGACCAACTGCAGCAACGGGAAGCCACGACCAAGTGGGGAGCGATCATCGGCGACATCGTCGGTTTCCGGTTCAAAAGCCGGTGTGAATCCTCTATCGATCCGATAGAGCAATGTAATACCGTAAGAGAGTTGCGTTTTTCTAAGGACGACGATCCAGAGTAAGCGGTTTCGGACATCAGACCGAATGCAATAATTTTCAATACTGGGACGGCAACCGACTGTGTGTGACAGCGGATTACCATTTTCGAGCATTGCGACCAAATCGCAGTGCCATTGGATGGCAGCTCAACCGACGGAAATTCAGGCAACAACCAGTTGCCGCCCAGAACAGCCAGCGTCCTCTCGGCCAGTGATCGTCTTGCGACACAACGTACAAACGCGCTGGACTACGATTTGCGAGGTCCGGTCTCTCGCTTCTCGTCCGTAACGTGTTTACCCTCCGCGCCGCAGCCGGTTTCGCGGGGATGGCACCGTGACCGCATGCCTGAATCAGGGTATCTGCTAACTCTCTGCACCGCATCGTCGCTTTGCTTGGCAAATTGGGATGCGCCGTCAGGCCGGGTGGGAAACGATCGATGACCATCAAGTTCATCCATACATCGGACTGGCAGATCGGGAAGGTCTTCCGCTTTGTCGACTATGCGACAATGGGGCTTCTGCAGGAAGCCCGGCTGCGGGCCATATCGCGGCTGGGTGAACTCGCCGGGGAGCACGGGGCGGATCACGTGCTGGTCGCGGGCGACGTCTATGACATGGAGGCGCTGTCACCGCGTTCGCTCAACCAGCCCTTGGAACGGATGCGCGCTTTCCCAAGCGTCCGGTGGCATCTGTTGCCGGGCAATCATGATCCGCACCGCCCCAACGGGCTCTGGGATCAGCTCCTCCGCAAAGGTTTGCCCGAGAATGTAAGCGCTCATGTCGTCCCTGAACCGGTAGTACTTGAGAACGAAAATTTCGTCCTCTTGCCGGCACCGCTGTTACATCGCCGTACGTTCGACGATCTCACGGCCTACATGGACGACGTGGACTTGCCCGAAGGTTTCATCCGGGTCGGGTTGGCTCACGGTACCGTCAGAGGATTCGGTTCTGACGACAAAGACGTTCCCAATTTTATCGCTCCCGACCGACCACGACTTGCAGGACTCTCCTACCTTGCGCTGGGCGACTGGCATGGGAAAAGGCAGATCAATGATCGGTGCTGGTATAGCGGCACACCCGAAATCGACGCATTTGACGTGATCGACGGCGGCCAAGCGTTGCTCGTTGAGATCGAGGGGACGAATGTGGTTCCGGGCGTGACCAGCATCCGGACGGGACATTACACCTGGGTCCGCCTTTCGGAGAAAATTGGCAGCCACGCTGACATTGACCACCTTGCCGCGAAGCTACGCCATACCGCTGACGACTTGGATCGGGTTCTTGTCCATCTGGACATTGAAGGCCCGCTGTCATTGGAGGACCGTCATTACTTTCAGGAGCAGATCGTAGACGGGGTATCGGCTGCGCTTAGTTTCATGCGCGTGGATGATCGGCGGTTGTTCGCGAAACCGACAGTCGAAGACCTGGATCGAATCGATCGAGGCGGTTTCGTGCGCACGGCTGCCGAAGAGTTGAAGCGATTGGCCGATGAAGCTGAAGGGGATGGCGGCATCGCGGCCGCTGCGCTCGAGCGTCTCTTTGTCGAGCACATGAAGCTGCAGGCGGACAAGCGATGAAAATCCGATCGCTCGCCGTCAACCAATTCAAGAAGTTCACGTCCCCGACGCGTCTCGGTGGCGTCGAGGATGGGCTCAACGTCGTTGTCGGTCCCAATGAGATGGGCAAATCGACGTTGCTTGACGCCCTGCGCGCGGTACTGTTCGAGAAATACAGCTCCAGAGCCCAGCCGATCATGGCGTTGCAGAACGACCGGAACCAGGCCGCACCGGTGGTCGAACTGGCAATTGAGCTTGATGACGGCCTCTATCGGATTACGAAGCGGTTCGTGAAGAAGCCCTATGCCCGTCTGGCTTGTCCCGACGGGAGAAACTTGGAAGGCGATACGGCGGAAGACACGCTGCGCGCGCTTCTCGACTTCCATGAGCCAGGCAAGACTGGGGCGAAGCCTGAAACGCTTGGAATGTGGAATGTCCTGTGGGTTCAGCAGGGACAGTCATTCGGCGCGCTCGAACTTCCAGAAAGCGCCCGCTCAAGCCTTCACAGCGCTCTGGAATCAGAGGTCGGCGCTGTCCTGGGTGGACGTCGGGGGCGCGCGCTGCCCAAGGCCATTGAGAGCCAGCTTGGCGAACTGGTCACTTCGACTACCAACCGGCCTCGTGGCGCATACAAAGAGCTGATCGACCGGGTCAACACGCTTCGCCAAGAGCTCGGTGCCCTGCGAGTGCGCCGTCAGGATCTGACACAAACGTTGGCGGATCTCGAAGAAGCTCAGGAGAACCTTCAACGCCTCTCCATCGGTGACCGAGATCGGGCAGATCGGAAGGAGCTTGACGAGGCACGCGAGCGCCATAGCCAACTCGCTGAACTGGAGGCCCGAATAGAAGCCGGCTGCACCGAACGGGAGCTCAGGAGCCGTACACTCCAACAGGCTGAGCAGGCGGTAGAAGCCCGGATACGGTTGAAGGCCGACGTCAAGACAGAGATGGAAGCTCTCGAAGCGGCTGGATCAAAGCTAACGGGAGTACGTGAGGAAGAAGAAGTGGCCCGATCCAAGGTCGATGGACTGCGGGGCGGTGTGCGGCAGGCAGAGACATCTCTCACCAAGGCCGACGAAGCGGTATCCCAGCATCGCCGCGTGCTGAGTGCTGCTGAGCGTCAGGCCCGAGTCTCTGATCTTGAGGCGCGATTCGAAAAAGCCCAGGCTGCCGAAGATCTTCAAGGAAAGGCCCAGCAGGCCGCCGCCGCCATTTTGGTTACAGATGAAGCTATTGAGGGGATACGGGAGGCTGCGCAAAGACGCGACAGCATTCGAAGTCGCCTCGATGCAGCGGCAACTGTCATTTCGTTCGACATGTCCGAGGGCTGCATTTCCGGCATTGATGTAAACGAAGAGCCGCTAATGGCTGATGGGCGAACCGTTCGGTCGGTCGAGCCAGTCACCATCACGATTCCGGGTCGTGGGCGCATCTTGGTCGAACCGGCGATCAAGGATCGAGACAGGCTCCTTCGCCAACAGCGCGATGCCGCAACGGCGCTAAGGGAAGCACTGGAGGAAGCAGGCGCCAAATCGGTCAGCGCCGCTGAAGATCAGTACAGCAGGCGTCTTAGCCTGCTGCGGGATGCGGAACTTTCCCGTCAGGGGGCGGAGTTGCACGCCCCTGCAACAATCGACTACGAGGCTGGGGCAAAGGCGCTCGCTGACTACATTGAGGGTCTGCGGCGGGTCTTGCAAAGAGAGATGGAAGAATTGGACTTGCAGGCACTGCCAACACGCCGAGATGCAGAGACGGCATTGCGGACAGCTCAGGAGCAGGCGGACGAGGCCCGCAGTGTGCTGGATACAGCGCGTGCCGCATTGAGCGGACCAGAAGACACCTTGGGCCAGTTACAGACCGAAATCGCCACTCTTCAGGGCCGGTATGACGAAAGCAAGGATCGGCTCGAAAGACTCCATGTGGAGGTTACGCAGGCGGAAGCAGATTGCTCGGACGATGATCTTCAGTCGAACACCGACTCGGCACGCACTGCTCTGTCGGAACAGGAAACTGCTATCGAACGTCTTGAGGAAAAGCGCAGCGATGAGACACTGCCACAATTGAAAGCGCGCATCGGTCGCCTCGAAAAAGCACTGCGTGAGAGACGCGAAAAGCGGGCCAAGCTAGAGACAGAGGTTGTCGGCCTTCGATCGCGCGTCGAAGCCGCCGAAGGCGCCGGGCTCGACGAGGCCATCGAACAATGGGCTTGTGAACTAGAGCTCGCCAAGGAAGAAAAGCGCCGGCATGACCGCGAAGTTGAGGTCCTCGGTCTCCTGCTATCGACGTTGCGCAGCGCCGAGCAAGAGGCTAAGGAACAATACCTGTCGCCCGTGCTGAAGCGGGTTCGACCGTATCTCCAGCTCCTGTTCCCGGGCGCCGACATCCGCATCGACGAGAACCTTCACGTTGCCGGAGTTGTGAGAGAGGCAGGATACGAGGAAGCCTTCAATCATCTCAGCATGGGCACCCAAGAGCAGATCGCCGTACTCGTCCGGCTCGCCTTCGCGGAGATGCTGGTCGAGCAGGGACATCCGGCGACCGTCGTGCTCGATGACGCTCTTGTGTTCTCAGACGACCGGCGGATGGGACGGATCTTCGACATCCTCAACATGGCCGCCCGAAACGTCCAGGTGATTGTCTTCACCTGTCGGGAGCAGCTCTTCGAGGGTCTCGGCGGTCGGCACTTGTCGCTTGCGCCAGCAGGCGGTGAAGAACTTGCCTCAGCGTAGGATCGGAACAAGAAAATGAGGATCGAATCAGTCCGCATTGAGAACTTTCGTTCGTTCGAGGATGCAACTGTTCCATTCAACAGATACGCTTGTTTGGTCGGTCCAAATGGTGCTGGAAAGTCGACGGTGCTGACGGCCTTGAATGTCTTCTTCCGCGAAACTGAAAATCTCCCGACCGACCTCAGCCAACCGACCGAAGAAGATTTTCACTGCAAGAACACCTCAGCTCCGATCAGGATCACAGTCACATTTGGCGACCTGAGCGACGAAGCCCAAGAGGACTTCTCCGACTATGTTCGGCAGGGACAGCTCGTGGTGGCGGCGGTCGCGTCATTCGACGAGGGAACCGGCAAGGCTCAGGTGAAACAGTACGGGCTACGTCTCGGTATGAAGGCATTGAGCAAGTTCTTCGAGGCTCGCGACGGAGGTAAGAAGGTCGGAGAGCTAAAAGAGATTTATACCGAGCTCCGCGAGACGTACACGGAATTACCGGCGCCAGGCACCAAAGACGCCATGGTTGAGGGTCTTCGTGAGTTCGAGGCTGCACGGCCGGATGAATGCGAACTCATCCCCAGCGAGGATCAATTTTACGGCTTCTCCAGAGGAGTGAACCGCCTCTCCAAGCATCTTCAATGGGTGTACGTACCGGCCGTCAAGGACGCGGCCTCGGAACAAGTGGAAGCACGGAACTCGGCATTGGGCAAGTTGCTCGCTCGCACGGTTCGCTCAAAGACCAATTTCGACGAAGAGATTGAGACGCTGCGCGCGCAAGCGCAGCAGCGATATCAGAAGCTTCTCGACGGCAACCAAAGTGTTCTCGACGATATTTCTACCGCGCTTCAGATGCGGATCTCCGAGTGGGCGCATCCCGAGGCGCGGTTGCGCCTTCATTGGAAACAAGATCCTGAGAAGTCCGTGCGTGTTGAGGAGCCATTGGCGCACATTCTAGCCGGCGAAGGTGAATTCGAGGGTGAGCTTGCGCGGTTCGGTCATGGGCTTCAGCGGTCCTATTTGCTTGCGTTGCTGCAAGAACTCGCCGGGGCTGATGATGTTGCCGGACCTACCCTCATTCTGGCCTGCGAGGAGCCCGAACTCTACCAGCATCCCCCCCAAGCCCGTCACCTTGCCGGGATTCTCAACACTCTCAGTCAGGGTAATGCACAGGTCGTTGTTTCCACCCACGATCCGCGCTTTGTCTCCGGCCAGGGATTCGAAGATGTCCGAATGATCCGCAAGGATCCTGGTCAGCGATGTTCTGCGGTGGCTCACGTGTCATTCGACGAAATCGCGCGGGCCGTGGCCGCCGCCACGGGCAAAGAGCCAGCCAGGCCGGAAGGGATGCTGGCGAAAATTCACCAAGCTTTGCAGCCTTCCCTCAACGAGATGTTCTTTACCCGAAGACTCGTTCTGGTCGAAGGTATTGAAGATATCGCTTACCTGATGTCGTATCTCAATCTCCTCGGCAAATCAGACGAATTCCGGCGCTTGGGCTGTCACATTGTGGCCGTAAACGGCAAGAGTGAACTGCTTCAGCCGCTGGTCATCACAAGGCAGATGGGAATTCCGACCTACGTCATATTCGATGCTGACGCTGACAAGCCTGACAAGAATGGTAGCCAAGCCAAGCACGAGAGGGACAACAGGGCGCTGCTGACATTGCTCGGCAAACCTCAAGAAAACCCCATGCCCGCGGAAACATGCTCGGGCCCAGGTTTCACGATGTGGCATTCAGACATCGGCGTGATCGTCGAAGCCGATATCGGCAAGGATGAGTGGGCGGCGTTCCGAGCACGAGCCGACCAACGCTATGGCCATGCCGGTAGTTTGCGCAAGAATTTGCTCCACATCGGCGCCAGCCTCGCCTTCGCTAGGGAAGCCGGGAAGCATCCAGCCAGCCTCGTACAGGTATGTACCGCCATTTTGGAACCTACTAACTACGTGTAGTGGCTGTTGGTCGCGCCAGAACCCAGCGATGTCGGAACGTAGAACCGGGCATGGAAGGGCTTGTGTAGTCAGCGGGCGCCACCCGAGCCTTCGATGCCCGTCCGGCGTGTCTTGAGACGCTGTCAGTAGGGCCTTCAAGACCAATACACCCATCCGGGCTCAGTCGCTGCGATCGCCGAAGGCGGAGACGTGACCAACGTCGCTTCTCGCCGGGTCAAAGGTGATTTGCAGCGACCTGCCAGTCTGCGCACCGTATTGTGCTATACGTCCCTGAGTTTTCTTTGCAGATGGGAGACTTCAACTTGAACGTCGAAATCCAGTGGGATGAACTAGAATTTAATTTGGCCTTGTTTTGCGAAACGGCGGGACGGGTGTTTCCCCTTAAGAGTATTTATCTGTTCGGTTCACGAAATTTCGAAACTGGAAGTGTGCGGTCGGATATAGACCTTTTCTTCGAAGCTGGAGAAATCATAAAACCGTCCAAGGTCAGAGAGTTTATCGATGAACACTGCAAGGCGCTTGACATATTTTTGCTTGATCGCGGAGAGGCTAGGAGCGTTATAAACGAAAGCTTCATCCGGGGAGACGATAACGGTGAAGTGCTCCGACAGTGTGGTGCAATGAAGTTGTGGTCGAGTGGCAGAGGTCTAGTGCAAGATAACAGCATTCCCTGGAAGCTCAGGTATGCAAGTCATGTTGACTTTACAAAGACCGTGCTGCCCAACGCACATATGCGTATGTCTATTGATGATTTGCGAACAAAGCTGCTGAGTGACGGTCTTCCCCACGATCCTGTTATTGGGGAGACGGAAATTGAAGTGGCGGAGACGCTAGTTAAACTAGCCGAAAGAATAACTAAATTCCAGCGTGCGGATTTCTCAAATAACGGTAACGCGCGCGAAAGTTTCGCAGTGAATCCCGCCAATGAGTATGATGTCCAAGATTTGTTTTGGATCGCGTCTAAGCCGTGGGTTCAAGCGATTGCGAGGGAGGAGGTGGCAATAGTATTTGATGGACAACAGAAACGGTCAGATTTTAGCATTGGCGGCTCACGGTTTATTGTGGAGATGAAGTTTGCGAAAAATTCAAGTGATAAGCGAAGCATTGTGAAGACATTGGAGGGATTATCAAAATTTTATTCAGAAAACGCTAACGTAACGTTTCTGTTGTTTATAATTTACGCACGTCGTGCGGCTGATATTGATTCAGTTCAATGGGAAGGTCGTTTTTCCAGATCAGCCAATAGCCCCAAAGTTCTTGTCAAGGTCATAACATTGAACGATTAGAAGCAGGGAGCCGAGCGCTCTCGCGGCGCCGCTCAAGAACGCGGAAGGCCAGATCCTCGCGACTGAACCCCGACGGCGAGGACGAGGCCAATGCCTAGCAGGCGCTGAGCTGGATGCCAGACCGACGTAGAGACCGCTGACAGAATGGCTCTTCGGGCAGTCGGGGGTCTCTCGGTGGACGGTGACGTGGTCGCTCGCCTCGCTGGCGTAGTGCTGGCCAAACCAAGCGGCGATGAGCAGTCAAACCACATGGTGTCGTGGATGAGATTCATCGTGTGTGGTGCCGCTCGATGGCCGACGCCTTCGGTGCTCAGCAGGCGTGAAGGGGCGTGGGACTAGTGAGTGTCAGGGGACGACCTCGATCACGAAGGCACCGTCTGAGTGGATTGCCGCGTCGAAGACGCCCATGGTCTGGTCCGGCCAATCGCCCATGCAATTCTCGCGATCTGCCTCGCCTAAGCCTGCACCCCACCAAGCCAGATCCGCCGGTCCATCGAGCGCACCTATCGGTACGACCTCTCGCGGAACGTCGATCAGATCCTGCCGGAATACGGCTTCGACGAGACGTACCAAAAGACGGTTCCGGAGGCGATCACCAGTGCACTCGAGTCGATTTCCTTCGTGGACGCGATTC
>VXPC01000024.1 GCA_009839685.1 Candidatus Saccharimonadota bacterium | reverse complement strand
TGGCGAACCGCGCCAAGCTCTCTAAAGTTGGACAACTCGTGCAACATCCGGGCTAAGTCTCACTATGGATCAGGTACGCCGATCCTCCGAATAGATGGCTTCTATGGTGGCGAAGTCGTTGACCCGGAAACTTGGCAACGCGTACGGCTCGATGAGCCAACTGTAAAAAAATACCAGCTAACCGAGGGCGACATAGTCATTAATCGCGTAAACAGTCGTCCGTTTGTTGGGAAGTCCGCCATCATCCCACAGATCAAAGAGCCTACAGTGTTCGAATCGAACATGATGCGCCTGCGTGTGGACGCAGGCCGCATCCGCCCGGACTTTCTGATTTCTATGCTCCAGATAGACTCAGTTCGGGGCAAACTTCGTGTGAACGCGAAAGATGCGATCAACCAATCGAGTATTAACCAAGCCGACGTGCGACAACTACCAGTGATTGTCCCTCCACTTCAGTTACAGCGTCGATTCGCAGATACTGTTAGGTCCATACAGGCTCAGGATGGACCGCGACGAGCAGGCGGCCTATCCTCTCTGCTCACTGAATCATTGGCTCACCGATTTCTGGGAGACCATTGAGGTCATGCCAGAGCACTGCAAAGGCAGTTGCCAGCGGGAACGACGCAGCCAGTGCCACGCCCACAGTCGGCGAGGCGGCACCGACCGGGAACTGCACCGACTGTTGCAGCCTAAGCCCCAAGGGAAAATACCTTCCTAGCAATAGGCAAAGAAAAACCTGACTAAGGGAGTCGCGATGAGTCTCGGACGAATTCTGTGCGCACTGAAGCGGAAGGCCTTGTGGTAACGTTTCTCCCTACTGGCTGTCCTTGTGATATGGAGCTTAACACCCTGATTGTCAACGGCATTCCGCCGTATCTCAACTAAACTCGTGAAGTATCTGGGTGGGCCTAACAACCGCACGCGATGTGCCGTCGCCGCCTTGCCGTGCACGAGCCCTGCAATAACATGACAAGTCTCGTCGGTAAACCCGCCCATGTATGATGACCTGAACAGCAATCAACCGCTAGACGGGCGGGGCCAAGCACCCCTACGCTGGCTGCGCGCGGTCTTGCTTGCCGGACTCGCAGCCGTGGCCCTCTCATGGTTCACCGGGTTCCTCAATCCACTACTCCCGTCGCCGCAAAAGGCAGTGTTAGCAATCAAGAACTTTCGAGCTTGGGCACCGGAATATCCAGATGAGGTGTTTCGTGTGGTATTGACGTGGCTCGAAGGCGACGACAGCGGTGCCGACACGACAAACGTTGCCCGAGCCTTCACAAGCATCGGGGGCATTGCTCTGATTTCATCTGCACGGACTGTTTCCGCCCCTGGAGCGCGCGATGAGTGGCACCCGTCGATGCAAAGACAGGCTCGGGCCGAGTTGGACTACTGGAATGCGGACCTCGCAATCGTCGGTGTCGTCAAAAAGCCTGGGGAGGTCTTAAATCTTTGGTTCGTGCCGCGGCTAGGTTCCGGAACTCTTTCTCGGGGCGATCACCCCTATGTGCTGGAGGACGTGACTCTTGGGTCCGACTTCCATCTCGATTTCCGCGCCCAGCTCACCGCCACCGCTTTAGCTGCCGTTGCCCCGCTCGCTGATAGCGAAGTTCGCGGTCACATCATTGACACCGAACTGCCTCTCGCTGCCGAAAGACTAACCCAACTGCTTGATGCGGGCTCTATCGGTCATCCCCAACACGCTGCGGCTTTGCGTCTCGCCTTAGGCAACGCTCTATGGGCTCTAGGAGAACGAGAGGCGGGAACAGAGTATCTTCAGGAGGCTGTGCGCGCCTATCGGGCTGCTCTCCTGCACTACACTCGCGCACACGCACCCCGGAAGTGGGCGACCACTCAAATCAACCTCGGAAGTACCCTTGCGACACTTGGAGACAGGCGCGCACAAGGGGATCACCTTGAGCAGGCAATCGATGCCTTCAATGCCGCTCTCACCGTGGTCACACAAGAACAAGCGCCTCTCGTCTGGGCGACTGTCCAGAACAACCTTGGTGGAGCACTCGTCACGCTTGCCTATCGAGAAGCCGATACAGCGCTGATTCATCAAGGTATGAGTGCGTTTCGTGCCGCCTTATTGGAGCGCTCTCTTGAACGTACGCCGCTCCACTGGGCCACGACGCAAGACAACCTCGGTACCGCGCTAGTCCTGTTAGGACACAGACTGAGACGTCCAGCGCTCATCCGCGAAGGTATGTCCGCGCATCGTGCTGCGCTCAAGGTGCATACTCCCGAACGCTTCCCAGTGTATTGGGTCAGAACGCAGAGGAACTTGGTCAACGCCCTGATTCAGCTCGGAGAAATCGAAGCAAACAATGCCTCGCTCGAGCAAGCGGTAGTCGCCGCTCGGCTCATCGTCAACACACAGGGCATAAAACAACCGCCGCACGAATTGGCCACGTCCCAGCAGATTCTGGCCCATGCACTTCGCACTCTCGCCAAACGCACGGGCGACCTAGAATTGATTGAGCAATCGGTAGACGCGATTAGAGCGGCCATTGAGGCTTGCGACTCTGGACGCACCCCTCTCGACTGCGCGGCGAATCAAATGGAACTCGCCAAAGAACTCTCTGACCTTGGTGAGTTTCAAAACGACACCACCCTTCTTGAACAAGCCGCCGACGCGTACCGCTTAGCCCTAACCGAATACAGCCGTGAAGATGTGCCTTATCTATGGGCGCACGCACAAATGTGCTTAGGCAGCCTCCTTTGGGCACTCGGCGAGCGCCAAAATAGCCCAGAGACTCTTAAAGCATCCCTTGCGGCATCCGAGTCCGCCCTTGAAGAGATTACGCGCGAGCGACTACCTCTACAGTGGGGGAAGGTGATGATGAACCGAGGCAACGCGCTGCGCAGCCTCGGAGAAAGAGATGCGAGCAATCAACACCTGAAACGCGCGTTGAGCGTGTATCGGTCTGCTCTACAGGAGATGCCTCGCGAGGCTGTACCGTCGGATTGGGCGTTCGGTCAACTTAATCTCGGAACCGCCCATTTGGCTCTAGGGAAACGCGAGAGCACAGATTTTCACCTTGATCAGGCCATTGCCGCCTTCGAACTGTCGCTAGAGGAACTTACCGCAAAGGGAACACCTCTGCTCCACGCCATGGCATTGACCAATCTTGGAGGCGCGTACTTGTCGCTCGGACAGCGCAACGCCGACGAACAAACCATTCAGGCAGCAATCGACACACACTTGAAAGCTCTCAGATACATAAGTGCCGACGAAGAACCATACCAATGGCTCATGGCACAGCTTGGCCTTGGCAGTTCCACGCTTGCACTAGGCGAGCAACAAGGTGATCAAAAGCTCATCGAGCAGGCCGCGCAGGTGTTTCGTGGAATCATCCCGCGACTAGGCCGTGAGGAGACGCCGCGTCTGTGGACGATGTCTCAGATCAACCTAGGCGCCGCTCTACATGCCCTCGGCGATGTATCAAGCAACCCAGAGACGATAGAGCAGGCCATTCGAGCCTACGAAGCGGCGCTCGCTGAGACCGACCGACAATATCTGCCATTGCAGTGGGGTATGGTCCAGCACAACTTGGGCAATGCCCTGCTTTCCCTTGGAATACTACGTTCGAAACCCAGCCTGATTCGAGATGCGGTACGTACGCTAGATGCCGCTCTGCAGGAACGCACACGCGATCGCACACCGCTGGAGTGGGCGACTACACAAAGGAATCTGGGCAGCGCACACTACACGCTCGGCCACCTTGAAAGTAACACAACACACTTCGAAGCTGCGGCACGCGCCTATCGCAAGTCGCTACTCGAAGGCACCCGGGAGCGATTTCCCGTTGACTGGGCATTGGCCCAAAGCAACCTTGGACTTGTTTACATCGCTCTAGGCCAGTATGACCAAGCCATGCGAACGTTCCGTCTTGCCTTGGTAGATCTACCACCCGATTCAGGGGCTGGCCTACGTAGTGCCGTTCAGAGCGAACTTGACAAGCTCATGGCGTACACGGCTGGTGACCGCTAAGATGCAAACTCCGCTTCACACGTCACGAGGCAGTGATGGCCGATCCGTTCACCATTCGCATCTTTGTCCCTAACGGCGACCCAGAAGGGGTCCGTTTGATCGACCGCATGAACTGGACGGGACTCGGGCTGGTTTTTCGCAGGTCGGACTGGTCCGAGGTTCGTCAACGCTCTGAAATGCAGAGCGCAGGCATCTACGTCCTCGTTGGCCGTCGCAACGAGGACGACGATCGGCCCACCCTTTATGTCGGGCAGGCAGACGGCGTTAAAGGTCGCATCGATTCGCACCACAAAGACAAGGACTTCTGGGATTGGGCTGCAGTGTTCGTTTCGAGCAGCGGCGGCCTGAACCGGGCACACATCACTTGGCTCGAATATGCCCTCGTCAAGCGGGCAATTGAGACAGAGCGTTGCCACCTAGACAACGGTAATGCGCCCCAAGAGCCTGCGCTCACTGAAGCCGAAAAAGCCGATACACAAGGGTTTATGAATGAGATTCTGCAGATTCTTCCCTTGGTGGGACTGCGAGTATTCGAGCATCCGAAGCCGGTCGCAGCCCCTCAGGCCAAGGATCCTATGAACAGCCCACCGGCTAGCAGCCGTATCCGCGACACGATCATCGTTCCGGCTCGGAAGGATGGGTTCCAAAAGGTGTTCCTCGGCGAAAGCTGTTGGTACGCGATCCGCATTTCAGGCGGTATGCTCGACAAGATCAAGTACATCGCCGCTTACCAGACGCAACCTACTTCGGCTATCACACACTACGCCCCGGTCTCCCGTATCGAGCCCTACGGCGAAGACGGCAAGTACAAGCTCGTGTTCTCGGAGCCCGCCAAGCGCCTTGAGCCCATTCCCTTGGGAGATGCTCTCCCTACCACCATGCAGGGCCCGCGCTATACGTCGTTCGCAAGCCTAAAGAAGGCGCGAAATCTGACCGATGTTCTAGGCAAGAACTGATGTCCATCCCCATATTGGTGTCTTCAGGGAATAGGGTCGCCATAGGCTGCTATTCCGCAGGACGTAGCCCCTTGACGTGGTTCTAGCTGAGTTGCGACTAGCACCCGGCGAGCCTACGTACTGGTGCAAGTACGCCATTCCATCACGGATGCCATCGTTGCGAGAACTCGATGGGGAGTCGGAGGGGTCGGTCAAGGTGCGCGGTCCGTCTCCATCGCCTCAATTGCGCGAAACACCTCAACGTAGCGCTGGCGCTGCGCCTCCATCCAATCGATGAGTTCGTCCCAGCGCGACTCCTGCCGGACGGCAATGTCCACAGAAGTGCTGTAGTAGTGTCCTCGGCCCGTCGATTGGTTGGGACCGAGAGCCTGCTCGAGAGCCTCAGCGTGCCGGGACATGAACGGCGCGAGATTCTCGCTGTCTGCCCCGAACCGGCCGCGTAGGAACATGCCCGACGTTTTGCTCCCCACGTACATTGACAATACGACCTCCCCATCAGACAGCACTCGTACCCAGACGTTCGAGTGGCGGCTGGGGGCGAACACGCCAGGCTGCCTCTCCAGATAGCGGTTCCAGAACCGGCGCCTCAGTCGCGTCAATTCGGATTCGGCAGCTGCAGTTTTGCTGCGAAGGGTGATGTCCCAGTCGTTCGGCTGTTCGGCGACCTCGAACACTGGAGCAAAGGGGCTGTCGCCGATACGCACCACCCGAAGCCGGACGGCGAAGAAGGCGAAATCGTCGTCGGTATGTTCATTGAGCCATCGGACCGCAGAGCGATGCGCGTCCTGGAAGCTCCGGGCGATCCAGACTACGGTTTTGGCCCTGATGCCGGCCAGGTAGGTGAGAACCTGACCCAAGTGCTTATGGTCAGAGGCTTCGAGTTGGTTCTCGATGAGGACGTGCTCACCTGTTTTGGAGTCCTCTGCGACGATGTCCACCGAAAAGTTGTCAACGGCTTCTTCAGTAGCAATCGCCTTCAATTCGATGCCTAGCACGTCGGAGAGGAAGCCGATGTTGTCGAAGAGCCATGGCGTAAAGTCGCGCGCCTCGTCCGGCCAAGCCTCACGGATTGGGGCGTCTGAGAGTTCGGTAAAGCGGGTTGTCGTCATGGGTCTTCGTAGGTGGACGGGTGATGTCGGGCATGCGAGTTTACCCGCAAGAACACCCATCGGCCCCCTTATGGTCCACTGCGACGCTAGGCAAGCGGCGCTAGTGTGGCGTGAGTCACTTTCGGGGAATTGTATGGGGTTTGGCCCACGTCCGAGTCAGGGCGGGGTCACACCACATCCTCGCGCGAAAGCCGTGACGCACCTTCTGGCCCGCAGACCTGGAAATCATCCGTTTCGAACAACCGATCTTTCTGCGCTTGCTTGAAAATCGTCCCAGCCCCTCCTTTCGACAGCCCATGGATATCCCGATGGCAATCATCCCCAGACTCGGACGGATTCTCCTCTATGCGGATGCCCTCATTGGGTAACTGCCCTTTTGTGAACCGCCATAGAATTGCCGGTTCCCCAGATACATCCGGGTACCACTTCGCGATATGAGCGCAGGCGGCGTCCGGGGTTCCGCCAGCGCAGTCGTAGTCAAAAACTGAGATCCCTCCCCCCTGCCACGGCTTGAGGGTCTGAAAGCCAAGCTGAGAAATCGATTTCTTTCGAAGTCGAAGTGCTCGGCTCTGAGTATGCGGACGTAGGTAGGCACATTGAATCCTTAAGGCGCTTCAGTTCGTTCTTCATCTGCTCCAAATTCCCGAACTCGACGGGCTCGGTCTGCTCTCCATCCGAGCTCTCCAAGGAGACCGCAAAGCGCTGATTCGCATGCGCATCAACTTCAACCTCAATGCAGCGTCCGGAACGGTAGAAGGCCACCAAGACCTCGCCAGAAAGCCCAGGAAACACGTTCACTTCGTCAAGCCCAAGCAACTGTCCACATATGACGACAGCCTCGGCGGATTCGAGGATGGCGCTGGTAAACTTGTCCCCTTCGCCGTAGTGCCAGCCCTCCGGCCTATCGCCGAAGGAGCGCAGTTTGTCCAAAACCGTCATGACTCGACCACCTCCTCAATCTCATCAGCCTTCTCGCTCAGCCAAACAGAAAGCTGGCGGGCCACCTTTGCCGTAATCACAAGAGTGGTGTCGATCTCCCGCACCACATTGATTGTGTCCCCATGAGACTGCGGGATCGACCTGCCAATTGTCGCGCTCTTCTCCGTCGCGTCAACCAGCTCACTAACTTCCGGCAAGTAAACCGGAAACTCTCGGTACAGCGCAACCCGTAGCATAGGGGGCTGCTGGGGGACTGGGCCACCAATAGCGCCGTCCGCATACACCGCACGATGATTACTTGCCTGTCGATACTCAAACGCCAGTTTCGTTGGCCGTGCGGCTCCACTTTTTGCCTTTGCCACTACGTTGACTCTCCCGATTTCAGTTGAATGGACACACACATAATATCCTAGACTGGCAAATCCACCCTGGACAATGGCCTAGTTCGTGGAACGGCGCGGGCTTCGATCCTGCTTGGCTGGAGGAGGGGCTTTCCTCCTTGCAGCGCCACATGGCGGGATAGACTTGACAAGCTGGCAGTGGGCATTCTCTGCCTTTGCAATCCGTGGATGTTTGTCTCATGCCGATAAAATACCTTGACAGCGACTCACGGCATTTGTCAATAACATGGACGCTACTGCTCACCCAACAGATCGACGGCAGTGGGAATACAGGGGGAACCAGCCAATTGTTGAACTACGGTCACGGACCGCACGAGGACTGAGACGATGGCACTAACCCGAGACTTCAAGGTGACGGTGCGAGAACGGCTCCAGCGCGATCCGTTCTTCCGCAATGCGCTTCTCAAGGAGGCAGCCGATTGCCTTCTGGCCAGCGACGTGGAGACAGGCAAGTCGTTGCTCCGCGACTATGTCAACGCAACCATCGACTTTCAGGAACGCGAGGGTGCGCTTCGCAGCAATCAGGAACGAAAGATCCCATGAGCACTGACCCCAACGAAAAGACCATAACCCCAGTCGCGACCCTCTCCGCCCTCCCCCTCAAGTCATTCTCGCGGGGAGAAAGCTATGCCTCCGCAGACAACCGGGTGGCAGACGCCATCGGCCTGACCCAGATCGGGGCGACATACAGCGAGGTTCCGCCAGGCAAGTCCGGCTGTCCCTACCACGTCCACCACGGGGTGGACGAGATGTTCGTCATTCTCGAGGGCCAAGGCCGCTACCGATTCGGCGGCGCCACCTACGAAGTCCAGGCCGGCGACGTCCTGGGCGCACCGCACGGCCGTGCCGAGTTCGCCCACAAGCTGACCAACACCGGCGCAACGCCGCTCAAGTACCTCGCAATCTCCTCCGTCGCGACGAACGACGTCTTGGAGTATCCCGACAGCGGCAAACTGATGGCGGTGTCCGACTTCGGGACGGATGCGGAGGGCTTCCACTTCATCGGCCGCGCCAACTCCGCCTGCGGCTACTGGGACGACGAACCGGACAGCGCCGATTGACCGACGCCGGA
>VXPC01000010.1 GCA_009839685.1 Candidatus Saccharimonadota bacterium | reverse complement strand
TCTCAACACCCCCCCCCGTGTTTTCCAAAACTCCCCCGAAACCAATAAAAAACACCCCTACCTCGTTTTAAAACACCCCCCCCCCAACCAGCGGGCCGGGGGCGGCCAGGTGATGGCGGGCAGAAAGCGAGTCGCATTCCACTGGGTGATTTCGCCCGGATAGAATCCGGATCACCAGCGACCCAAAAACCGGCTGCGTGTGGCGTCGGGACGAGATGCGGGGGAGCTTGCCAAGCCCCTCCGGCGCTACGCGGAAGTGGATCGCGAAGGCCCGTTAACCCCTCTTGCGACCGGTTACCGGCGCGCTTCGCCCCGAAATGGTACGAGACCGTCGCAAAAACAACCGACCCGGGCCGGAACATCCAACGTGCCGACCGGTCTGCCCGTCCATCCCCTGACCTTGATTTGCTGGCAGCAAATCGCCATGTTTTCAAAAATCGCCCGGCCGCCTCAACCACCGAGTAGTTGATATTATACAACTTATGGTTGACTAATGCAAGGAACTGCAGCCCAGATCCCAAAACTCGGCCCATGAACATCTCTAATCCGGGGCATTGGGAGTTTTAAAATTTCGGGTGGTGTATAATACTGCGTAACTTATGCAGAAAAACAAGAACTGGCACATCCGCATACCCTTCGCACTTCTGTGTTTTTCCATCGTCTTCGTTTCAGGTTGGCTGAAGGTCGTTATCGCCGCCGTCGCGCTGATAATCTTTTTTATCGGCCAGAAGCGCGGCTGGTTTTGGTAAACGCCGGCTCGCTACCGGATCAACGGAAACCGCTCCGCCGAGAGAGCTAAAGCGCCTGTTCGATTAAAGAGTCGAACTCCCTCTTGGCATCCTGCATTTCTAGCAAGCCTTCGAGAAGTTCTTCCTTTTCTTTTTGCCAGTCGAAACCTTTTTCACCTTCACAGCTGGGAACCTTGTCGATAACGTCTTGCGGAATAGCTTCGGCCAAGACCAGCGCCGCGTATTGCTTGTGGAACGCTCCTTCAAAAGCAGCGTAAATACCCTCCATCGAAGCCCTCAGCCCGGAGAGTCCATCCAAACCGGGTGATTGCTGCAAGTCTTCCAGAAGGGAAAGAAATTCATCAAACCGGGAGACCGGGAGCTCCCGGGTCGCTTCTTCAAGCGACTCCGCGAGCGCCGAGTGGAAGCTTTCCAGATCTGCCGGAGGCGTAACATCCCTCATAACGACCAGAAAATCTTCGTGCTCAGCTATAGCTTCCGCGTAGCTGTCCCTCCAGTCCTGGCTGCCGAATTCCAAGTCATCGCTGTCATCGCTGTCGGGCGTAAAATCAAAGTCGTTTTCGGCGCAGAAATCGTCGTAAGCTGCGTAAAGCCTATTTTTGTTTGAGCTATGAATCAACCAAACCCCCGCTACCAGAGCAACCACTGCCAACAAGGTAGCCAAAACGCTCAGTAAAACCTTCATACCGCACCCAGCCTCGTCATTTGGGACGCATTGTACCAAGCCTTACGCCCACTGTCAATGAAACGGCCAGTGTTTCCGAAGGCTCTGCCTTTATTTTGTGATTCGGGCGTCGCGGCAGTTCGATCGCTTTGCGCCGCCTCAAGGATCCGAGCCAACGGCCTTGAAGTTTCCCAGCTGGAAAACAAGGCCCTTTAATTGTATAATTAGAGATGTATCATGAAATACATTTCCATCTTTTTTACCGTCCTGTTGATTTGGCTGGCCGCCCTGATAATCGTCGCCTTCCGTTCGGACGAAGGCAGTTTCGAGCTTTTCGGCATCGTTTTGGGTTGCACGGTCATCTTGTTTTTGATCGGATTTGCCAAAAAATAAAAAACGCAAGGTAGGCTGGCAGACAGCTAAGGCAAGCAAATGTTCAAGCATCTGGATTTAAAATTCAAACGTTTCGCCGTCATCAGCCGGCTGCTTTTCAGGGCCTACTACCTCTACTACCGCGGCCACAAGGATCAGATGTACAACCTGATCGGCGACGAGTTGTTCAAGATGGGCGGGGTCTACATCAAGTTCCTCCAGGGCGTCATTTTGCAAAGCTGGATGATGCAGCGCTGGCGCAGCGACAACAAGCTCAACATCTTTGAAAAAATCAACAGCCGGCCGCCTGACGCGGAGAAGATCCTCAAAGCTTCGCTGGGCAAGAAACGGCAGCGGCTGAAGAACTTCGAGGCCGAGCCCTTCGCCGTCGGCTCCTTCGGACATGTCTATAAAGCCGAGCTGGACAGCGGCCAGACGGTCATCGTTAAAATCCTCTCGCCCGAGATCAGCCGAACCCTGAAGTTCGATCTCAAGCTGCTGAAATTCTTCTGGTATTTCCACCTCCGCTCGATCAAGTTCAACAAGAGCCTGAACGTCAAGCTGGTGTTCGAGGACTTCAAGGCCCAGACCTTGCGGGAAATCGATTACAAGGGGGAAGCCAACTTCGCCCACCAGCAGTTTCTGACCTACAAGGATCATCCCCAGATCGTCATCCCGCAGACGCACCTGGACATGTGCACCGAGGACATCATCGTCCAGGAGTACATCGACGGCATTCCGATCACCCAGCTGCTCCGCCTCAGGGAAAAGGATCCCCGGACCGATCTCAAAGCCTACGTAAAGAAGGAGCTCGATTCCGATCTGGTCAAGCAGTTGCAGACCCTGGGCTACGAGCTGCTGTGGGGCACCTTCCACCACAGCCAGGTCATGGGCGACCCCCACCCCGGCAACGTCATCCTGCTGGACGACGATAAGATCGCCCTGATCGACTTCGGTATCGCCGCCAGCAGCTCCAAAGACCCGGCCGCCTACCTCAAGCTGATCAAGGCCTACCACGCCCTCTCCCGCGGCAAGTTCGACCCCCAGGACATTTTCTCGGCCAGCCTGCGCTTCTTCGGCCGCGACCTCTATTTGGCGCTGGCTAAGATCAGCCCCTTCGCCGCTACCAAAGAGGGACGGCAGATCAACCTCAACAACGAGCTGGCTAAGATTGTCGGCAACGTTTTCGAGGAAACGTTCAGCGAGGACGATTTGAAAACGATGACCGACAGCCCCAAGGCGCTGGTCATGTTCGACCGCATCGCCAACCGCAACAACCGTTTCGGCTTCAAGCTCAAGGTTCAGGACACGGAAATGCTGCGCACGCTGGTCACTTGGACGTCGCTGGTCCACCTGCTGGACCTTTATCTGGAAGTCATGAAACCGGTTTACACCAAGGTTATCAAGAAAGTCGACGAAACCTACCCGGACCTCAAATCGCTCAACGACCCCGAGATCAGCCACAACCACGCCCTGCAGATTATCTCCACCTGGCTGGAAAGAATCGCCGTCGGCGACCCCGGCTTATTTAAAAGCCTGATGACCAAGATGCACCTCAAATCCGCCCGCGCCCAGGTTGTCAAAAAAGAAGAACCCGCCGATAAGCGAAAGAATTGATTTATAATAGGGTCATGCTGAAAGATTTCCTGCTCTTCATCAAATACCCCTACACTGCCGGCATCATCGCCGTCATCTGGTTGGGGTCGGCCGGCTTTCTGGCCCTGGCCGATAATTTGGATCTGATCGTCATCGTCGCCTTGGATCTCCTGGCGACCGTCATCATCGCCTTCGTCGGCTTCAACGACAAGAAAGAAATTTAAGCTAAGATTTCCTGGACGCGGCTGATTCGCTCCGCCAAGCCGGCCGGGTTGATTTCCGCCAAAACGGCGTTGAGCTGCCAGGGCCTGTCTTCGTCCCAGACGTTCTTGGCCGGTTGCTTCGTCCGCCACCTGTCCAAGGAAACCTCCAAAGAAACGCCCAGGCTGCTGTGCAGGCTGCCGCACATGCCGACGTCCGTCACGTGGGCCGTGCCCTTGGGCAAGACGATTTCGTCGGCGGTCGGCACGTGCCAGTGGTCGCCGACCACCAAGGAGGCCCGGCCGTCCAAGAAATAGCCGATCATCCGTTTTTCGGAACTGAAGTCGCCGTGGAAATTGACGACGGTGGCCGCCACGTCCGCCTCCCGGACCGCCAATATTTCCTCGATCCGTTGCAGCGGGTCGGTGGTGCCTTCCGCCTGGCGGCTGATGATCTGTCCCAGCAGCGAGACCACCATGATTTTGGCGCCTCCCCTCAAACGGACGTACTTGTAGCCGGGCCGGGCCTGGGGCAAATAATTGGCCGGACCGCAGACGGGCTGGCCGTGGTCTTTAAGCAGCGGCAACAGCTCCTCTTGGTAAAGCGACCAGTTGCCGCCCGTGAAAGCATCAATGCCGGCGTTTTGCAAAACCCGCATGTCGGCCAGCGTCATGCCGCGCCCGCCGCTGACGTTTTCAGCTTGGGCGACGACCCCGTCGACGCCGTGTTGCTCAATCAGCCGCGGCAGCGCTTCGCGGACCGCCCCGATGCCGGCCTTTGAGACGATATCGCCCAAGTAAAGGATTTTCAGCACGCGCCCGGGACCTCCGCCTATTTGGCGTACTCGATCGCTCTGGTTTCGCGGATGACGGTCACCTTGATGGTGCCCGGGTAGTTCATCATCGACTCAATCTTAAGGGCGATGTCGCGGGCCATTTGAATGCTTTGCAAATCGTCCAGGTCTCCCGGCTTGACGAAAACGCGGACTTCCCGGCCGGCCGAGATGGCGTACGATTTCTCGATGCCTTTGAAGCCGTTGGCGATGTTTTCCAGGGTCTTCATCCGCTCGACGAAGTTCTCGGCCGAGATGTTGCGGGCGCCGGGCCGGGCGGCGGACACGGCGTCGACCACCCGGATGACGACCGCCTCGATCGTCGTCGCCTCGACGTCGTCGTGATGGGCTTCGGCGGCATGGGCGACCGCCTCGGCCACGCCGTATTTGCGCAGCATCTCGCCGCTCAGGTGGTGGTGCTTGCCTTCCATTTTGTGCGTCAGCGCCTTGCCCAAGTCATGGACCAGGGCGGCGTATTTGCAGACGTGGACGTCGGCGCCAATCTGCTCGGCTAAGACCCCGGCGATATTGGCCATCTCTATGCTGTGTTTGAGAACGTTCTGGCCGTAGCTGGTTCTAAACCGCAGCTCGCCCAGCAACTGGAGAATGGCCGGCGGGATGCCGACGATGCCGACCTCGCGGGCGGCGTCCTCGGCCGCTTTGACGACTTCTTTCTGGACCTGCTTCTGGGCCTTGGCCAGGAGTTCTTCGATGCGGGCCGGGTGGATCCTCCCGTCCTTGATCAACATCTCCAAGGTCTGGCGGGCGACTTCCCGCCTGATCGGATCGAAACAGCTGAGAACGATGACGCCGGGCGCGTCGTCGACCAGGATGTCGACGCCGGTCGCCTTCTGCAAAGCCTGGATATTGCGACCCTCTTTGCCGATGATGCGGCCCTTGATGTCTTCGTTGTCGATCTTGACCGAGGTGATCGTCCGTTCGGCGACCGTCTCCGAAGCGATCCGCTCCATGGCGCCGATCAAAATGGCTCTGGCGCTGTCCTCGGCCTGAGCCTTGGCGTCGTTTTGCAGCTTGGCAATCAAGCCCTGCAGATCGGCGCGGATATCGCGCTCGACCATTTGATGGAGCTTTTCGGCCGCTTCCTTTTTGGTCAGCTTGGAAATCTTCTGCAGCTTGTCTTCCTGCTGCTCGCGGATCTCGTAAACCACCTGCTTGGCCTTGTCGACCTCCGCCTCCCTTTGTTTCAGCTCCTCTTGGCGCTTCTCCAAAGCCTCCTGCTTCTCGTCCAGCTTTTTCTCGCGCTTCTCCAGCCGGTCCGTATGCTGCTTGGTCGCGGCGCGGCGCTCTTCTTCCTCGGCGGCCGCCTTGTCCAAGGCCTCGCGGGCCTCTTTGCGGGCTTCGTTTAAGATTTTGTCGGCCTCTTGCTTGGCCTTCTTGATTTGTTTGTCGGTTTCTTCTTGCCGCTGCTTAAAGCGGTGCTGGGAGCCTTTGAAGCCGATCGCCAGACCGCCTCCGGTGCCTATTAAAGCGGCAACGATGCTGATAATCCACCACACGGATCACCTCTCTTTCCTTGAAAGTTTTATAAATTATTAAGATTTGTCGAGTAGCCCAACCTCTGTGGCCGGCTCGGTCTCCGGCAATCGGTTAGCCGATGCCTTATCGCCTGAAATCATCGGTGCTGTCCAAAGAATCAATCGGGCCCGATTAAGCGGGCGGTTCGAATACTCTTGTCGGCAAAACACGGAAACGCGGCTTGGCAGGAAAAAACTGGCAACAACCTTTCTCGCGTTTCGCTGGTTGGCATTATACCACAGCCCGGGCCGGCCTTGCATTACTTTTTGCGGGTCGTGACGGTCGGCGGCCGGCCGTAATCCGGCTTGACGATCCCGTCGTTCTCCCCAATCGCCAGCCGGCGCCGGCAAATCTGGCGCCAATCCGGACCGGAAGCGTTGACGACCGGCAAGCCGAGGCCGTAAGCCAAAGTGTTGGCGACCGTGTGCGTAATCCTAAGGTCGGTAAAGCCGGCCGGACCCTTGAAGACGCCGATACCGCTCAAATCTTTGAAACCGGCGCCGCCGGCCGCCAGCAATTCCTTGAGGTTGATCAGCAAAGTCTGCGACAGTTGGCGGTCGCAGGCCCAGACCTTTCTGTAAGCCGGCCGCACGTCGGCCGGATCGAACAGGCCGAGTTCGGCGTGGCGCTTGTCGTTGGCGGCAATCAGCAGGTGCACGGGTCTAAATGTCCTCCGTCAGGTAAGCCAGCTCGGCCGGCGCTTTGAAGGTGAAGCGGCGGCTGTCCTCGCCCGTCCCGGGGTCGAAGGCGATTTCCACCGCCAACCTGACGGGGGGCAGCAAATCGGCGACGATCCGGCTCCACTCGACAATCACCAGCTTGTCCGGGTCGGCCAAGGCTTCTTGGAGTTCGAAGGCGCAGACGCCGGGATCCTCTAAGCGGTAGAAATCAAAGTGGTGAATGTCAAAATTTTGACAACGGTAAATATTCTCGATCGTAAAGGAGGGGCTGGCGGCCGCGTCTTCCGAGCGCAAATGCTTGGCCAGACACCTGGTGAAAGCCGTCTTGCCGCCGCCCAGATCCGCCAGCAGCTCCAAGGTTTCGCCGCCCCTGAGCCGGGCCGCGATCTTCGCGGCCAAGGCGTCCAGCGCCGCCATGTCTGGAATAACAACCTGTTTGGAAACCGAACGAGCCATGACCGTATTTTATTAAAGACGGCCCGGCAAAGCCAAAAAATATATAATTGAAAGCGATCATGATTTACCTCGCCAGCGCCTGCATCGGCTACCAGATAACCAGCATTTCCGGCTTGAGCAATGTCGGCCAGATCAGAGGCATCTTGGTCGACCCCCAACGGTTCAGCGTCGCCGGCTTCTGGGTCGAGGAATACAGCCGGCGCCGGACCTACTGGCCGATCCTGCTCAGCCAGAGCCTGCGCCAGATCCACGACAAGCGCATCTTTATCAACGACCTGGAAGATATCAACGACCCGACCGACCTCCCTAGGCTGAAGCGGGTCTTGAAGGTCGATTACCAGATTCCCGGCACCAAGGTCGTCTCAAGCGACGACGAATATTTGGGCCGGGCCGAGGATTTCAGCTTCAACGACGAGGATTTCAAGATTATCCACCTGATCGTCAAGCCGCCGCTGCACCAGCGGCTGCGCAAGACCAGGTTGCATTTCACGCGGAACCAGATCGAGAAAGTCAGCCGGCGCCGCATCGAGGTCAAGATCGGCCCGCAGGCCCAGCTGCACTCCCTGCCCGAAACGGCGCCCTAGAGGGACTTGGCCCGGATCTCTTTCTCCAGCTCGGTCAGGATTTTGGGATGCTCTTTGAGGAAGTCCTTGGTCGCTTCCCGCCCCTGGGCGATTTTGTCGCCGGCATAGCTGTACCAGGCACCGGACTTCTCAATCAGATCTTTTTCGACCGAGAGGTCGAGGATGTCGCCGGCCTGGGAGATGCCCTCGTTGTACATGATGTCGAACTCCGCCCAGCGGAACGGCGGGGCGATCTTGTTCTTGACGACCTTGACCTTGACCCGGTTGCCGATGATGTTCTCGCCGACCTTGATCTGCCCCATCCGGCGGATGTCCATCCGCACGCTGGAGAAGAATTTCAGGGCGTTGCCGCCGGTCGTCGTTTCCGGGTTGCCGAACATGACCCCGATTTTCATGCGCAGCTGGTTGATGAAGATGACGGTCGAGCGGGTTTTGGAAACCGTGCCGGTCAGCTTGCGCAGGGCCTTGCTCATCAGCCTGGCCTGCAGGCCGACGTGGTGGTCCTGCATGTCGCCCTCGATCTCCGCCTTGGGCGTCAGGGCCGCGACCGAGTCGACGACGACCAAATCGACGGCGTTGGAGTTGACCAGCATCTCGACGATATCCAAGGCCTGTTCGCCGTTGTCCGGCTGGCTGAGGATGAGATCCGAGGTCTTGACCCCGATCCGCTCGGCGTAAGCCGGATCCAAGGCGTGCTCGGCGTCGATGAAAGCGGCCGTCTTCCCGGCCCGCTGAGCCTCGGCGATGATGTGCAGGCTGAGGGTCGTCTTGCCCGAGCTCTCGGGCCCGTAAATCTCAATGATCCGCCCGTAAGGGATGCCGCCGCCCAGCGCCAGATCCAAGCTCAAGGCCCCCGTTTTGATGCTCTCGGCCACGACCTGCTGCTGGCTGCCGAGCTTCATGATGCTGCCCTTGCCGTAAGCTTTCTCGATTTTCTCCAAAACCGTCTCCAGCTCCTTCTGCTCGGCAGCGGGCTTGGTATCTTCGGTCG
>VXPC01000018.1 GCA_009839685.1 Candidatus Saccharimonadota bacterium | reverse complement strand
GCCGAGCAGTTGCTCGGCTTGCTCACGGATTTTAGCCTCTTGCAACCGCACCACGCTGTCGCCCAACTGCCGCAGCAGTCTCGCGACCTCGGTATGCTGCTCGGCCGCCGCCGCCAGCAACGCTTCATGCGCCGCCTCGGCTTCACTGATTTCTTGCTCTAGGCGCCGTGTGTCTGCCGAGCTTGCCGTCGAATTATTTTCCTTTTCCACTGCCTGAATCTCTTCGGAAATTATGCAAATAAAATTATATCATTGAACGTTTATAAGTCAAATGACGGCTTCGGCGCCTCGCTCCAGCCAGAAGCCGACCCCGCCGGACGCCTCAATCGCCTAGTTCGTAATCAAGGACGTAGGTATGCTTGCCGTCCGCGTTATCGATTTCCATGGCGCCCGAAATCCCCGACAGCTCGGCCGTGCCGGATCCGGGAACGATGACCACGGACAGCTCGGCGGCGCCTTCGGCCATGACGCCGCTGTGCTGGAACACGCAGCTGCCGGATCTGCCATCGATCGAGCCGCTGAAATGCTCGATGGCTACGTAGCCGGCCGAACCTTGGGTATTGGTGAAAGCGGTTATCATCCGGGCTTCGGAGCTGCCGACCATGCCGCCAGCGAAATCCTTGCGTACTACGTTGTAGTTGAGCTTATTGCCGTCGCGCTCCAAGAAGGGGGGTTCGGCTTCGGTCGCAATGTCAAACGTTCCGCGCGCTGTCATCATGGCTCCTATACGTATGTTTCATTGACGCTAATTATACAGCACGGCCCGCCGTTCAACTGGTTCCGCCTTGCCGCCAGTGCCGCTCTTGCCTTATACTGACGGCACCATGCACGGCCATCATGCAATCGACTATATTGAGATCAGCGTTTCGGACATCGGGAAGGCGAAACGTTTTTACGGGGAGGCTTTCGGGTGGAAGTTTACCGACTATTCCCCGACCTATGCCGGCATCCAAGGCGCCGACTCCGAGATGGGCGGCCTGACAGAGGTTGAGAAAGTGCGGCACGGCACCACCCTGGCAGTCATCTACTCGGAGGATCTGGAAGAGAGTTTGGGGGCGGTTCAGAAAGCGGGCGGGATTATCGCGAAGAAAATATTCTCATTCCCGGGCGGACGCCGCTTTCATTTTCTCGACCCGAGCGGCAACGAGCTCGCGGTGTGGTCGGAGACCGGAGAGTAACCGGCAAGCCGGGATTTATCCGTCGTGCCGCTAAGCCGGCAGAACTTTGCGCATCGACTTAATCGCCTGCTTCAAGTCGGATTCCACCGCCTTGGCTTCGGACTTTCGCAGATGACGGTCGGCCGAGCCGTCATAACGGCTCAACGTGGCCGGAAAGCGCTCGGTATCGTCAGTTTTATAGATAGTTATAAGGCGCGAGTGACGCGAGTCCTGCATCCCATAGGTTATTCCGTAAGACCATAGCGCCGACTCGGCGAATTCACCCTCCGGTTTGCTGATTGTAATAGTGCCCAGAGCGTCTTCTGGAACGTCCGTTAAACGGCTTTCTGCAATGCCTATGATCGCCTTGACGACAAGAGAGTCTGTGAAACTCGTTAGCTCCTCTGTGCCCAAAACCTCAAGGATTTCCTCGGCGGCCCGACCTAGCCTGCGCGTATACCTTGGGCTGACCGCCTCTCCTGCGTCCCGGGACGAAAATGTGTTACGATTTCTTCGCATTTTCTAATTCTTTCATTGGTTTAACTCTTAAAGTATAACATAAACACTTTATAATAGCAAGAAATCTTGGTGGAAGCCCGCGCCGGTCAACAAACCTCAAGGCGGGGATCTGCCAGAGCGGCCCAAGCGGTTGCCGGGCTGCGGCCGGCCGCTCAGCAACGCAGTATCAGCTTGGGCATGTCTTGAACCGGATGCCGGTATTCCTTATCGACTTGGAGACAGGGCTCAGCCGACCCGTTGCCTTCTTCGCGCCTCTCAACCCGCAACCGCATCAACTCGCAATCCTGCTCGATGCGGACGTCCTCTAAGGGCAACAACGGATGCCTTTGCCCGTAGCTAAGCCGCACGCTGTGCATAATCCGTTCTATGGCGGGCGCTCCGATGGGCGGTCTGCTCTCTTCCGCCCCCGCCTCCTCGCCGAAACGCTGAAAACGGAAGGTCCGGTTGGTGACGAACGACCCCCTGTATCTGCGATCAACCAAAGCCGTGTAGCGGCGCCGTACCAGCCCGCCCGGGATCGGTATTTGCAGGTCGGCCTCAAACTCGGTTGTTTTGTGGACGCCACCGTAGCTGTCAAACACCGCCCTGATAGTTTTCGCCAGATCATAGCCGGGATAACTTGCGGATCGGTAGAGCGCCACGGTTAACGGCAGCGGCTCCCTGCCGGCGTACGACCCCCGCTGGTAATAAGGATCGGCGTTATAAGCCACTGCCAAGCCTTCTTTTAGGCCCGCCCCGTCGTCCTCGAAAAATACCAGCCGTTGCGACAAGTGGTCGTTGCGCCCATACCCCCGGTCCTCGCCCCAAATGAACAGCTCTCCTGTGTCGGCATCGAATTTCATAATCGGCAGCAACGCCCTCTGCTGGCCGAGACCCGGCCGCCGAGATTCGTCAAGTTCTACCGAATGGTGGCGTTCGGCGGCGAGCGGGCTGCGGGCCGGGATATAGCCGGGCAGGATATCAGCCCGGGTTATTAAGCCGACTTCGTCTATGAGGGCGTGGAGGACGGGTTCGAGCTGCTCCGGCCCGTCTATCTCATGCATGGCACCAAGTTCCGGCGCGAAAGCGAGCTCCACGCTATCGAACGGTTCATGTTCCGTGCCGCCGAGACGGTCTCTTATTTCTCCGGCCGTCAGGCTGATTTTGCCGGCCAAGACGCCAAGCACCCTTTCATAACGCCGCTCTTCAGGCAATGCTCCGGCACCACTATCGCTTGATAACGTGTTGCCCAGCGCCAGCCCTAGTTCCAAGTCCAAGTCCATTCGAGACTCTGGATCCAAGGATTCGAACAGACCGCCGAACGCCCTCTCTTGAGCATCCGCATAGACCTGTCGCCGCGAAGGTTCGCCTTCAAGCCGGCTCGCATTCATCTTTCCAGCCTCCAAATCTCCCGAGATTATTTGAGGCTGATTATATCATGCAGTCTTGAGGGCCAACGACCCTAACCCTGGAACCGGACGCACGCTGCGCGTGACGGTCCGCCGAGACACTCAGTTTTCGCTTATGTAATTCATCTTCTGGGTCACCTCCAGCAGGGCTTGGTGAACCAAGCCGTTGGAAACGACAGCCCCCTTGATGTTGCGGTCATAGCGCTGGTCGTTTCCGAGCAGATCCGTTACCTTGCCGCCGGCCTCCGTAACGATAACGGCCAAGGCGGCTATGTCCTCGGGCTTGCTTTGGCCGAACAGCATCCCTTCGTAAGAGCCCTGGGCCACAAAGCAGCCGGCTATTACCGCCGAGCAAAAGGTCGTGACCTTAGCGCCCGCCTTGTTGAGCCGGTCCCTGGGGTCGTCAAACGTCACGCCCTCCTCGTGGTTGATCCACAGCTCCATGTCGACAAACGCGTTTTCCAAGCTGTCTGCCGACGAAACGCTGATACTTCGACCGTTGAGCGAAGCTCCCTCGCCAACGACCGCCTCGTAGAGACGCCGCTGGAAAGGGTCATAAACGACGCCGACAACGCTGCGGCCCCGGCCGTCGACTAAGGCGAGAGAGAAGGTGGATATGGGAATCGATTTTGCGAAGGGCATGGTACCGTCGACCGGATCACAAACCCAGGTGTACTCTGCCCCGGCGACGTCACGGCTTTCCTCTTCCCCGCGGATGCTGTAGTCTGGCGTCTCGGCCGCCAAGCGTTCAATGACCAAACTGTTAATCTCGGTATCGGCTCTGGTAACGATCGTCCGGTCGCTTTTCAGGTGCGGCCGTGCGGCGGCCGTATCAAAATACCGCAGCATAATCTCGCCGGCCTCGGCCGCCAACCGCTTGGCCAAGGTCACCTCCGTGCTATAGCGTTTTTCATTCCGGTTCATCGGCATTCTAGACTTAATACGAGCGGCTTCCGCTACTACGGTCGGAACCTCTCCGTTTCAGTATATAATAGGTGCGCTGTTAACGGAACGCCGGTCGCTGTGCGAAATGAGACAAAAAAACCAAGGGCAAGCAGCCCGGATGCTGCGGGCCGGGAGGCTTTTGGCGATTTGCGATTGAGGCCGTAGAATAGGCCTATGGAAAATCGTATCATAGAAGCGCTGGCACCGTTTGGACCCTATTCGGTATTCCTCTACGGTTCGCGCGGCCGAGGCGACCACCGGGAAGACAGCGATTACGAGGTCGGTGTCATATTCGAGGACGAAAAGCTGGTCAGGCGCAGCCTGCTCCATGAGAAAATCCGGCTGGACGCCGTGCGGATCTACCCTTTCAAGCTCTCCGATGTTTTGGCGGGCGAATTCAACAACCCTTTCGTCAGCCAAATATTCGCCCGGGAACTAGTTGAGGGAGCCGGCAAGACCATCTACGGCAAGCAAGTCGTCGAAGCCCTCAAGCTGCCGAAGATAACTACGCTTGACCTGATGCAGTGTATCCGCTTCGAAGTCGGCAGCGCTTTCACCGCCCTGCTGGCTTACCGCAGGGGCGAACTGAAGGTGTCGGGCAGAGAGGTCGGTAAATCCTGTTTTTACGGGCTGCTGCTCTACATCATTCTTAAGCAGAGAAAATTTGTCTTCAGTCCCGAAGCGGCATATGAGATTGGCCGCGGACTCGAACTCGAGGAACGATACGCCAAGGCCATTAAGAACGCGCACGCGGTATACATGGGCAGTCAGGAACTGCGGGTTGACGTGGCTTTTGAAAACCTCGCCTTTCTGGGATTCGTCGAGGCCGAGATACTCCGGGAATTCGAACTGCGCGGAATCGCGGAACTCGTCTGATTCTCCCAGGGCGGATCAGGTAGGCTCGGATTTCACGCCAGACCGGAACAAGCGGCCGGGCTTGGTCAGTCGGATCGGGCTTCGGTCCAGGCTTCCGGGTTGGTCAGCATGATGCAAATGGGCAGATCGCTCCCCTCTTCCGTGAACCAAATAAGAAGATTGCCCTGATCTCCCAAGATAATATGCTCCCGCGGATCCGGCGGCGGAAGACTCGTTACAGATATGACCAGGCCCGTCAGGGCGGCCGCCTCGGCGCCGAGCTCATCAACGCTGACGCGCACTTTTTGGAATGCTTCTGATACCTCGTATTTGGTAGAAATACCCATGCCTATCAGCTCTTCCAAATCTCTTTCGTATTCGACCTCATCCAATTGCGGCATAGTTACGCTGGCTATGGTCTCCGACGATTCTCGTTTAACGGACGAAGACGAATCGGTCGCGACGATGGCCCGTTGGACAATCTCAAATAATGAGTTGAAGCTCGGTCGGGCGTCGTCGGGCAGTTCGGTAACCCACATATAATTCTGTACGCCTTCGCTCTTGGCCGGATCGGCCGCGATGCGTATGACCGGCTCGGAAAAGCCCGGCGGGCGGTAGACCGAGAAATGAGCCTGGTTGTCTTCTTCCAAGTAGAAGCCGACTGCTTCGTAGGCTCGGTCCCCGTCCGCCTCGCGGTAAAGGATTGACTCCTTGGCATCACCCTTATGCCAGAACATCTTCTTGTCAACTATGGACGCAACCCCCACCTGGTCCGACTTAAAGGGCTCCCCGAATGGCCGGCCGAAACCGTGTTCTTCCGTCAAATCGTTGAGTTGCTGCCTGCCGGCCTCGGGCTGGATGTCGGCATAGGTATCGTGTATGCCGTAGTCTTTATCCCCGTATCGGTCAAGCTTGTCAAAAAGCGGTTGCCCGTCCGCAGTCGGCTGTATCTCTTCCCAAGACGCGTCAGCCCGGTCGACGAAATGCCTGAAGGCCAGACCTATGGTTGCCGGATCTAAGGCTATAACCCCGTCTTTGAATTCTGCGGGATTGCCATCGTTAATGGCGACGCCAGCTGCCATGTGGTCCATCCCCGTGCCGGAATCCGATCGGCCGCCGATGAAAACTGCCGCCGCCAACGCGATCAAGCCGACGGCCAAGACCAGCCACAGAGTTTTCTTAGAGTTTCCCATCGCCTGCCGTAATCAAATTAAAAGCTTCGTCATTATTATAAGGCATATCGGGTTTTGCTCAATTAATCAGGGATTTCTTTAAAGTATGACTTTATTTGCTTTATAAGATTTAGACAGCAATTAAGTTGGATAACACTGTTAAAGTTGAAGCAATTTGAATTGGTGAACCCAGGAGAAAGTAAGTCAAACACTTCTCTTAATTTACTGTACAATGCCCTGTTGCAATTTAACCCCGGGGCTTCGATAGGCTAAAGCGAGCACTTGGGCAGAATGATCATTCACTGCGGTGATGAAAGGTTCTATATCCGTCCCTTCGGCGGACCAAGAACACACCGGCCGGATCTTTATTCGATTTGGATTCAGCGTCTGCTACCTGTAAAAGCCGGGCTGTTTTTCTAGTTTTTCGACCAAGATCAGATCAGCGGCCCGCGTTGAAGCCCTAGGTGCCGGCGTCGAATCTGTTCAGCGGGCTCGTCCACCGAAGTATTTCGCGATCGGCGGTTACAAGCTGGTAACCGTCCAAGGCGGTGGCGACGATAATCCGGTCGGCCGGGTCAGCGGGCAGATTTGCCAGACCGGCCGCCCTGATCCCTATGCGGCCGCTGAGCGGTATTTCTTCCAGTCCCTGCTCCAGAACTTCTTCGTACCACGCGCCGATGTCCTGGCTCAGTTTCAGCCTGCCCTTGCCTTCCAGCATGGCCACCTCCCAGAAACTGATCGAAGAAACGTAAACCTGTCCCGATTGCCAATGCTCGTCAATCAGCCGGCGGGCTTTGGGGCCTAGACGGTCGGATCCCAGTCTCAACCAGACCAAGGCGTGCGTATCCAGGAGAATCATGCCAGATCATCCCAACCACGTTCGGCCCTTGCCTTCCAGTCGACTTCGACCGGACCCACGATGTCACCCGTGATCTCAATCTTGCCCTTGTCAATGCCAAACAAGGTTTTGGGGCGCTGGCGGTAAGGCGTCAATTTAGCGACCGGCTTCTGGTTCTTGGTAATAATTAGCTCCTGGCCGCTGCTGGCAACCTGGTCCATCAGCTTGAGGCACTTGGCTTTGAACTCGGAAGCCTTAACGGTCTTGAGATTCAGTTTCATAGCATGATATTACCATGGTCATGGCCATGGTGCAATACCCAAGATATAATCAAATTGCAGGCGAGTCGGTGTGGGTCTGGTGAACCTAGGAGAAAAGAAGTCAAACACTTCCGATTACCTCTTGGCTGCTCTGTTCAAGCTTGACGCGACTACGAAGCAGCAGCTTTTATAGCTTCTGCGATCGCATCAACGGTAGCAATACGGACGCCTCGCTTCAACAGTGTTGTTTTGGACCCAGCGCCATTTTGCTACGTTTCCCCTAGCCTTGCGACGGCTGACAGCTTTTCAAGCAATCGGATCACTCCCCTATTTTCCAAACGTTCTTTTCCCTGAATGCGGGAATCGTCTGGCGCTTGGCGGCATTCAGCTGGGAACTGGGCGACAGATTTTTGTTCTTGGCCCAATCAACCAGCCGGACTATCTTCCTGCCCTCAAAGTAAGCTATGCGCCGGTGCAAGGATTCGCGCAAGGCCGCCGCCAGCAAAGCCGACATCGGCCGCACGCTGCCTCTGTTCGTGTAACTCGGGAAGACCGGGTAATAGTCCTCGTGCTTGCTCTTGTTGCGAATGATAACCGGCGGGTAACCCTGCTTGGCCAATTGCCAGTTGATTAGAACCCGGCCGATGCGGCCGTTGCCGTCGACGAAGGGGTGGATTCGTTCAAATTCCAGATGGAAACGAGCAATATTGTCCAGAAAATATCTTTCGTGGCTGCCGGCATAATCTTCCAGCAGCTCTCTAATCAGAGCTTCGACGTCCTCGGGCGCCGGTGCCACGTGGCTGCCAACGCGTACGTACTCGTCCCGCCGGCGAAACCTACCGGCAATGCGGTCGTTGATATTGCCCAGCAGCATTTCATGCAGCAGCAGGATAATATCCTCATCCAAGTTCTGGTGCGTCCTCGAAACCAGATATTCCGTCACTCTGGCCAGATTCTTGGCTTCGAAAAGTTCGCGCACGGAAACCTTGCGTTCGGTTTGCAGTTCGAGCAAGATCCGTTCCGTCTCCTTGAGCGTCAGGGTTGAGTTTTCGATCGCGTTGGAGTTATAGACGAGCTCGGGCAATTCCGACTCGTCAAGCAGCTGAAGCAACGATCCTTTGCCGCGCCTGAGGCGTTCGTAGCGTAACTTGAGGTCTTTGATTGAAAGTTGTAGCTTCTTGCTTGTAACCATAGCTCTATAATACATAATTCATGATATAATGTAAATATATAGTGAATGTTCTGAAAAAATAAATTAAATTCACGATCCCTAATAGTGAGGCACGCAAACTAATCAAAGGGCGCTGGGTTCAATGTTGAACGAAGATACGAGATTTCAAATTGACAGCTCTGGTGAGGGGTATGTTGAGCAGTTTCTAATCTTGGCATCCGAGTTATGTGAAAACCCTAAGTGGCGGAGTCTTATCCAAGAACTGGAGCCGTCCGAGCCAAGCTCCCCCGACCAGCTCGGGGCGGACGGCCCCGGCAGCTGCAAGTCGCCTCGACTGTAGCTCTCTGCCCGAAGCCGCTGATCGGGCAGAGTGGCTCAACCCCAGTTCGGTTTCCAGCGA
>VXPC01000009.1 GCA_009839685.1 Candidatus Saccharimonadota bacterium | reverse complement strand
GGCCAGGGGACTATTAATAATGTCGCCAGTTCCAACGGCCGCTGGGAGAAAGATTTCTTCCGCGTCGGCAGCGAGTGGAACCGTCAGGGCAACTTTCCCGGCAGCGGTAACCGGATTGAAGTCTGCGACGACGACGCGACCTTCGCTCTCTGGGGCTATGTCCACAACACAAGAGCCGTCAGCTTGAACCACAACAACGAGGATGTCTTGGACTTCCAAGGTCCGGGTGTCGCGCACAACACGACCGTCACCATCACCTCGGATGATTTGGATGAAAACGTTTTCGCCAACAAACACGAGTTCACTCTGACCATTACGGCCGACAACGCCGTTACCAAGACCGACACGGTTGAGATTTACTGCGACAGTCACGCCATCAAGGTCGTCAGTACCGGCGTTACCGCGCCGAGAGTCCACACTTGGAGCGCCGAGTCCGTCAACAAAGTCAGGCACGATCGGGCCGTAGAAGTCTTCGGAGCTGATTATTCTATCACCAACCCGGGCGACATCTTCACCGGCGGTTCGCAAATCGGCTATGACGGCAACCTGCCCGCCTGCCGCTACTACGCAGCCTACTTGGAAGTCGAGGTCAGGGTCGTAGTCGACGACACGCCGGTGCCAACCGGCAGCATCGGCCCCGAGGTCGATCCGCAGACCGAAGTCCAGCCGGCGATTCCCGACACGGGCTTTGAGTCATCCAGCGGTCTCAACTACAGTCTAATTGCCTTGATCGCGGGTTCGGCGATTTCCGTCGCCACCGTCCAGCGCGCGGTCGTTGCCCGCGCCCGCAGCAGGCAATAGCCTGTTCCCGGAAAGGCGAACCGAGTCAACCCCCCTTCCGTTCGGGAAGGGGGTTTTCTCATGCCCCTCCGGCTCAATCGCTATCCAGCTTGATGACGGCTCGGCGGTTTGAGAAGTACTCGGCGTAGTGGGCTTCCAGCTCATCCGGCAGCGCCGCTATCTTGACGCCGATGAAAGAATGCAGTTCGTTGTAGCGATTGAGGTTGCCGAACTCGCCCGTACCGGTGTGCAGGTCGGCGTAGATGCCAATCAAAGGCCGTAGTTCGTCGGCGTGTTGGTTGAAGGTTTCGGTAATCAACACGTTCAGCGCTTCGTGCTCGCCGTTTACATAGGCGTCATAGTAGACGGCGTGCAGGAATTCATGGGCGGCCGCGGCTTCCAGTTTGTCATCGCGGATCAGGTAAATCTTGCCGTCGGATGCCGACCAGCAACCGCCGATATGCACCCTTCGGTCGATTTTGATATCCCTAGCGCACAAAAAATCCGGGTGATTGGCGGATGCAAAAATCTGCGGATCGTGGTCGTAAAAAATCCGCCGGCCCTTGTCCGTCAGCCCCAGTGCGTCGGCCAGGCCCTTGACCTCTTGGCCGATTCCCGGGTATTGAGCTTCTATCTGCCCGGCCGACCCGTTGTCCGCCGGCTTCTCGTCCGGGCCGTAAAACCTGGCCGCGGCGAAAGACAGGCAAAAGGCAACCAGGGCGGCCAGGCTCAGAACGATTACCTGCCGGCGCCAATTGGCGGCCGGGGGCCGGCGTTTGAGAGGGGCAGTCATGTAGTTGCCCCGCGCCGGGTATTTTTGGCGGTAAGCGGTTGTCTGGCGGGCCGTTTCGCCAGCCGCCGCTTCGCCGTCACTTCCAGTGTCCGCGTTCTGCATATCGGCTGGTTGAATCTCTTATACTTATAATATTACACCTTAAGCGCCGGTCCGGTAGCCGATTACAGGCAACCGGCGGCCGGTAATTCGGTTTGAGTCCGGCGCCGACAGCTTTTACAATGGGATAGTTGCCATGAAAATTGACCTCAAGCCTAGCCAGACATACGTCGCGGCCGTCAGCGGCGGCGTCGATTCCGTCGTGTTGCTCGACCTGCTGGCCAAGCAAGCGTCCGGCTCCCGGCTTATCGTCGCCCATTTCGATCACGGCGTCCGGCCGGGTTCGGATGAGGATGCCCGATTCGTCGAGCGGCTGGCAGCTGACTACGGTCTGGTTTTTGTCGGCCGGCGGGCGGACCTTGGCGCCGGCGCGTCCGAGGCGGTTTGCCGCCGGGCCCGCTACGACTTTCTGTACCAAGCGGTCGCCGACTTCAAAGCCCACGCTTTGGTGACGGCCCACCACTTGGACGACTTTTTGGAGACGGTCGTCCTAAACTTCCAGCGCGGCGGCCGCCGACGCGGTTTGGCCGGACCGCAGTCGAGCGAACAGCTCTTCAGGCCGTTGTTGAGAGTGCCCAAAGCAGATATCGTCGGCTACGCCGAGGCGCAACGGCTGGCCTGGCGGGAAGATCCCACCAATTTGGATCTCAGCTACCGGCGCAATTACGTCCGTCACCACGTGATGCCCAAGTTCAGCGATGAACAGAAACGCCGGCTGCTGGTAATTTGCGACGAACTGGCGGCCGCCAACCGCCGACTGGACGACTTTTTGGACAACTATCTGCGTTACAAGAGCTACCGGCGCGAGGGCAGGGTCTTCAGCCGGGAGTGGTTCAACGCCTTGGCCGACGACCAGGCCGCCGAAGTCGTCAACGCCTGGCTGCTGCGCCATCGGGTTGCCGACAGGACAAGCAGCCAAATCCGATACATCGTTGTCAAATTGAAAACCCTGAATCCCGGCAAGGTTATCGTCGTTGACCCCGAGAAAAACATCAGGTTGACCAAGCGCTCCCTAAGACTGGAGTTTTAAGGGGTTCCTCCCCTTGATTCCAAAATCAGCGAAATATGGTATTGTTTTAAAGTGCAATGAAACCTAAACGCGCCAATCGACCGGCCAAGCCCAACAACAGAGCCAGACGCCTCATTTTCATCGTCCTGCTGGCGGCGCTTACCGTCGCCGGCCTGACGGCCGCTTTCAGCGGCGATGATTTGGAAGAGATTTCCTTAAGCGAGCTCAATACCCAGCTGAACGACGAAGCGTCTGAAATCGACAAGCTGGAAATCAGCGGCGCTAGGATAGAGGTCTTCAACGAGGCTGACGAGGAAGAGCCGGTGGCTTACGCCATCCGTGACGATATCGGTGTGTCGTTCGAGGACCAAGGGGTCAATATCCCGGACGATGTCGAAGTCAACTATAAAGAAGATACCTCCGGTTCCGCCCTTTGGCTGGGCATTATCACCAGCCTGATTCTGCCGATCGGCATCATCATCGTGCTGGTCATGATGTTCCGGGCTGCCCAAGGTCAGGGGTCGCAGGCTTTGAGCTTCGGTCGCAGCAAGGCTCGCCTGTACGGCAACGAAAAGAAAAATGTCACTTTCAAGGACATTGCCGGCAACGAGCACGCCAAGGAGGATTTGGAAGAAGTAGTCGATTTCCTCAAACATCCCGGTAAGTTCAAGGATCTGGGTGCCAAGATACCCAAGGGCGTCCTCCTGGTCGGCCCGCCCGGCACCGGCAAGACGATGATCGCCAGGGCCGTAGCCGGCGAGGCCAAGGTGCCCTTCTACAGCATTTCCGGTTCCGAATTCGTCGAGATGTTCGTCGGCGTCGGCGCTTCCAGGGTCCGCGACTTGTTTACCAAAGCCAAGAAGAACTCGCCCTGCATCATTTTCGTTGACGAGATTGACGCCGTCGGCCGCCGTAGGGGCAGCGGCATGGGCGGCGGACACGACGAACGGGAGCAGACTCTGAATCAGATTCTGGTTGAGATGGACGGTTTCGAGCAAGGGGAGAACATCATCATCTTGGCGGCCACCAACCGGGCCGACGTTTTGGATCCCGCCCTGCTGCGTCCCGGGCGTTTCGACCGGCGGGTCAACATCACCCTGCCTTCCCGCAAAGACCGCGAGGCCATCCTCGACATCTATTTCAAGGACAAACCCTTAAGCGGCGATATCGACGTCGACGCCCTGGCGGCCAAGACGGCCGGCAGCAGCGGCGCGGATCTGTCCAACATCGTCAATGAGGCGGCGATCCGCGCGGCCAGACGGAACAGCAAGAAGATTGAGAACAAGGACGTCGTGGAGGCTTTCGAGAAAGTGGCTATCGGCCCGGCCCGGAAGAATTCAATCATGTCGGAGCACGAAAAGGAGCTGACGGCTTATCATGAGGCGGGGCACGCCATCGTCGGCCACGTCCTGCCCCATTCGGACGAGGTCCACAAGGTAACCATCGTCAGCCGGGCCCACACGGGAGGGGTGACCTGGTTCCTCCCGCCTGATGACAAAGTCCACTACTCCATTATGGAATTCAAGGATATCTTAGCCAGAATGATGGGCGGGCGAGTGGCTGAGAAGGTAGTCTACGGGCCCGAAGCGGTGACGACTGGCGCGGGCAGCGATCTGCAAAAGGCGACCGAGCTGGCCAGGGACATGATTATGAACCAGGGCATGGGCAGCTCCCAGCTCCGCGACCGCGTTTTCCATGTTGAGAACTCCGAGATTTTGGACCGGATGATGGCCGACAAGCTTTATTCCGACCGGACGGCCGAGCTTATCGACCAAGAAGTCGCCAACCTGATCAAGGAGGCGGCCGACCGGGCCGAAGCGGTTATCAAGGCGAATATGGGCTGCATCGAGAAACTCAAAGACGCCCTGATCGAGAAAGAAACGGTCGAAGCCGAAGAAGTTTTGGAAATCTTCAAGGACTCCCGGCTGCCGCGGGAAGCCCAGCAGCTCAACCTAAAATCCTAAGACGCTGTTTAATTGAGCTCGGCCGGGCTTTATCGGTTAAACTTGGGGTGTAGACTTTATAAGAACGACCCGTCTGCGGATAGGGCCTGATGGTTTATGAACAATTTCCTGCGGCGCATCAACCGTAAAATGAGCCTGAGATCGGCCGCCGTGCTGATTGCCGCCTCGCTGGGCGTCGGCTTTGTCTTGGGCTTCATCCGCACTAAGCTGATTTACGCCAACTTCAATGATTTTTCTACCGGGGCCTATTTCGTCGCCTTTGAAATTCCGGATCTGATCTTTTATATCTTCTCCGCCGGAGCCCTGAGCGTGGCCTTCATCCCGGTGCTCTCGGACAAGGTGTTCACGGCCAATATGAAACAGGCTTGGCAGTTGACCTCGGCCGTGCTCAATTCCTTGTCCCTCGTGATGCTGGCCGTCTCCCTCTGCCTGGTGCTCTTCCCCCGGCCGATTGTCGAAATCATCGCTCCCGGCTTCTCGCCCGAAAGGTTGGACGTGACGGCCCAGATCATGCGGCTGGCGGCGATTAACCCGCTCGTGTTCTCCATTACCTCCGTCTTCAGCAGTATCCAACAGGTCTTCGGCCGTTTCTTCTACTTCGCCGTCGCCCCGCTGTTTTACAACCTGTCCATCATCGCCAGTATCTACCTCTTCAAAGATTCGATGGGGGTCGTCGGTCTGGGGGTGGGAGTGGCGATCGGCGCCTTGTCCAACGTCTTGATTCTCGGCTTGGGGATGAACAGGCTCAGCTTCAAGCACAGTTGGCTGCTGGGCTGGAAGGACAGGGCCTTCCTCCAGGTCATCAAGGCTTTGCCGGCCCGATCCCTGGATCAGGGCATCGTTTACATTAACTCCATTGTCCAGACCAGGATCGCGTCCGAGCTGCCCATCCAGGCCGTCTCCAACCTTAAGGGCGCCCTTTATCTCTACAACGCTCCGATCAGTTTGCTCGGCATGGCGCTCGGCACGGCCGCCTTCCCGCGTTTTACCAGGTATCTGGCGCAGAACCGCCCCGATCGGTTCAAAGAGGAATTTCTGACCGTGCTGAAAGCCGTTATCTGGCTGGCGATTCCGGTCGTCATTTTCAGTTTCGTCAGCCGCGAGTACTGGGCGAGGATTATCTTCAGCCGCGAGAATTCGGAAATCGCCATGATCTTCGGCTGGCTGTGCCTCGGCATCTTCTTCCGGACCATGTACGCTATCATTTCGCGTTTTTACTACGCCCAGAAAGACACGCTGACGCCGTTGCTGGTGACGGTGCTGGTTCTCATTTCCAACATCGCCCTCTCCTTGTTGCTGGCCGCCCAGTACGGCACGGAAGGGTTGGGCATGGCGACCAGCCTGGTGGCCGTTTTGGAGATTTTGGTACTCGCCTCGGTCATGCACCGCCGCGACCGCAGCCTGTTCCACGCCCGGTTCTTCAAGGACCTGCTGGTTATCGGCTTGGTCGGCCTGGTCGTCGCGGTGGCAGCTTTGGTCGCCGGCGGCTGGCTGCCGCTTGAGGGCGAAGACTCCTATCTGCGGTTCGGCGCCAAGCTCGGCCTGATTTTCGGCCTGACCTTCACCGTCCACTTCACCGTCTCCCGCTTGCTTAAAATCAAGGAATCGCAGCAATTTTGGGGCTACGTCCGCCGCCTGGTTCGCTGGGACAGGTGGCCGCTGGTCGGCGGAAGGGTTTAGGCGATGGAAAGGATCCGTAATTTCTGCATCATCGCCCATATCGACCACGGCAAGTCGACGCTGGCCGACCGCTTGCTGGAGCTGACGGGAACGGTCGAAGCGCGGGAGATGAAAAAACAGTTGCTGGACACGATGGATCTGGAGCAGGAGAAAGGCATCACTATCAAACTGACCCCCGTCCGCATGACCTACGCCGGCTACCAGTTCAACCTGATCGACACGCCCGGGCACGTCGACTTCAGCTACGAGGTATCGCGCAGCTTGGCGGCTTGCGAAGGGGCTTTGGTGGTCGTCGATGCCAGCCAAGGCGTCCAAGCCCAGACTTTGGCCAATATCCAACTGGCGAAAGAGAACGGCCTGACGTTGATTCCGGTCGTCAACAAAATCGATTTGCCGGCTGCCAGGCCGGAAGAAGTCGCCGCCCAGATTGTCGCCCTGCTCGGCTGCGACCTGTCGGACGTCTTGAAGGTCAGCGCCAAGACCGGCGAAGGCGTGGAGGCGGTACTGGAGGCGGTCGCCGCCCGGATTCCGGCTCCCCGAATTTCGGACAATGACCCAGCCGCCAAAGCCCTGATCTTCGACAGCTACTACGACGACTACCGCGGCGTTATCCTTTACGTGCGCCTGATTGGCGGCCGCATTAAGACGGGCGAGTCTTTGCTGATGATGGCTTCCGGCGCGGCCGCGATCGCTTTGGAGGTCGGTTATCTTAGTTCGAAAATGGTTAAAGCGGCCGAGCTCACTCCCGGGGAAATAGGTTATGTCGTGACCAATTTGAAAACGACGACCGAAGCTCGCGTCGGCGACACGGTCACCCTGAAAGACTCGCCCGCCAAATCGGCTTTGCCGGGTTATCGGCCGGCCAAAACCTACATTTACGCCGGCTTGTTTCCCAGCGACAGCTCGCTCTACCCGAACCTGAAAAAATCCTTGGAAAAACTGTCCCTGTCGGACTCGACTCTGGCTTTTGAAATCGAGAATTCGCCGATTCTGGGCCACGGTTTCCGCTGCGGTTTCCTGGGCCTGCTGCATCTTGATATCATCACCGAGAGGTTGCGGCGGGAGTACGACTTGGAAATCATCGTTTCCAACCCCTCCGCTCCTTACGAGATTTTGGGTACGGACGGCAGCGTCAGGGTCATCAAATCGGCCGCCGACCTGGGCGATATCCAGAAAGTGGCCGAAATCAGGGAGCCGTTCGTGGAAGGTGAAATCGTCTGTCCCCAAGCTTACGTCGGCCCGATGATCCAGCTGCTGACCCAGGTCCGCGGTCTGCCCGGCGACATCGATTACGTCGACTCTTTGGCCGTGCTCAAATTCGAGGCGCCGCTGCCGAACCTGCTGACCGATTTTTACGACCAGCTCAAAAGCCAGACCTCAGGCTACGGCAGCCTGAACTACGACTTCGCGGGTTTCCGAACCGAGGACTTGGTCAGGGTCGACTTTCTGGTTGCTTACGAGGCGGTCGGCGCCCTCAGTTTGATCTGCCATCGCAAAGAAGCCCACTCTTTGGGCTTGGAGGTTATCAACAAATTGAAGAAGATTATCCCGCGCCAGCAATTCAAGGTCGCCCTGCAGGCGGCGATCGGCGGCAAAATTATCGCCAGAGCGGACATCGCCGGTTTCCGCAAAGACGTGACCGCCAAGCTTTACGGCGGCGACGCGACCAGGCGCAAAAAACTGCTGGAACAGCAGAAAAAAGGCAAGGCCCGGCTGAAGAAAGTCGGCAAGGTCGAACTGCCGCCCGGCGCCTTCACGGTTCTGTTGCAGAAAGACTCCCGGTAAGTAATCTGTGAAATTGTCTCAAGTGGTGGGCGCTGAGGGATTCGAACCCCCGACCTCCTCGGTGTAAACGAGATGCTCTAGCCAGCTGAGCTAAGCGCCCCTGAAAACCTGCCACCCAAAGTATACTACAAAGACACCGTCCCGATTGAGGCTGTTCACCTTTCGGTTTATAATAGGAATCATGACAGACAGACAGGCCGCCATCTTGGCCGCCATCGTTGAAGCCCACGCCGAGGTCGGCCATCCCGTCGGCAGCGTGACTTTGGCCAAACTCTTCCGAGTCGCCAGCTCGACCATCCGCGGCGAGATGAACGCCTTGGAGCAACTCGGCTACATCGGCCAGCCGCACGTCAGCGCCGGCCGGGTGCCGACGGACAAGGGTTACCGCTGGTACGTCAACCACCTCCAAGAAAACAGGCCGCCCGCCAATTTCGTCGACCAACGCAAGGCTTTGGGCACCAAGGTCAGGGGAGCCGGCGAACCGGAGCAGGCCCTGAAGTCGGCCATTGACAGCCTGGTGGAGCTGACTTCCAATGCCGGCATCGGCACGCTCGGTCCCCACCTTTACACCGGCGGCTTGGGGCACCTTTTCGGCCAGCCCGAATTCGCCTCCCGCCAAACGGCCCAGGCGGTTGCCTACCTGCTTGACGACTTGGAGGCTTGGCTGCGGGAAGTCAACCCGACCAAACCGGTCAGCGTTTTTATC
>VXPC01000031.1 GCA_009839685.1 Candidatus Saccharimonadota bacterium | reverse complement strand
CACCCCACCCCCCCGACTCCCGCCGGTTGCGCCCCTAACAAGGTCGAACTGATGCATGAAAAAATGAGACTTTTGTCATTTGCCGTTATCAGGCAGGACGAAGGTTTCTACGAAGTGGAGATCGAAGTCGCCCTCGGGGGGGATATGAGCGATTTGGAATTCGACAACACGGTGTTCAGATATACGGACAATCCCGGCACATGCAACCCCACCACGTATACTACCCGAAGGGATTGTGAAACCAACGGAGGGATTTGGACTCCGGGGACTCTGACGGACGTGGACGCATCAGCCATACCAAGTACTGATACACGCGTGCAGTGGGCATCGGACTCATGCACTCTTCCCGCCCACATAACGGAATCAGACTGCTCAACGGCCGGCGGAACTTGGACGGGGGGCCCGCAGAACGCTGGCGGATATTTCAATAACCTGCAAACCGTGCAATGCCAATCCGGCGAAACTTTCTGCGCTTTGATCGAATTCAAAACCAAAGCTTTCAGGCGGGTTTTTTAAGGCTGTCAGCTGGCTCCGGCTCGGCGCTTTCCTTCTTCTTGGCTTCTTCGTTCTTGGAGTGGAAGCGCTGGTGGACGCTTTTGAGGTGGGGGTCGGTCGTGTGGGTGTAGATCTGGGTGGTGGCGATGTTGGCGTGTCCCAGCATGGCCTGGATACTGCGCAGGTCGGCGCCGTTGCCGAGCAGGTTGGTGGCGAAAGAGTGGCGCAGGGTGTGCGGGCTGACTTTCTTGGTGATGCCGGCTTTCAGAGCCGCCTTCTGGACGATGCGCTGTATAGACCGGGCACTGAGGCGGAGATGGTGGCCGTCCTGGGAGACGGAGCGGCGGTTGGCCGAGTTATTGACGAACAGGGGCGGGGAGTTGTCGGTCCTTCTGTCGAGGTATTTCTCCAGCCAGACGGCCGCTTCGTCGGAAATGAAAACCAGCCGGTCTTTCTGGCCCTTGCCGCGGACCATGAATTCGCGGCGCTTGAGGTTGATTTGATCCCGGTTTAAGTTGACCAGTTCGGAGACCCGCAAGCCGGAACTGAAGAGCAGTTCCAGAATGGTCCTGTCGCGCAACCCGGAAGTCTCCTCGGTTTGGCAGGCCGCCAGCAGCCGCTCGACTTCTTCCAGATTCAGGAAGTTGACCTGCTGACGCTTGACGCTGGCCAGCTCGATCTGGCTGTGATTGAGGGAGTCGACGCCCCGCTGAGCTAAATATTTAAGCAGGTTGCGCAGGGCGATAAGGTGGTAGTTCTGGGTCGCTTTGGACAGCTGCTGGCTGTCGCGGCCGCCCAAGCGGTTGAGCCACAGGCGCCACTGGCGGATCAGCTCCAGATCTATCTGGCCGACTTCCAGCTCGGCGCCGGCGAAGTCGGTCAGGCGCTGGAGATAGCTGTCGTAATTGGCGATCGTCGCCTGGGATCGGTTTTTTTCAATTTCAAGATATTCCAAATAGTCGACGACGGCTTGGCTGTAGAGCATAAGCCTATTCTATAAAGCGGAGGAGGGGAGAGTCATTTTAAAAAATACAACACCGGGGCCGTTTCAGGTATAATTGGCGCGTATGGAGTGGCTGTTGATTATCTTGGCCGGCCTGATACAAGGAGTGACCGAATTCATCCCGGTTTCTTCTTCCGGCCATCTGGCTTTGCTCGCCGCCTTGTTCGATTTCGCTGACGGTTTCGAGCTTTACGTTTTAGCCAACATCGGCACCCTAGGCGCCCTGATTTGGTTCACCCGCTCCCAGCTCGGTGCCATGTTCGCCCGGGTCGCGAAAGGGGATTACTCGCTGCCGGCCAAACTGCTGGCCGGAATCCTGCCGGCCGGCCTGCTGGGCTTTTTCTTGACAGACTTCTTCAAGTGGCTCGGCGACCACCTCTACCTCGTCGTCTTCATGCTGGTCGCCGTGGGGGCGGTCATGCTGTTCAAGCCGCCGCCCGCAACAGATAAGGCGGCCGAACCGGCCGGCATCGGCTGGTGGAAGGTCATCATCATCGGCCTGGCTCAAGTCTTAGCCCTTATCCCCGGCGCCTCGCGATCCGGGGTGACCATTCTGGCCGGTTTGTGGACCGGTTTGAAGCAGGAGCTGGCCGCGCACTGGAGCTTCCTGATGTCGATACCCCTCGTCGGCGGAGCCGTCTTAAAAGTGCTCGTTTCTTCCGACGGAGCCGAATTCGTCAGCCGCCAGTTCGGTTTCGTCCTGGTTGCCAACCTGATTTCCTTCGTCGTCGGCCTGGCGGCCATCACCGTCCTGATGAAGGTCATCTCCAAGCGTTCCTTGAAGGTTTTCGGGATCTACCGGATGTTCTTGGGAGCGGTTTTGCTAGGCCTTTTGTTGACGGGTGTTTTATAATGCGGGGGTACCTATGATTGAACGAACTCTCGTCCTGCTCAAACCCGACGCCGTCGCCCGCGGCTTGGTCGGGGAGATTATCGGGCGCTTTGAAAAAGTAGGCTTAAAGATCGTGGCCGCCAGAATGCTGATGGCGGACGAGGAGCTGATCAACCAGCACTACCCGACATCGCGCAAGGAGTTTATTGTGACCATGGGCGAGAAAACCTTGGAGAACAACGCCAGACTGGGCGTCAACACCAAGGAGGTCTTAGGCACGGAAGACCCGCATGAGATCGGCTTGATGATCCAGAGATACAACGTCGAGTTTCTGCAGAGCGGGCCCGTCTGGGCGCTGGTTCTGTCAGGCCCCTCCGCCATCGCGGTCGTGCGCAAACTGCGCGGGGCGACATTGCCGGCCGACGCCGCTCCGGGCACTATCAACGGCGACTTTTCCTTTGACTCTTCGTACTTCGCCAACTCCAAGCAGCGTTCCATCTACAATCTGGTTCATGCTTCCGGCAACGCCGAGGAGGCAACGCTGGAGATCGGCCTGTGGTTCAACCCGGAGGAGATTCACGATTACCAGACCGTCCACCAACGGCTGATGGCCGGCTGAGAGCTCTCGTAGTTTAACTGGATAAAACAATTCTCTCCTAAAGAATAGCTCTGGGTTCGAGTCCCGGCGAGAGCGCCATAAATTTAACTTCAACGACATGCAGAAAAGAATTTTCGCCTTGGGCGGCGGCCATTACGGCCAACACAAGGATACCTATACAACTGAGAAACCTCCCGGCGGCGCGGACTATTTCCCGTGGGACACGAAACCGGTCGACGATTTGATAGTTGCGGCGGCCGGCAAACAGAACCCGAAGGTGCTGGCGTTGACGACGGCGTCTGAGGACGGCCAGCACGACGTCGACCTGCTTTACGAAGCTTTTCAGAAACGGTTCGGCGCCTACGGCTGCCAGACCGACATCCTCAAACTGGTCGAAGTAGAGATCACGCCGACCGAAGCGGAGGTTGAAGCGGCCGTTTCGGGAGCGGACATCGTTTTCGTGACAGGCGGTAATTCTTACCAGATGATGGAAAAGTGGCGCCAACTCGGCGTCGACCGCCTGCTGCGTCAAGCTTATGAGAGAGGGGCGGTCATGTCGGGTTTGTCGGCCGGCTCAATCTGCTGGTTCCGCTGGGGTAATTCCAACTCGTTTTACACCGGCAAGCCATTCAGGGTGGAGGCGATGGGCTGGCTGAACGCCGGCACCTGTCCGCATTACGATTCCGAACCTTTCCGCCAAGAGCCGTTCAAACAGATGCTCAGGCAGGCGCCGGAGATGGTCGGTATCGCTTTAGATGAGTATGCGGCCATTGAAATCGTGGATGAGAAAGAGTTCAGGATACACATCTACCGCCCGGGCGCCAAAGTGCGCAAGTGTTACTGGTCGATGGGTGAGTATCGAGTTGAAGACGTGGAAGAGGCGGATGAATACTCCGGCCTCGCCGACCTGCTGAAGCCGGCTGGTTTAGGCGAATAAGCTACGGCGATTGACTCCGACGGGATGAAGACCTCCCCCAACCGGCTGGTCGGGGGAGATCGCGGTCCGGGCTGGCTACCGCTCGGTTTCATCACTGCCGGTTTCTTTTTGCCGTCTGGCAAGACGGATAATGACCCAGAAAGGGATGCCGACCAGAAAGGCCGGGGCGACCACAGTCCGCATATCGGTCTGGTTGGCCAAGTGGTTGATAAGGATAATAGCCGCTGCTGGCGTCAGCCAGAATGCCATGAAGATGGCCGTTTCGACTATCGGGCGACCACATCCCAGCCGGGTCGCCAGCGGGGTTCTGTTCACATTTAACATTGCTCCTCCTAGGCGAGCTCGTAGGGGCGGGGGATTGGTTTAGTCGCGGTTGTGTGGGCAAGCCTGCCCGGAACGCACGGATTCACGTCGGCTGTTGCCGGAGTGAACCGCCATAGCTTATTAAAGGTCGCAAGAGAATAACCCTTGTGCTTTTATTATAACATCTGTCGACTTCATAGTCAAAACAACTCGCCCGAGCCGATAAACCCCGCCCGCGACTGTCGTTGCCCGGACGGATTCCAAGCTGGTGGGCGGGCCGGGGCAGGCTTTATCTTTTCTTTCGCAGTTATGCTAGCATGGGAGGTGGAATAATCTGGAATAGAAATAGGCAGAATGGTTGCGTTGAGGAGAACGGGTATTGTTTTGGTGTCGGCCGCTCTGCTGGGTATCGCAGTCGTGCTGGTTATGGTTGTTTCCGGTTGGGGAACTCAGGCGGCCGAAAAATACGCCAAATACAACTTCTCCCAGACCCAAAGCCAGCTCTCTGTCAGATTGGAATCGAGCCAAAAGATCAAAGCTTCGCAGTGGTCCTATGCCGGCCCGCTGGATAACTACAGGGACTGCAGTGCCCGCAAGTTCAAGGATTTGCCCGCGAACATCAAGGGCGAAGCCAACGTAGCCGTTTCGGATAAGAATCCGAAAGTCGCCAGCGCCAAGCTGCCGATTCAGCCCTCCGACAACAACAAGTATTACTGCCTGCTGGCCGAGGGCCACGCGATTTTCCGCCTGATCGATTACAACCCGCCGGCCATCAGGCTTGAAGGCAGCAACCATATTATCGGCCGGGACGTTTACAAAGGGCCCTACGGGCCTTCCGGCGTAGTGGACAGCGGCAGCTGGGAAGCGGCCGTTTTCGACGTTTCCCGGCGGGGAGGCGATTACGCCTGTGACGCCGGCAACGCGGCGCTGGTGTTCAGGCCTGTCAAGCCCGACTCCAAATACGTCAGCCGGTATGACTGGGGCAACGACAACCACATCACCTACAACCTGCCGGGCGGCCACGTGCAGTTCAACGCCGAGTTCTTCGAAGCTTTGGAGAAGCTCTTTTACGCCGAGCCCGAAACCGATCCTTCCCTCATACCTTTCGACCAAGATAACCAGTACACCGAGACTTTCACGGACAACATCCACCTTTGCCACCGGGTCGATGATCCTCAAGGCAACACCTCCTACAAGCTGATGCGGCTGGACATCGGCGGGCCGGCCATCAAAGTGATTCGATCCGGTAACACTTTGCGGGCCAGTTCGCCGGCCGTCGATCTGGACGCGGACAGCTGGCGGTACTACAAAGCGCCCCACCGTCGCAACAGCTCCGTCTGCGAACATCTGGATCATCCGCCGGAACCGACCGGCGAATCGGCCACTGTCAACAACGTTGCGGCCGGCGAGATTTACTGTTTCTGGGCTTTGGATGAGCAGGGCAACAGGAACACCAGGTTGGTCCAGGTGGAGGAGTCCGGCCTGAAAATAATGGCGCCGACTCCCATATACAGGCCGGGAGATCCCAGTCCGAGCCAAGAGCAGGAGCAGCAGCCGGCTGAGGAGGAGCCGGCTGCGGAGGCCGGCCCGCCGCCTGTCCAACAGCGGCCCGCGCGCAATGACAATGCCAGCCCCGTGCCGCCGGTTGCCGGCGATCCCGTGACCGTGCCGCCGATGGAGAGCGTCGGCCTCTCGACGGAAACAACCGCCACCGAGACCGATCCGGGAGATAAAACGGCGCCGCAAACGTCGGCCGCCGCCGCTGATCCGCAGGAACAGCCGCTGGCGCAAAGCACCGCCGAGGATGCGGGGTTCCCCAGGTATTTGCTGTTCTCTCTGGTAGGGGTGGCGTCCGTGATGATTGTCCTGATACTCGTTTTTCTGATAATCGGGATGAGGGGTAGCCGCCGTTGAACGCGTTCCCGCCGGGCCCGGGCAAATGCGCGTTAAAACCGAATCGTCAACCTGGGGCCTGAGCGAGCCGGGTTCAAATCGGCTCGTTTTGCATTAGAATTGGGAGAGAAAGCTAATTTAGGTGGAATTTTGAGAAAACCGGGCAAACTTTCGTTATGGGCCAGATTGGGTTTCGGCCGCCGGCCGAAACGGCCGGAACCGCCTGCCGGGGAGCCGCAGCGGTCCAAAGCCGACGTTTTGGTCGACCGCGAAGAGGTCGTCGTTACCAAAACGGTCGAGAGGCACCGCCGCCTTATCCTCGGGCGGGCTCGGCAGTACCGCTCTTTCTTCATCAACACCAATCAGCGCGTCGTCGGCGTCAGCCTGGCCGTGCTGATCGTTGCCACCTCCGGCTTCGGCGGCTTGGTTTATTTCAGCCTGTACCGCGACCAGAGCTATTCCGATTTTTCCTACAATATGACCCGGGTTTTGCCGCTGCCGGTCGCCCGAGTCGGCTCAACCTATGTCCCTTATCAGGACTACCTGCGGGATCTGCGCCGCCAAGTCCACTATTTCGAAACCCAGCAGGGAATGGATTTCTCCCAACCCGAAGAGGACGCCCAGGTGACCTTGGACGAGTTGAAGAACGCTTCGATGAAACGGGTGATTGACAGGGTTTACATTTCCAAGCTGGCGGCCGAGCGCAACTTGAGCGTGACGGACGAGGAGATCGACGACCGGCTGGCCTTGCTCCAATCCCAGGGCAAGCTGGGCGACGACTTGGAGGATATCGAGAAGGTTCTGGACAATTTCTGGGGGCTGAGCCTGGCCGAGTACCGCCAGATCGTCGCGGCCAACATCCTCCAGGAAAAAGTGACCAGGGCGATGGACAAGGAGCTGGGCAACGATGCCATGGACAGGATGGAAACCATCCTGAGGAGCCTGAACGGCGGCGAAGATTTCGCCGAGCTGGCAATCGCTTACTCCGAGGCTTCGACGACGGCCATCAACGGCGGGCGCTATAACTTCCCGTTGGAGCTGGAGGGCCGGGAAGAGAACCCGCTAATCCTGCAGGCTATCTTCGAGACGCCGCCGGGCCAGTTCTCGGAAATCATCGACACCGGCGACCGGCTGGAGGTGGTCAAGGTCTTGGAAGACGAGGGCAACGGCCGCCGCCGGGCGGCCCACATCAGAATCTCTTACCTGCTGCTGGATGACATCTTGGCGGAGGTCAGGAGCGAGGAGGCGGTTACCGTCTACATCGACGACGTGGCCTATTCCGTTTTTTAAGATTGTAAATTTCTTGGGCTATATGCCAGCCGGCGCCCGGCTCGCTGTTTCAGGTATACAGAGGAGGGTGCTTTTGGGTCTGGTAAACTTTACAATAAGAAAAAGATAAGTGTCGCAGATGCAGAAGGCAAAGCCCAACCCCCTAATCTATACCCTGATCATTGTCGGCCTGCTGATCGTGGCCGGGATTGCCGTGGTCTTAGCCGCCAACAGTCGGTCCGATGCCGCCGCCGGTTTTGAGATTGTCCGGTTAGAGCCGACGACAACCCTCCACTGGAACGCGTACTCCGTCCGCAAGCCGGCCGGTTTCGACGCTGAACGCTGGAAATATGTCATAAGGGACGACGGCGCCTGCGACAGCTCCGTCTTCACTGACGGCGGCCGGGGTGCCGGCAATTATACGGCCGTAGTATACAAGCGGTGGCTGGCCGATGACGGCATTGTCTACGATCCGGCTGACGCGGCCGAGGCCGCTGAGCATGACGGCAAGTACGTCTGTTTCCAGATTAAGGAACTGAACGGCGGCTGGGTTTCTATCGGAACCCGGTTGGATCTTGGAATCAACCAAGAGTCTACAGGGCCGCCTGAAGGCAGCGACGCCGCTGAAGTTGCTGACCTTGATTGCCCGTCGCATCAAACGGAGAAGAATGGCCAGTGTACCAATCCTTGCGACGATACCGCCTACTCTGACGACTTCGAATGGGATTCATTTGACGACGGCAATCAGAATTACGTCTTGGTAAACGACAGATGTGTTTCAGTCCAAGAGGTGTCTGAGATTCTGCGCAGCTTCTACTCTTGCGTCCAGATGAGAACCAATGCCGGCGCCGAAGCCGAGGCGGCTAAACTAGTTCTTACCCCCTTCGGCGCAAGCTGCATAGACCGTCCGGCCGGGATAGACCCAACCGCAGATTAAGCCCTTTTGAAAGGCGAAAATTCCCCAAAGGGAAACGTACCCGCCGTATGAGCCGGCAGGGCTGAGATTTACCGGTTCGCGGCTGTTTCTAGTTGCTGCGGCTGATACTGACTCTCTATTCGCCGTCGAGGGTTTAACAAATGAATTATTAAGCAATAAAAAGTGGTTCAAACCATCCGGTCTGTCAGACTCAACCGAAAACAGTTCGCACCCCTGCCGTAAGCCAATAAAGCGTCAATCTTACACCCTGGCTTTTAAACTGTAGATCTGCCAATGCAGCCGCCAAGACAGCTCTGGCAGACGGCGTTATAACCCGGAATCGGAGTTACTCGAGTCGCGTCAGATATCTTTAGCGGACGGTCCATATTATATGAGCTATTTGTAGGCCTGCCAGCGACGCTTGTCTTCGGTCGGTTTTTGGCTTTTGCTGTATATTTCGATCAAGGTTAGGTCGCGGCCGTTGGCTAGATAGATAACCCGCAGGCTTTTGTCTTTTAAGTCGGTCGAGTGCAACCGGGCTTTGACAACCCGTATCGGATCCTTGAGCGAGCCGTGGAGAATGGCGGCATTTTTGCTGCTGAAGAAATTGCGACGATAGTCGTAGGATTGGCCGGGATCGTTGGCGGCTTGGTGGGTTTGGACAAATGTCTCCAAATCTACGGCCAGCTGCCTGTGTTTTTTACCCAGCGCCTTGATTTCTTTTTTGCATCGGTCATCGACGTTATAATTCATCTTCGGGCGGCATTACGGAGGTCAGGTCGGTTCGGTACTTGCTCAATTGGTAATTAATCCGTTGGCCAGGTTCGGTCGCCACCCATGGGGTATCCCGGTGGGCGTAGTCGCTGATCTGGCTGGCGGTCTTATGGCTCAGGCGGCCTAAAACTTCGTCGATATGAATCAATTCCTCGCCGGTCAGGCTGGCCAGATCCGGGCCGGCATTGGCCAGGTACCTGGTCTGCGGCTTGTTATGGAACTTGGTTTTGACGATTTGGAGCTTGCCGGCGTCAATCAGAGATTTGGTCAGCTGATCAAAAGTTGCTCCAGGAGTTGGGCCGAAGTGGTTGTGATAGTAGCTCAGTCCCGTAATTGGCCGATCGTGCTTCTCGTAGAAGTCAAAATCGATGAAGTAGAGGATTTTGTAGATTACTGTCTGGCCGATGTTTGGCTGGGACCCGACTTTGCCCAGAACATAGAGCAAGACGGCTTCGAGCTTGCCGGGGCTGACTTTGGTCGTTGACTTTCGGTTCTTCTGATTGGTATTCGCAGCAAGCTCGACGGCCTCCTTCGGCAGCTTCTTGCCGTCAATGGCTTTACTGCCGATTAGATAGTCGACACCGGCATCCAAGCACTTGGCTAGTTGGTTAATCTGATCCAAAGTGGGGGACTTAAGCCCCCGTTCGAGCTTGATGTAGGTGGCCCTGGTTATTCCTATTTGGTTGGCCAGCTCCTCCTGAGTGAGACCGGCCTGCTGGCGAAACGCCGCCAAGTTGTCGCTAAAAGCGCCCATGATTGCCTCTTCCTTTGGGTTGACTTTGTTTCTGTGATTATAGCCTAAGTATATGTTTTTAGTCAACTATGAGCATAATATCATTTACAATAATCTGTTTGGCGGATATGCTTTGCCGGCCTAGAAAAGCAGATCGGTCAAATGAAAGACTAAAAGCAAGCCCTTATTTGCCATCAGGGGTTAAACGGATGAATTATTAAGCAATAAAAAGGCGGTTCAAACCATTCGGTCTGGCGGACCCGACCGGATTTGAACCGGCGATCTCCTCCTTGACAAAGAGGCGTGTTAACCAGGCTACACCACGAGTCCAAGCTGGCAACTGCCATAGTGTAGCAGAAAAGACCTGCAAAAAACAGCCAAGGAGCCGTTTTTCAAGGCCGGTGTATAATCTCTGGCAAGAATGTTCGCCAAAGATTTTTTTCGCAACCGCCTGATAGTCCTGCTCGGTCTGGCGACAACCGTCATGGCCGTCGTCAACGTCTTGCTGGTGGTCGTCAGGGTAGATTTGAGCCAGAGCCGGGCGGTTTTACGGCATTGGCTCATCAACGGCAACTCCCAGCTCTACTCCGCCAGCCCGGCTTACCTCTACAGCTTCGCCGCCCTGGCCGTTTTGGTCCTGATCTCCAGCTGGGTTATCAGCTATAAGATTTACGGGTCGTTCAAACCGGCGGCTTACTTCGTCTTCCTGTTCGCCATCATCGTCCTCTCGGCCAACCTGATGGTCGGCGAAGTCCTGCTGCGCCTTTAAACCGCGGTTCTACCCAGCTCGTTGAGGAGGTAGCGCTGGCCGGCTAAGCTCTGGTAGGCGCTCAAAGTCTCAAAAATATGTTTTTCGATCGTCCGTTGCTCCAAGACGGCGGTCCGCTCGCCCAATATTTTGTCAAAGCAGGTCAGCGTCAGCTGCTCGGCTGTCAGGGAGGCCGTTCTAAGGCCGCCCAGGGCCTTGAAAACGCTTACGTATACGTCACTTCGTCTCAAGGGCTTCAAACCGCCCTCAGCGGCCTCAAACGCGATTATGGACTCAGTAGCAATCTGTTCGACCGTCGTGAACACGTTGGAGCAGTTTCGGCATCGCCGCCGCCGCCAGACCGAAAAGCCGTCCCGGCGTTTCCGGCTGTTGCTGACTTCGGCGTTTCCGCCGCAAATGGGGCAAACCATGTCAATATATTGACATCTACCAGTTTAAAAATCTAGTGGATAATTTTCAATCTCGGTGGATAAGTGCGGATCCGGCAAAGTAAAAACCTCCCGGAACGGATCCGGGAGGTTTTTGAAATTCGTTTGCTGACTAGTGTTATCTGGCGGCAAATTTCCTAATCATCCTGCTGCGGTAGCTTCTTATGCGACGAGAGGGGAGTTTGAGCTCCAGGTTCTCGTAGAACGACGGGAAATCGACCAAGCTGATAGAAGTATCCAAAACACCTCCTTGTTTTAAGTGCAAACAATAACGGATTCCTTGCAACAAGGAACCCACGGTAATGCTAACATAAAGATGTCTATATTGCAACAATCGCATCAGTAAAATAAGGCTTGCAGGGGGTTATTTAAAAGCCCGATGCCTTAACCGTTCGCGGGTTAGGGCACTGAGAGATCGGCGGATTTGCATAGCGTCAGGCGGCTCTGTTAGAATGCTTGGCAGGTAAATTGTTGCCAGGGTTCTTAGCTCAGTTGGCTAGAGCGCCACATTGACGTTGTGGAGGTCAGAGGTTCGAGTCCTCTAGAACCCACCAATCAGGTGTTTGACACCGCAGAAATGACGGCCGAGAGCCGTCATTTTTTATTAGGTTGACCTGTAATAGCTAATTTAATACTTTTTGTGCTATGGGTACTATAATGCTTACATCATATTTGATATAAATATTTTCGGTCACTCCTTGGGGGCTACAAAAACCGTAAAAAACACTAGCAAAAAAATGCTAGATAGAGTAAAATTACCGCAGTGGAGTTTTGAGGAAAACTTTTTGAGTTTTCTCAAAGTTCGGCCGATTGTCTATTTTGCGAGTTTAGACAATCGGTTTTTTGTTTTCAGATGCTTTTGAGGGGCGTGTTATATAATCTCAGTTGGTATGCGAGAGGAAAAACACCCCCAACCGGACTTGTCGGCATTACGAATTTATCTGAACTGCCTGTTTGTTTTCTCCATCAAAAACATTTGGCCCGACGCCAAATTTGGCTTTTGCCAAGCTGTGGAACAGGGTTTCTCTTGTGACGTTGATGTGGGCGATGCCAGGATCTCAGAGAAGGATTTCCCCAGAATTGAGGCTGAGGTTCGCCAAATAATCGATAACCAGGATATTAATTTTCACTCTAAGCCCCGTGACGACGCTCTGGCCTGGGCCCGGAATAACGGGCAGGATTACCTGACGGAGGTTTTGGAAACCTCTTCGGGTCCGGCTGATGTCTGTTTCGCGGAACGCGCGGGACTTGCAGTACCCGTCATCAGGGAAGAGGATTTCAACCGCCCAGCGGAGCCGCTCCGCAAATTTGTGGATTTGCACTTCAAAATCACCGGCGTCGGTGGTGCCTATTGGCTCAACCAGGCGGATCGGCCGCAGTTGCAACGCCTGCAGGTGGCCGTTTTCTCCACTGCCGGAGACTTATCGTCCTATCTGGAAGAGCTGGAAGCTAAAAGCGAGTCTGACCACCGCCGGATTGGCCGGGAGCGTGACTTGTTCGCGTTTTCCGATCTGGTTGGTTCCGGATTGCCGTTGTTGCCGGAAAACGGAGCTGTCATCAGGCGTCAGCTGGAGAATCTAGTGATTGAAGAGGAGAACAAGCGGGGGTACACCCAGGTCAAGACGCCTGACTTGGCTCAGCTCAGCTTGTATGAAGCCACCGGTCATTACCCCTATTACAAAAGCAGCATGTACTCTCCCTTGGATATAGACGGCCGGCAATTCATGCTGCGGCCGATGACTTGCCCGCACCATTTCGAGATCTATAAGCGCCGGCCGCACTCCTTCAGGGAGTTGCCGGTCCGCTTGGCCGAGCTGGCCAACCTGTACCGATACGAACAGTCCGGCGAGCTGAGCGGCTTGCTGAGGGTCAGGGCTTTTACCTTGAGCGACGCCCATATCATCTGCCGGCCCGACCAGACGGCCGGCGAAATTAAAACCGTCCTACAATTCATTGAAGATGTCGCCTCAATCCTCGGCCTGCGGAAGTACGAGGACTACTCTTACCGGCTCTCTTTGGGCAGGCGCGATGACGAGGAGAAATACTTCAAGGATGACCAGGCTTGGGATAGGGCGGAAGACGAGTTGCGGACGGCTTTGCGCGACCGTGGCGACCAGTTCGTTGAGGCTGAAGACGAAGCCGCCTTTTACGGGCCGAAGATCGATATCCAGATGCGCAACCGCAGCGGCCGGGAAGAAACGGCCTTTACCGTCCAGTACGATTTCGTGATGCCCAAGCGTCTCGGCTTGACTTTTATCAACAGTGAGAACTCTGAGAGCGAAGCGGTCGTTATCCATCACTCGATTATCGGCTCGATCGAGCGCTGCATGGCTTTCATCATAGAGTTCTACGGGGGCAAGTTTCCGGTTTGGTTGTCGCCCTGCCAGTTGAAGATCCTGACTGTCGGAACAGATGAATCTTTGTTGGATTACGCCCATGGCCTGCACCGTCAGGCAACTGACCGCCAAATTAGAGCCAGGCTGGATGACAGCCAAGAGTCGGTCGGTAAGAAAATTCGTCAGAGCCAACTGGAGGCGGCGCCCTACGTCTTGGTTGTCGGTGAGAAGGAGATGGCGCAGGGCCGGTTCGAAGTACGTGTCCGCCCGGATCTGAAACAGCCCGGCTTGAAGGAAGGTCAGGCGTATGCCTTTGATGAAATTATGACAACAATCCAGACGGAAGCGGCTGACAGATCGTGAATGCGGACGGTCAGCCGGCTTAAGGTTTGAATGTCTCGCTCGGTCAACAACCGCGGTCGCCAACGGCTCTCGAGGGGACGGCTTTATCTCCTTGTTTCTGGCCGATGGCGCATGCGCCATGGGCGATTCCTTGTTGCGCGTTGCCGGTGATCTATGGGGTAAAGGCGTCGTCGTCGAATCTGTAATAGTCGTCTTTGACCGGCCTGGCGGTGAAAACGTTGTCAAAAGGGGTACGTCTACTCAGCCCCGCCGTCGGCTAAGGGCGGCGGATTGACAATTCACCGATGAGCATTTATGATTACCGGCATGTCAAACAGATCGTCTCAACCGTTGTTGTCTCTACTGGGCTTCAGTAGTTGGGGCGGTGTCTGTGCTAGATAAAACTTAAAGCGACGAGACCGACAACCCCAGCAGGCCGGGGTTGTTTTTATTCTCACCCCGGCCAAATCCGGCTGAAGGGATCGGGAAAGAGGTAGCCAATGGTATTAAGCCGCCGATAGATAATCGCAACCCAACCCATATAATAATTTGTTAATAATTCAGGAGGTAATTATGAAAAAATCTGAAGAACAACCCCCAGCGGACGCCGCCGCTGGCGCCGGCCGGCCGGCAGAGTTTTTACTCGCAGGCGGGGAAGCCTGGGTAGACTCGGCGCAGGTTATCAGGTCGGCGGTTGAGGGATACGCCGAGGAAGGCAACAGGATTTATGAGGAGTATCATCGACTAAAGATGGACGAATTCGGCGAGTACAGGCTCTCCAGCGACCGGGCGCGTCAGGCGCGCGCGGACAACTTTCGCCTGGAGCACTGCGATCGCCCCCTTGGCGAGCTGAGGGAGAAATACGTCAGGGACTTTATGCCGGTGGTCGAAGAAGTTTTCAGGCGGCAGCTGCAAGACATAAATTTCCCGCTGGAGTAAGCTCAGGCGGCGCTTGATCGGCGCCTGATGAGCTTCGCTCTGATAGCTCTCCTTTCTTTCATATCCGTTCCGCCCCAGACGCCTTCCTTTTCGTTGTTGTCCAAGGCGTATTTCAGGCAGGGCAAGGCAATGCCGCACCTCTCGCAGGTTTCTTTGGCCAGCCGGTGGTTGGCTTCGTTTTCAAAAAAATCGCGGGCGGCGATGCCTGCGAGGCTGCATTCTGCCAGCTCCAGCCACTCCGGATCCGCAGGCTTATAAGTTTCTTCGGTGTTGGCGATCGCCTCAGCCAGCAGCTCAACCCAGCTGCGGCCCGTCTCCGGCACTAATCCGGAATGTCGTTCCATAAGTTGCTAAAGGTGGCATCCGCGTAGTGCAAAAATCTGTCGCGGCCGGCTTCGCAACCGAACAGATCGGGGTATGCCTGCAGCATGACGGGATACATATCCACCGGCAGGTTATCGGAGTTGAAGAGAGCTTCCAAAACCTCCATTTTCTCGACGTGCTGATTATTCGCCTCAGGGCCGTACTTTTCCCAAACGGCTTGGTATAAACCCTTCTCGTATTCACGAGGCGCTTTGAGCAACCTCAGAACCGCCGCCGGGTCGTTCAAGAGGGGCTCCAGGGTTTCTGGAGAAAGCCGGCTGGTTTCAGGTGCGTGGCTATTGCCTTGATCCAAGCCGGGTTCAGTCGTCGGCCGCTGGCGGGATTCGGCCGGCCGCCAACTCGCCGGCGGCCCGGCCTGGGAGGGGCGCCAACATTCCTCGTCCGCCCGGGCGGTTTTCCCCAAAGGTATTGCCGGCGGCTCAAACGTTGTTTCTTCGGCCTCGGGTTGCTTCATGTCATCAGGTATTGTAAGCATTCTAATACCCTGGTGCTTTTGTATCAAACGCAACCTTTGCGGGGATTAGCGCCGACGGACAGCTTGCGCAGCGTTGATTATCCGGAGTCTGGGTGCCAATTAATCTGGCTGGCGCGGTAGGATTCGAACCTACAATCCCTTGTGCCAGAAACAAGTGCCTTACCATTTGGCCACGCGCCATTGTTGTGGCTTTAATGCGTCGCGACGATTCCCGCCGGGAATCCGCAAAGGTGATTATATCAGCAAACTGCGGAATCCAGCTTGGAGCCTTTTTACTCCCAGCGGAAAGTTTTGGTGGCGACGGCGTAAAGAACGGCTGTCCAGACGGCGACAATCAGGAGCTGGGGGCCGAGGTCGAAAATAGTCTGCCCTTCGGTCGTAATCAACCGCAAGCCGTCGACGATGGCCGTCAGCGGGATAAAGGCCGTTATCTGCTGCAGCCAGACCGGCATCAGGAAAACAGGGAAAAAGACGCCGCTGAGGAACATCATCGGAAAGCTGATCAGGTTGGCCACGGGCGAGGACTGGTTGGCGTTCTGCGCCCAGCCGGCAATGGCCGTGCCGAACCCCAGCATGCAGACGAGCGAAATGATACTGAACAGCAGCAGGCTGAGATAATCCCCCCTCATATCGAAACCGAAAATCAGTTTGCCGGCCACGAACATCAGGGCGATAGCGATCAGGCCGACGATAACCCGGTTGGCGATAGTCGCGACGATCAATTGCCACGACCTGATCGGCGCCAGTCTGATTCTGAGCAGCGCCTTGGATTTTTTATCCTGCATAAAGCCTTCGCTCATGCTGAAAATGCCCAGCGAGAGGATGGAGAAGCCGACCAACCCGGCGAAGACGTAGTCCAGACGGCTCAGGCCGGCGGTCTGCAGCGGTTGGCCGGCTATCTTCAGCGGTTGATTCGTAGGCAGCAAGGATTCGTTCAGTTCGTCAAACACGCTTTCCAGCACGGAGGTTATGGCCAAGCCCAGCTGTTCGTCATTTTGATTGTAAAACAGCTGCAGTTCGCCGGTCGGCAAGCCCGAGGCGTCCGGCGAGCCGAAATCTTCCGGCAAGATGATCAGGGCGTCGACCTCTCCCCGACCCAGCTTGGTTTCAAAACCCTCCCGGTCGCCTTCGGTTTGGAAGCTGATGATGCCGGTCGCTTCGGCATACTCCTGAAAACCGCGACCCAGTTCCGTTTCGGAATTGTTAATCAAGCCTATCTCGAAATTGGGCGTGCTGTCGCGGCCGAAGATAAAGCCGAAAACGACCAGGAAAACGAGCGGGAAGAGGAAGGTGAAGAACAGGGCGACTTTATTCCTGAAAAAAGCCTTGGTGAAAGCTTTGGTCATTGCCCAGATGGCACCCAGATTCATTCGCGCAAGCTCCTCCCGGTTAAATCAATGAAAACGTCTTCCAGGTTGGCCGCTTGGCGCTCAACTTTTTTCTTAAAACCCTTCTTCAGCAGCTGTTCGACTAATTTCTTCGGACTGTCCAAGGCGATGATCTTGCCGTCGTCAAGGATGGCCAGCCGGTCGCAAAGCAGTTCGGCCTCTTCCATGTAATGGGTCGTGAGGACAACGGTGATGCCCCGCTGGCGGATCCGCTGGATAAGCTCCCACATGTAACGCCGCGCCTGGGGATCCAGGCCGGTTGTCGGCTCGTCAAGAAATAAAACTTGCGGTCGGTTAACCAAGGCCAGGGCGACCGAAAAACGCTGCCGTTGGCCACCGGACAGATGCTTAACTTGGGATTTAGCCTTGGCCAGCAAATCGACTTCTTCCAACAGCTTGTCGGCATCGACTTGCTGGCCGTAAAGACCGGCGAACATCGCCAGCAACTCGCGCAGGTTCAGGTATTCGAAAAAGCCGGCGTCCTGCGGCTGGACGCCGATTATTTTCTTAATCTCGTAGGGTTGCCGCCGGACATCGTAGCCCTCCAAAGTAACCTCGCCCTCGTCGATCGGCCGCAAGGCTTCGATCATTTCCAGAGTGGTCGTTTTGCCGGCGCCGTTCGGCCCCAGCAGGCCGAACACCTCGCCTTTTTTGACGTTGAAACTGATGTGCTTGACGACCGTTTCTCCACCGTAAGACTTGGCCAAGCCCGCAACCTTGATACTTAATTTGTTCACTAAAGCCATTCTAGCAGATATTCGGCTCCCGGCCCGCATCGGAGTTTAAGGGTCGGGGCCGTGATAGTCGGGACGATTTTTGCTATGATATTCAATTAAGATGATGCGTATCTTAATCGCCGGCGGCTTCTTCACCTTGGTCGCTGTCGGAGCATACATGATTCACTGGATACTGAACGCCCGGGAGTGGGTCGACATCTACATCAGGCGGGTGCGCCCCGACCTGCTGGCCAAACGCCAGGCCAGGACGGGCAAGCGGGCGACAGTTAAGAAGATGCTGAAGAAACGGCGAGTGGTCGCCAGAGCCGTTCACCGCCGGGACAAATTTATTGAATTCCTAGCCAAGGACAAGCCGCATATCGCGCCGGTGTTTATCTATATCCTGATGTCGTCATTCCTTATCTTGACGCTTTTCGGCATCATTACTTTGGGCTACCTCTGGAGCCAAATTTAAACCGGCGGTGGTGAGCAGCGGAGATCTGGACCTGTTGGCTATCGTCGGCCAGACGGCCAGCGGCAAAAGCGCCTTGGCGATGAAAGTGGCGCGGGCGACAGGCGGCGAGATCGTCGCAGCCGACTCCAAGACGGTTTATAAGGGCTTGGATATCGGCACGGCCAAACCGACCCCGGCCGACCGCCAAGCTGTCAGGCACCATCTCCTGGATGTCGTTGACCCGGACCAGCCGTTCAGCGTCGCTCGGTTTCAACAATTGGCTTTGGCCGCAATCGGACAGATAAGGGGAAGGAAACGCTTGCCGATCCTGGTCGGCGGTTCGGGTCTGTATGCCGACAGCATTATGCTCGACTATGATTTTTCCGGTCAGGGCGGCGCCCGGCCCGAGTTGCGCCGCCAGTTGGAGTCGTTGAGCCTTGAAGAGTTGCGGTCGGAGATAAAGCGCCGCCAACTGCCCATGCCGCAAAACAGGGCTAACAGGCGTTATTTAATCCGCAGCCTGGAGCGGGGCTCAACGCCTGTCGGTGCGAGAGAGCCCGTTTGGCGCCCGGGAGTAGCTGCCGTCGGCCTCAAGCGCAACCGGGCGGTTTTGAAGGCGAGGATCGAGGCGCGCCTGCGAGAAATGTTGGCGGCCGGACTGCTGGAGGAAGCACGCTTGGTCGTGTCGGAATGTCCGCCCGGCAGCGAAGCGGCCAAGAGTAATATCTATGCCGCCCTGAGGCCTTATTTCGAAGGCGGAATAAGCCTTGAGCGAGCCTTGGAAGATTTTGTCCGGCGCGATCTGGCGCTGGCTAAGAAACAACTGACATGGTTCAAGAGGCATCAGCAAATAAGTTGGTTTGAGAGTCCCGGGGATGCTTGGCGGCATATTGCCTCGGAATTGGGGTTGGTCGGGAGCTAGGTGCTATAATCTATACTTGGAACGACAGGCATTATGGTTAAGATAGACACCTCGACCGAACCCAGAATAGTCAAATATCAGGACAAGAACGACGTTTTCGTTTTCGCCGACTTTTGGAAAGGGCGCGATTACGACCACCACGCGGAAGAAATTATCATCGGCAAGTACTTCAGGAAGTATTTCGCCAAGCGGGAAGCCGGTTCGTGGCTGGTCGACATCGGCGGCAGCTTCGGCCGTCTGCTGCCTAGTTACGCGCCTTTTTTCAAAGAGGTGGCCATCTTCGATTACGCCGCCAGCGAGTTTTACCGGGCGGTAGAAATAGCCGAGAAGGAGAAGATGAAGCTCCACCTAGTAGCCGCCAATGCTTATCACTTGCCGTTGAGCGACAACTCCCAATCTTGCCTGATCGCCGTCCGGCTGATTCACCATTTGGAAGATCCGCTTTGGTTCTTCGAGGAGATCGAACGAGTATTGAAGCCCGGCGGCACTTTGATTTGCCAGGCGGCGAACAAAAACCACCTCAAGACCCTGCTGCAGGCGATCGGGAGGCTGGACTTCTCAATCTGGCGTCTGGACTGGCTCGACATAGGCGCCAAGGGAGTTCAGGAAGATGGCAATTTTGCCCTGATCCGTAATTACAACCCCGCCTATTTGGAAAAATCCCTCAAAGAACTAAACCTTAAGATTGTGCGCCGGCGTTCGACGTCATGGTTGAGGAACGTGAAGCTATTGCAAAGAATCCCCGGCTCAATGTATCTTTTTGAGCGGCCGTTGCAATGGCTGAGCTTTCTGCTGCCGCTGGGCCCGAGCAACTGGTATGTGATTCAGAAAATCGATCAAACGGAGCGGGAGGAGCCAGCCGATAGCAAGCGTGCCGCCACAAACTTCCTGTCCACGCTCTGCCTGCCTAAATCCAGAAAGAAAATCAGCCCGTCCGACCGACCCAAGCACTTGAAAAAAGCCGAGCGGGACGTAGCTTTTTTGGACTTGCGTTACCCGAAAAACTAACTTAAGCACATTTTTTATCGAACTGTGCTAGAATCTTTAATTAGAAGATGATAGAGAATTTGTTTGGATCGAAGACGCGTTACAAGCTTTTGAAGCTGTTTATGTCCAATCCCAATCAATCTTTTTACGTCCGCGAGATTACGAGAAAGATTGATGAACAAATAAATTCTGTGCGCCGGGAACTGCAAAACCTGCTATCCATAGGTGTTATAAAATCCGACAGCTCTAATAACCGCCTTTACTACGAGGTTAACCAGAAGTTTGAAAAATACCAGGCTCTTGTTAATTTGTTCAGCAAGGGCGCCGGCGCCGCCGAGCGTGCCAAAAGCCCTGCGGCCGAGAAAGACGAAGGCCAAGCGGCTTCCGATCCGGCGTCAGTTGACGGGCAGAAACTGGCCGACAAAGAGAGGGCTTTGGGCAACGTTTCACTCGTCGTCTTAAGCGGAATTTTCACCCGGGATAAGACCACGCCGGCGGATTTGCTGATAGTCGGCAACGTCACCCCGTCCAGCCTGAAAACCTACGTCGAGGATTTGGAATCGACAATCGACGGCGAAGTCAGGTACATGATTATGGACGAGGAACAATTTGCCTACAGGCGGCAGATTAGGGACAGGTCTATCAGCCTGATGCTGGCCGGCAAGCTGGTCGTCAAAGTCGACAAAGACGGTATAGTCTAGATTATGCAGATAGATTTTTTCGGGGCTAATTGCCTAAGGCTGAAGTCTAATGGTACGACTCTGGTTTTTGACGACAACCTGGCGTCTTTGGGCGGCCAGGTAATCGCCGGCAAAGACGACATAGTCTGCTTGACCAACGATGGCCTAATCGCCGAGCCGCCGGCTGCCAAGATCGTTTTCAGCACGCCCGGCAGTTATGAAGTCAGCGAGATTTTGATTGACGCCGTCAGGGTCGACAGTTTCATCGGCGGCGATTACCCGCACGCCACCGTCTACAAAGTGGTTTGCGAAGATATCAACTTGGCGGTGGTCGGTCACATACAGCCCAAACTGAGTGACGCGCAGCTGGAAGAATTGGGTCTGGTCGACGTACTCTTCGTGCCGGTGGGCGGCAACGGTTATACTCTGGATGCCGTCGGCGCGCTGCAGTTGACGAAAAGCATCGACCCCAAACTGGTTATCCCGACTCATTATGAGCAAAAGGGCTTGAAGTACGAAGTGCCGCAACAATCTTGCGAAGAGTTTATCAAGCTGGCTGCCTGCGAGACGTCTTTCGTTGAGGGCGGCCTGAGGCTGAAGCGGAACGATCTCAGCGAGCAGCTGAGCCTGAAAGTCTTCAAAAACACCTGAGGCGCAAGCGTCTATTTCTTGGCCGCGGCCGTTTTCCGCTTGGGGGCGGGGGAGAGGAGGTTTTTCTTCTTCAGAGTCCTTAAGGCGTGGGCGCTGATTCTCAGGCGCATCCGCTGCCCATTGATGTATAAGACCTTCTTTTGCAGGTTGGGCTTCCAGACCTTCTGTGTGCGCCGCTGGGAAAAACTGACGTTGTGCCCGTATTGCTTGCCCTTGCCGCTTAATTGGCATTTCTGCATGATCTTATCCTATAAGTTTGCTTTACAACCTTACAACTCTATAACATCCTTGGCTATTTTGGTAGCCTGAATTATATTTGAAGTATGCCCGACGGTATCTTGGTCACCATTTTAGTCGGCCTGGTAGTCATAGTTGTCTCCATGGTTCTGCATGAACTGATGCACGCCGTCACCGGCTATTTGCTAGGAGACGATACGGCTAAGCAGCAGGGGAGGATAACCCTCAATCCGCTGGCGCACATCCACCCCATATATACCGTGGCTCTGCCGCTTGTCCTCCTGTCTCTGGGCGGCCCGGCGGTCGGGGCGGCCCGGCCGGTGCCTTTCAATCCCAGCCGCCTGAGGTGGGGGGAGTACGGCATGGCGCTGGTTGCCTTAGCCGGCCCGTTGACCAATCTGGCGCTGGCCTTCGTCGGCAGCGCGCTATTCAGCCTGATCGCCGTCAACCAGTTCTGGGCCGACGCCATGCAGCTGTTCATCAGCATCAACGTCGTTTTCTTTGTCATCAACATGCTGCCGATACCGCCCCTGGACGGCTCAAGAGTTCTTTACGTTTTCATGCCCGACTCGGTCCGCGACTTCATGAGATTCATGGAGCCGTTCGGCTTGTTCGTCGTCTTCGCCATCTTTATTTTCGGGCAGCAGTGGCTGAGCCCCTTGCTGCTGGGAGCGATAGATCTGGTTCTCGGCATCCTACCCTAAAGCAGTGAAATAAGCTATAATTAACCTGCTAGTGGCGATACCATGATTATCTGCTAAATGCATTTAAGGAAATCCAACATCCGTCGTCCGAAGGGTCGATTATGAGGAATTCCACCTTGGGTTTTTTCGTCAGATTTAACTCAGGGTCGCCGCTAGCTTTTTGATTTGCAAAAACTGGTCGGGATGACAGGACTTGAACCTGCGACCTCACGGCCCCCAGCCGTACGCGCTAGCCAACTGCGCCACATCCCGGCCTTCGTTTATTTTATTAAATCTCAACTTGAAATGAAAACGCCGAGAACTTTGGAGAAGGAGTTTGCCGACCCTGAGGAGATTTGGGGTTTCTTGGATCGTCTCGGCGCCCAGGCCCGCCGGCTGCCGGATCTTAATCTCCGACTCGAGATCAACGGCTGCCGCTTGAAAATCACCTTGCCGGACCGGGATTCACCCCTCCTGCGGCTATTGGAAGGGTTCGAAGCTGGATCCGAGCCGCCCGCCCGCCTGTTCTGCGACGGCGGCTCCAGAGGCAACCCGGGTCCGGGAGCCTGCGGCTTCGCGATTTTAGACGCTGAGGACAAATCTTTGGAGGAAGGCGGCAAATTTTTTGAGCACTGCACCAATAACTATGCGGAGTACATGGGGTTGAAGGAGGGCGTTGCCGCCGCCTTGAGGCGCGGGATAGAACATTTGAGCATCTATATGGACAGCCAGCTGATAGTCAGGCAGATTAAAGGCGAGTATAAAATCAAGCACAAGGACTTGTTGCCGATTTACCAAGCCGTCAAGTCAGACCTTGCCGGCCTTAAATCCTACCAGATTACCTACATCCCGCGTAGCCATAATAGGCTAGCTGACTCCTTGGTAAATCAGATTTTGGACCAGAACGTCTGAATCTTTGCTAGAATTAGGCCTGCCAGATAGCCAGCCAATCGCCAGCTTCGCTGGAGGAAAGTCCGGGCTACGTAGAGCAGGGTAGTTGCTAACGGCAACCGGAGGCGACTCTAGGGAAAGTGCCACAGAAACGCGTACCGCCCGATGCTTAGATTCGGGCAAGGGTGAAACGAGTGAGGTAAGAGCTCACAATCCCGTCTGGTGACAGGCGGGAGCAGGTAAACCCTACCTGTAGCAAGGAGCAGTCCAGGCTCAAGTTGCTCGCTGCTTGGATTGCGTTGAACCGCTAGAAATGACGAGCAATCGTTATTGTAGACAGATGATTGGCCACGACAGAACCCGGCTTACGGCTATCTGGCTTATTTGAGGCTTTTGACAACGGCCGAAAATGCCTGAGGTTCATGCACGGCCAGTTCCGCCAAGGATTTGCGGTTGAGTTCGATCTTGGATTTTTGGAGCTTGGCGATAAACTCCGAGTATTTTATACCGTGTTCTCTGGCCGCCGCATTGATGCGGATGGTCCAGAGTTGGCGCATGGCTCGCTTCCGGGTCCGTCGATCCCTGTAAGCGTACTGCAGCGCCCTGATTAAAGCCTGTTTGCCCAGCCGGTAGCTGCTGCGCCTGGACTTTATCATGCCCTTGGTCGCTTTTCTGACTTTCTTGTGCCTGTTGTGGGCTGTGACGCCTTTCTTAACGCGCATTTTAGATCTCCTTGGCTATCTTCTTGCCGAACTTGCCGCCTATGACCTTCAACTTGGCGAAGGTCCGCTTGCGCGAGGGGCTTTTCTTACTGAGGTTGTGATTGCGGTTGGACTTACGAGCTAGGACCCGCTTGTTCTTGGTTATTTTAAAGCGGCTCTTGACTCCTTGGTGGGTTTTCTGCTTCGGCATTTACTTACTACTCCTGATGATCATGCTTATTTGGCGGCCGCCGAGACGGGGCTTTTGTTCGACCGTACCGACATTCTCCAACTTATTGATAATACCTTCAGCCATCTCGAAAGCCAAATCTTTATGTTCCATCTCCCGTCCTCTCAAGACGATAGTCAGTCTCACCTTGCATCCTTCTTCCAAAAATTTGTTAACCTTGCGTAGTTTTACTTCCAGATCATAGTCGCTTATTTTCATTCCGAAACGCATCTGTTTGAAGTTGCCGATTTTGCTGAGATGCGCCTGACGGTTTTGCTGCCGTTTCTTCTTTTTCTGGTAATTGTATTTACCCCAGTCGATTATTTTAGCCGTAGGTGGCTCCGAATTGGCGGCAACTAGGACTAGATCCAAGTTATCTCGCCTAGCCGCCTCCAGGGCCTCATTTTTAGACAGTATGCCCAAAAGATCGCCGTCTTGATTTATAACACGCAGCTTAGAAGCAGCAATCGCCTCGTTTATACTAGGATTCCTATTGGTGAATTTACTCCGTGGCTTGTTGTTAATAACGGCTATATTCTAACAGGTTATACCTACAGGGGCAAGCATCAGATAACATCCAGATTACTATAACACCCGGCTCTGGAGAGGGAAGAATGTTACGCCTACACCTGAAAACAAAGAAACAACGGCCTGCGAGAAGCCGTTGTTCATATATTTATATTTTTATTTTTGAACACTTTTTTTAATCAAGTGTTGGCCTAATTTTAATACCCTTAAGCTTAATTGTCAATACGAATAACAGGTATTTTCGTAATGAAAATGACAACATCCAGTTTCCGGATTCGCTAAACCTGGGTACGACAAGGGGTAATTCTGGCTATTTATAGGGCTGGATCCGAACTCCCGAATCTTTCCGAAACTACACTTTATAACCTTATAAGGCTAGTTATTTTGACATATCCGGCAAGCAAAGCCGGGAAGCTGGAAGCTTGTAAATCTTAATTTCCAAGATCCCATTATGCTCAATAACTTTGCTGCAAGTAAGAGTTGCGAGGGCGTATATTGTTAGCGGCCTGCTGATGCTCGAATCGGGCCGGCTAATCTCGCCCAACCTCTAATATAGTTGTATTTTATACATCCTAATTGGGATTATTATTTTAGATAACCGAGAGGATATGTAAGAGCTTTACACCTTAACCGTTGTTTTTAAATCATCATTATTTACGTAATAAGTGATTTACTTCACTAAGCATATGTGATATGATAAGGCTCATGTTAAACAACATAAAAAGTCCGCCCACTTAAAGGGCGCGAGAAGCTAAACTTATAAGCCTAAGATTCCGGTCAAAGCTGAGCATTAATTAATAGAATCCAATAATTTTTTAAATGTGAGTTCAGTCCGCAGACCGGAATCTTTTTGTTGTCTAGAAAACTTCATTCGAGGTTATTATATTAGTTGAATGAGAATTAAAAGATTCTTGGTGAAATGGCTGTCTATATTAGGCTTGGGGGTTGGCTTTCTAGTCTACCTCAACAACTTCTCGCCATACAAAGCAGACGGATCCCTTGATCCGCTGATTATCCTAGGCGCCTTTAGTATCTTAGCTGTCTTGTCTTTTTTTATCATCAAGGCATTCCTGTCGTTGTTTTGCAAACATCAAACCGCCAGCCGCTGGGCTTTTGTCAGCAGCTTTATCATGATCCAAGTCATGCTGATTAGCAGCTGGAATTTTGTGAGCTTCAATTCCATACTGGTGATTCTGTTTTTCAACCTGTTTATATGCTGGTATGCGATTAAGGTTTTATGAAAACCCGAAAGAGTTTATAATAGGGGTGAAGTCAGGTGAAATATCATGAGTGATAAGGAACGAAGTATACTCCCCGATAACGAGAGCTTTGATGAGCGTTTCCATGCTGAGGGGGTTAAACTTGATGAAACGAATGCTTCCGGGATCAGAAGCCAAGAAACCGATGAATCGACCGGTCATATCCGGGAGAATGCATTGGACGCCCCCGTTTCCCAATTCGATGAGAAGGTAGTCGAAACTCCGGGGAACGGCCAAAATGCTCTTTCCACTAGTAAAGCAGGACAAGGATCGGCTGAGAACAAGCGTTCGCTGGTAGCCGAGCTGGCATCTCATTTGGGCGAGCAACGCTCTGATTTTCATAAATCAAAACAGACTATCAGCTATTGCAGGAAACGGTTCAGAGACGCCCGTTTCTGATTGCTAGCGGCTTCCGTGTGTCATAATTGTGGTGGTTATGTTGACTATTGTTTTAACTTTTTCAGCGCTTCTTTTAGCCTCCCTAGTTCTGGTCTTTGTTGTCTTCTTGACAATCAGGGCCAGGAAGCGTAAATACAAGAATCTGGAGAGGGGCTTGGCGATGGTCAATCTGCAAATCCATTTGCCACCTGCAAGCGAGGACGTGGAAGTAAAAAGCAGAGACAGCCGCGATGTGGTCGAGGAAAATATTGCCAGAGCCACGATTCTGTACGGCTTACTGGTGTCAATCGCCGGTAAGAAAGGGTTCAAGGCGCTTTATTACGGCCAAGAGCACGTAGGCTTTGAAATCATAGCCAAGAGCGGCGAAGTCCGCTTTTATGCCGCCGCCCCTGACAATCTGGTACCGGTTATCCGCCAGGCGATCAGCAGCACTTACAAGAGCGCTAAAGTGGAAGAGGTGCCGGACCACAATCTTTTCGACTCCCAAATAAAGCCGGAGTCCGTCATCGGTACAGAACTGGCGCTCAAAGAAGATTACGCTTACCCGATTGCCACCTATCTGGATTCTAAGCAAGACATTATGAAAGCTTTGCTTGGCGCCATGTCAGAGCTGAAGGACAAGGACGGCGCCGGTATCCAAATTCTTCTGCGGCCGGCCGGCAAGGATTGGACGAATAACGCTCAAGCTGTCGCCAAGAAAATTGCCGGCAAGGACGACAGCAACTTCTTAAAGGAGCTGCTGCTAGGCTTCTTCAAATCACCTGAGAGCAAGGAAGCCGGCCCGCCAGCGAAGAAAGAGCTGACCAATTTGGAGAAGGGGTTGATCGAATCCATAGAGAAGAAAATCATGCACCCCGGCTTTGAGGTTTTGATACGCGTTGTAACCTCGACAACTGATACCCAGCGTAGCCGGGATATTCAGAACAATATCTTGGCCGCCTTTGCCCTGACGAACGCGCCGAAGAGTAACAGTTTCAAGGTTTCGCCAGCCAAGAAGATAGGCAAATTCGTGGACGACTTCAACCTGCGGATATTCCCCGCCAACGCCAGGAGGAGCATTTTGAATACCAACGAAATGGCAACCATCTTCCATCTGCCGGACGAGACCAACATCCCGACCTCGCAACTCGAAAGGCAGACCTCCAAACAGGTGGACGGCCCGCGTAATTTTCCGGCAGAAGGCTTGCTGCTGGGGCATAACGTTTTCAGGGACGAAAAGAAAAACGTCTTCCTGAGTGACGAGGATAGAATGCGCCATATGTACATCGTCGGCCAGACCGGGACAGGTAAATCTGTCCTTCTGGAAAACCTCATCCTGCAGGATATGGCGGCCGGTAAGGGGTTCGCCTTTGTCGACCCCCACGGTGAGACGGCCGACAGGATCTTATCCATGATTCCGGAAGATCGCATGGATAAAGTGGTTTATTTCAACCCCGGCAATTTGGATAACCCGATGGGTTTCAATATCTTCGAGCACGACAGCATTGATCACCAAGACGAGCTTATACAAGAAGCGATTGCCATGCTGTACAAGCTCTACGATCCCCACCACCAAGGCATTATGGGACCCCGCTATGAACATACCTTCCGCAACGCCGCCAAGCTGATTATGGCCGATCCCGCGGGCGGAACTTTCATAGATGTTCCCAAACTTTTCAATGACCGGCGTTTCGTTGAACAAAAATTGCGTCATGTCAAGGATCAAACGGTTATCGACTTCTGGCGCAAGGAGATAGTTGACGCGGCCAGATCAAGCGAGTTCGGTGATATGAAGAGTTGGTTCGTGGCCAAGTTTTCCGCTTTTTTGTCCAATAACATGATGCGCAACATTATCGGCCAGAACGAGAGCTCGTTTAACTTGCGGCAGATTATGGACGAGGGCAAGATGATGATTATCAACCTCAGCTTCGGCCGGACGGGCGAATTGAATATGAAATTGCTGGGCATGCTGTTCGTAATCAAATTTCAGATGGCGGCTTTCAGTCGCGCCGATGTGGCGGAGAGCCAAAGACCTGACTTCACGCTTTATATCGATGAGTTTCAGAATTTTGCGACCGATTCTTTCGCCAATATCTTGTCCGGCGCCCGCAAATACCGGCTATCGCTGGTGGTCGCCAACCAGCACATGACCCAGCTGAAGGAGGAAATGAGGGATTCGGTTCTGGGCAATGTCGGTACGGCCGTTTCGTTCAGGATAGGCGCCGAGGACGCCGACAAGCTGGTAAAACAGTTCTACCACGAGCGTTTTGAAATCAGCGACCTGACCCGCTTGCCGCTCGGCAATACGATAACCCGCACCCTGATTGACGGTACGCCGACCGCCCCCTTTAATATGGAGACGCTGCCGCCGCAAACTGCCTTTGACCACGACCGGAAAGAGAGGAATGAAAAGGCATTGCTTGGCAAATACGGCCGCCCGCGAGCCGAAGTCGAAGAGGAGATTAACAAGCGCTTGGAGGTTCGCGAGCCGGCTTTTGCGGATCTTCCACCACCGGGCATGAGCCAACCCATGCCGCCGGCCGGTCAGCGCTTCGCACCGCCACCGGGCATGGGCATAAACGGGGCTTTGCCGCCCGATAACCTGCGCTCTGGGCCGCCTCCCCGGCCGCCAAAACTGCCGCCCGATAACAAATTTTTGGAAGATTGGCTGAAGCGCCGTCGCGGCCTGCTGGATGAATTGGCCAAGAAGGGGCAAGCGCCCGGGCAACCCCAGCCGGTCAAGGCGGATGCTGCGGGTAAAAAGCGCAAGCCGGCCGCCGCTTCCGGTCAGGCCGGCAAGGGCGCCGGCGGGGATGGCCAGCCGGACAAAAATAACGGCGGCAACTGATCTGAACCCTAGATCTGCAGCCGGAAAACGACACAAGCAACCAAGAGTCACGGTGCTACCGAAGTGCGGATACGGCAACTCATAGCTTGTTGCAATAATGCGTTTCGTTAGAATGCGCCAGGCTTTTGCTAGTTTTGCTGCCTACAGGTGTTGAGAACGCCGCCCAGTTATCTTATCTCTCGGGCCTGCAATGATACGCGCCTGATATATTTGTTAAAAATAAATACAATTAATAAGTAAATTAATTATTATGTTGCAAAAATTAACTATTTTGTAGTATACTGGCAATAAGAGTTACGAAATTAACTGCACTATTTATAAATTCAGGCTCGTTGAGCAAGGCTTTAAGGGGGAGGTTTAGTCGAATGACAAAAATGCAGTCCAATAACAAAAATTCACCAAAGACGAGAGCGCTAATAGAAAAACTCGCTCAGGTCCGTACGGAATTTGGCTATTCCCAAGAGCAGATGGCAGAAATACTGGGCCTCAAGGGACGCCAGTCATACGCCGCTGTTGAGGGTGGAGACAAGGGCCTCACCGTCGGACAGATGGATATTTTAGCCAAAGAGTTCCCCGGACAGTTTGATGACTTTTCAGGGGCTGCAATCTACGACTCCTTGGGCGTAAAGAAGTACCGCCAGATGGTTCTTAGCATGATCAAGGCCGGTGCTGATGGCGAAGGTAAAATCACAAAAACCAAATTAGCCAAACTGGTTTATCTAGCTGATTTCACTTGGTACTACCGGGAATTGAAGCCTATGTCCGGGCTACCTTACATCAAACTCGAACACGGCCCGGTAGCTCAGGCCTATTTCCAGGTTCTAGATGATCTGGAGGAGGAGGAGTCTATTAGGCGCGAAAACAGCGGCAAGGCAATTTTGATCAGCCTCAACGAGGCCGCCAAGCAGCCAAGCGACTTGCTAAGCGACTCTGAGCTCAGGCTGATAAATAGTCTTGGCGAGGCCTGGTCGCAACGCCGGACGGCTGAAATAGTCGCTTTCACACACCGGCAGCTGCCCTGGCAGATCTGCCGTGATGAAGAGATTATCCCCTACGGACTGATTACGCAAGAGGAGCCCGAAGAAGTTTATGGACCCCTCAAAATATAAAGTTGAGTTTTCGGAGTTTAGCGACCGTCATCATGCTAAGGATTTTGCTAAAAAATATAGGTCCAACTGGGCTAAGACCCGGGTTGATATAACCGACATTTGCTCGCGCATCGACAGGATGCTAGCTGCCGGCCGCCAACAGGTTGATTTAATCAAGGCCCTTGGCGGCCACAAGCTTATCAAACTTGATTTTGCTGTCGAGGGAACCCATGAATCACCTAGAAAATCCGGTAACCGGGCAATAATCTGGGTTGATGAAACCGAGAGGAAAGTTACAGTCTTAATGCTCTATGGCAAGGGCCATGTAAAGGGCAAGCAGGAAACCGCTTGGTGGCAAAAACAGATTCGGGACAACTGCAAGGGTATTGATGATATATTTTGGCCGCCCGGTGGCGGTAGATGAGCCGTAAAATAACCCGTAGGCCTGCGGGAGTTTTTACGATTCCTTTACGGTTAACAAGTTCCTGCCTCGCAGCAACACTAAATGCGAAGTCGTACAAGCTTTCTTCGTCGCGTCGCAATCCGAAGCGCTAATGGTGTACTTCGGGTTGGAATGTATCCATTAGCGGTTGAAAATCTAACCGATTTAAGGTTAAATATAGTTAGAAGATAGCGTTATTTTTGACCGTGTTAATCAGTTATTGAAAAGAAAACAGGATTCCTAAGTGCCAAACAGTAAAAAAGTTCAGGCTAAAGATAGCTATGGTTCGGATTCGATCCAGGTCCTAGAGGGCTTGGAGCCGGTTCGCAAGCGGCCGGGCATGTACATCGGCAGTACGGGCCTGGAAGGGCTGCACCACATGGTCAAGGAGGTCGCCGACAACGGCATCGACGAGGCTTTGGCCGGCCATGCGACCGAGATATCCGTAACTCTGCTGGCCGACAACGGTGTCCGCGTTTCCGACAATGGCCGCGGCATCCCGGTCGAGAAACACGACAAGACCAAGAAGAGCGCGCTGGAAACGATTATGACAGTGCTGCATGCCGGCGGTAAGTTCGACAGTTCCGGCTACAAGGTCTCCAGCGGTTTGCACGGCGTGGGTGTCAGCGTCGTTAACGCTCTGTCCAGAAAGCTGGTCGCCGAAGTGCATCGCGACGGCAAGGTTTACCGGCAGGAATACGCCAAGGGAGACCCGAAAACCAAGGTTGAGGAAGTGGGTGAGACGGACCGGACGGGGACAATCATAACCTTTTGGCCGGACACGACCATCATGCACGACGAGCCGTTCGATTATGCCGTCGTCTTGGACTATCTGCGCCACCAGGCGTATTTGACCAAGAGCGTTAAGACGACATTGCTGGACGAGCGGACGGGCTTGCGCGACTCCTTTTATTTTGAAGGCGGTATCCAATCTTACGTCCGCCACCTCAACCGCGGCCGGGATGTGGCCGGCAACAAGGTCTTCTACGTTGAGAAAATGGCAGACGACGTGTCGGTAGAGGTTGCCCTGCAGTACAACGACTCCATCAATGAAACGGTCAAAGCTTTCGCCAACAACGTTTTCAACAGCGCCGGCGGGACGCATTTGGTCGGTTTCAGGGCCGCCCTGACGCGGGTTATCAACGACTACGCCCGCTCCAGCGGCCTGCTCAAAGAGAAGGACGACAATCTGACCGGCGACGACGTCAGGGAGGGTTTGACGGCCGTTATTTTGGTTAAAATCGCCGATCCGCAATTCGAGGGTCAGACCAAGAACAAGCTCGGTAACCCCGAGGTCAGGGGAGCGGTCGAGAGGACCGTTAACGAATACCTGGCTTATTTCTTCAATGAGAACCCCGGCATCGGACAGGCCATCGTTTCCAAGGCCATCCTGTCGGCCAGAGCTCGCAAGGCTGCCAGGGCGGCTCGCGAGCAGGTTTTGCGCAAAGGGGCGCTGGAAGGAGCCAGCATGCCTGACAAGCTGGCCGATTGTTCAAGCCGCGTGCCTGAAGAATCGGAAATCTTCATTGTCGAGGGCGATTCGGCCGGCGGGTCTGCCCGTACGGGCCGTGATCCGCGCATTCAGGCTATCCTACCTCTGAGGGGCAAAGTGTTGAACGTCGAGCGGGCCCGTTTGGACAAAATGCTGGCCAACAAGGAGATAACCACTTTGATCAAGGCCATGGGGGTCGGTATTGACGAGCAGTTCGACCTTGACGGGCTGCGCTATCACAAGATTATTATCATGACGGACGCCGATGTCGACGGCTCGCACATCGCCACTTTGCTGATGACTTTCTTTTTCAGGTATATGCTGCCGGTCATAGAGGGCGGATACCTGTATCTTTCCAAAGCGCCTACCCATGCTTTCAAGGTCGGCAAGAAGACGCACTATATTTACAGCGATGACGAGTATACCCCGAAACTGGAAGAACTGATCGCTCTTAGGCGGAAGAATGCCAAAAAGAAACAGGGGGGCGGTGAACCCACTGATGCCTCCGCCCAAGAAAACGACGAGCCGGCAACGGAAGAGACTCAAGAAGATCAGCCGCCGGCCAACGACAATACGCTGGAGAAACAAGCCGGGGTGTCGGTGACCAGATTCAAGGGCTTGGGAGAAATGGACGCCGAACAACTTTGGGAGACTACCATGGATCCGGAGGCTAGAATTTTGGTTAAAGTAACGATTGAAGACGCCGAAAAAGCCGACGCGGTTTTCAATAAATTAATGGGAGAACAGGTGGATTTGCGTAAGAATTTTATTCAAACTCACGCCAAGTTCGTCAAGGATTTAGATATTTAGAGCAGCAGGTTGGAACATGGACGAAGATAATTTGAAAAACCAGAACCTGATCCCGGACAACGGCCGGATTCAGACCTCGCCGATTGTCGAGGTCATGGAAGACAATTTCTTGCGTTATTCAATGAGCGTGATTGTCGCCAGAGCTCTACCGGATGTCCGCGATGGGCTCAAGCCCGTACACCGGCGGATTTTGTTCGTGATGAATCGCAACAATATCAGGAGCGGCGGCAAGACCGTCAAGAGCGCCAAAATCGTCGGTGACGTGATGGGTAATTACCACCCGCACGGCGACTCGGCGATTTACGAGTCCATGGCTCGGTTGGTGGCGGATTGGGCGATGCGTTATCAGCTGATTACCGGCCAAGGCAATTTCGGCTCGATGTACGGCGACCCGCCGGCCGCTTACCGCTATACCGAGGCGAAGCTCAACAAACACGCCGAAGTCTTGCTGGAAGATTTGGACAAGGAAACGGTAGACTTCAGACCCAATTACGACGGCACCGAGATGGAGCCGGAGGTTCTGCCGGCCAAGCTACCCAACTTGTTGCTGAACGGCCAGATCGGCATCGCCGTCGGCATGGCGACCTCCATCCCGCCGCACAACTTGGGCGAAGTCGTTGACGCCACTTTGCATCTAATCGACAACCCCGACAGCAGCACGACCGACGTTCTCAAGCATATAAAGGGGCCTGATTTCCCGACCGGCGGCGAGGTTTTCGGCGGCGAAGACATGCAGGCGGCTTACGCAACAGGCCGGGGTAGCGTCATCATCCGCGGCAAGGCTGAGATTGAGGAGCGCAACAAACAGGGCGCCCAGCGGATCGTGATTACCGAGGTGCCCTACGGCATCAATATCACTAACATGATCGACAAAATGGCCGATTTGGTCAGGGAAAAGAAGGTGACGGCCATTGCCGATATCCGTAACGAGAGCGCCCGGGAAAAAGTCAGAATCGTCGTTGATTTGAAGAAAGACGCCTATCCTAAAAAGATTCTCAACCAACTCTACAAGCATACGCCTTTGCAAACGGCTTTCCATTACAACATGCTGGCTCTAGTTGACGGCATCCAGCCGCGGGTGCTGGGGTTGATAGACATCATTAAGGAACACGTCAAACACCGTCAATCGGTCGTCCGCCGGCGGACCGAATACGAGCTGAAAAAAGCCCAGGCCAGGGCCCACATCCTGGAAGGCCTGTCGCTGGCTTTGGATCACATCGACCAGATTATTGAAATTATCCGCGGGGCGAAGACGGTTGAGGCGGCCAGATCGTCGCTGATCAAGCAGTTCAAGCTGTCTGATATCCAAGCCAGCGCCATTTTGGCGATGCAGCTGCGCAGCTTGGCCGGCTTGGAGCGGCAAAAGATTTTGGACGAGTTGGCGGAGTTGAACAAATTAATCAGCCAACTGGAAAGCCTGCTGGCTTCGGAGGAGAAGATCTTGGGGGTTGTCAAAGACGAGTTGCTGGAGGTTCGGGAGAAGTTCACCGACAAAAGGAGGAGTCAAATCATCCTGAGAGATTTGGACAAATTCAGCGACGAGGATCTGATCCCCAACGAGCAGGTTTTGGTAACGCTGACGACTATCAACTACATCAAGCGTTCCTTGGCCAGCGAATATAAGCAGCAGGGACGCGGCGGCAAGGGTCGGCGGGGAATGTCGACCAGAGAAGAAGATCTGGTAGAGCAGATGCTGTTTGCCAACACCCACGACGAGCTGCTCTTTTTCACCAATACCGGCCGGGTCTTCAAGCTGAAATGCTACGAGGTGCCAGCAGCCAGAATTGACGCCCGGGGGGTGAATATCGCCAACCTCCTGTCCCTGCGCAGCGACGAGAATATCAGCTCCATGCTCAAACTGCGCAAGGAAGATTTGAAGAAAAATGACCATCACCTGTTCATGTGTACCAAGAATGGGGTCGTTAAGAAAACCGCTCTCAGCCATTACCAGAACCTGCGCCAGAACGGCCTGATTAACATCAATCTGGATACGGGTGACGAACTCAAGTGGGTCCGTCTGAGCTCCGGCGATGACGAAATTGTTATTTCAACCGCTCAGGGTCAAGCCAACCGTTTCTCGGAAAAGGATGTCCGAGCCATGGGCCGGGCGGCCAGAGGAGTGCGCGGCATCAGGTTGCGGGCCGGCGACAAAGTGGTCGGCATGGATCTGGTTGACCCCGAAGCTTTGGTCGTCGTTCTCAGCAGCAACGGCTACGGCAAGCGGACGGCCATGGATCAGTTCACGCCTCACAAACGGGGCGGGGTCGGTGTCAAATCGGCGACCATCAACGACAAAACGGGCGAGTTGATTGCCGTGCGCAGCGTCGGCCCGGAAGCCAAGGAAATAGTTGCTATCTCGGACAAAGGCAAGGCTATCAGGGTTGATTTGAAAAGAATCCCCAAGCTCACCCGGGCAACTCAGGGAGTCCGCCTGATGCGACTGGACGCCAGCGATAAAGTAGCCGCCTTGGTAGTCATCGATGACAGCGACGAGCAGTTGAGAATGGAAGGCGTCGAGGTGCAGCCGGAGGACGATAAGCCGACAGCTGATGCTGAATGATTTCTTATATGTCATAACTGCCGCCGGGGCTTGGTTGGCCGCGCAGGCGGTCAAGATTGCCATCTCCTTAAGACAGGACGGCTTGTCTTGGCAGGACTTGGTTACTTCAGGAGGTATGCCTAGCGCCCACGTGGCTTTAGTTACGTCCATGGCGGTGGTAATAGCCATGAGCGAGGGGCCGGCTTCGCCTGTTTTCGGGGTTGCACTGACTCTCTGGGGCGTAGTTGTCTACGATGCTGTCGGCGTTCGCCGGGCGACGGGTGAGAATACCCAGATAATCCGCCGGATTGCCGACAAGTTGAAGCTCGGTGATCAGCGGACAGCCTTGCACCTAGCCTTGGGGCATTCTCCTTATCAGGTATTTGCCGGCGCGGTTTTAGGCTTGGGTTGGGGCTGGCTGATATACTGGTTGCTAGGCTAACTCCGGCCGGTCTTTTCATCTACGCCAGTCATGTTTCGTCGCCACCATCACCTCTTCCATCGGCATTTAAAAAACAGTCGGTCCGCCGACCCGATCAAAAAATTTTATCTCGCCAGCCTGTTGCACGATCTGGGTGCCCAGATGCTCTCTCTTTTCGTGCTTTTTCATCTGTACCAGCTCGGCTACTCCTTGCCGGTGATCGCCGGCTATTTTCTGGCTTTCATCCTGTTGCGACCGGCCTGCCAATACTTGGGTACAGCTGGGGTTCTTAAATTCAGTATTCAAAAAGTTATCATAGTCAGCAGCATCCTGAAGATCGGTTTTACCGTCGCGCTCTTCAGCCTCGGGGCTCCCTCGATTTTCGGTTACGGGCTTCTGGCTCTGACCGTGATGCTGGATGCGGCCAGTTTTTGGATTTATTACTTGGTTTGGGATATCTATTTCACAGATCTCCAAGACGAACGGCGGTCGGGCAGGCTGATTTCTCTGGCTTGGATAGTAACGGCCGCGGCCAGTTTCCTGGCCCCTTTGGCCGGCGGCCTGTTGGCTCAGTTTTTCGGATTCAAACTCAGCTTGGCGGCCGCGGCCGTTTTGCTGTTGCTTTCCGTGACGCCCCTGTTGTTGATTAAGCGCCAGCAGCTTGTTTTTTCCGACTTGCGGCTGGGAGAAATCATGAGCCCCGGTAAAACCAGGCAGCTGTTCAAGCGTATTCCCAAGCGCGGCTTGATGGCGTGCATGATTTCTTTTCTGATTCCCAACATCATTCTGCCGCTCTGGCTGCTTTATCTGGCCGCGGCCGTCTTCGTGGATGAAGCTTACGGCGGCCTGGGGATAATAGCGGCCGTCTCATCGGTGCTGGCGATCGCCATCTCTCTGCTGACCGGCCGGCTGATTGACAAGGGCAGGTACCGGGGAATTTTGCATGCCGGTACTTGGAGCGAGATGTTGTTCGGCGGCTTGAGGTTTTTTGTCACCGGCGTGCCGTCGGCTGCCGCGCACAACCTGCTGTGGCAGCAGTCGTCCCACAATATAGTCGCTTATGAGTGGTATTTCGAGCAGGCGAGAGAAAAAGCCGACCGTTTGGCTTTCTTCCAGATGTATTCGTATTGCCAGACAGTCGTGCACGGGTTGTTGCTGGCATTGCTTATCGTCAGCTTGCTTATCTTCAGCGCTCACCAATTGGAGGTACTCCAGATTGCTTGCATAGTCACGGCTTGTTTTGCGCCGCTGATACTCGGTCTCAGGATAAAACAGGGTTGACCGGCGGCTCGGACAAGCGCCACTTCGGCGGGAATTCGGCTGTCAAACGCTCTCCAGCCGGTCGGTAATACTGTTTCGGCCGCTTGCCCGGAGCCAGCCGGCTGAGCCGGGGCGCCGCCAGCCGGGTGTATTTGTCAACTTCGCAGAAAACGTTTTGCACGTCGATCAGCTGCATCGGCCGGCCTCGTAAGTCGCGCCATGGCAGCTCCCTTGAGGCGAATTCTTTCTCCTGACGTTCGGCCGTCCAACGGATGAGGTCGGCGGCGTTCGCTTTTGTTGCCCGGCCGAAGCATTTTCGCAAGCCTCGCAAGGATCCGGGTCCGGCGACCACGAATTCATTTTCCGAGAATTGCAGGTGGCGGGAGTAGTTAAGGTCAATAATGAATTGGTAGGCTAGGAAATCACCGACGGAAGGGTAGGCGCGCAAGATATTGAAGGCCTCTTCCATTGTTTTGGCTCCTTTGATAAGCTGCGGAGCTTTGTCGCGAATCATCAGCCTGAGCAGGTCCAAGTGGCGTTTGAATTTCGGTCCCTCCATTTGTCTGGGCGGCGGCATTACGTAAGCCGGATTATACAGCGGTCTGGCGCCGGCTATCGATGCCAGAGCTTTGTCTATCCGCTGCTCGGCCAAGTCCGCCAACCGCGGCTGCCCGAGCTGCTCAACCAGATATCGCCAGGTGTCGATCCTATTAAAGAGCTTAAACACCATGGTTCGCGCGAAGGTATCCGGCCAGTCCCAGTTGTCATCATATTGCACGCGGTTGATCAGGTGCTGGCTTACCCTGTCAGCCGCCCGGTAGACATTGGTAAATCTGTAGGTGCTAATAACGGGATTGTCGGTGAAGAGGGGTTTGCGGCCCGTTAGTTGCAGGTGGTAAACCCGCTGCCTTTCGGCCGCGTATTGCCAAAAATAATCAAACCCGGGAAGGAGGGCGGGTTGATGATCGGCATGTTGTTGCCGGTTGAACGTTCGGCGAGTCATCTTGTCTGAATTATAAATTACCGCATAGTTGTTATATCAACAGCACGACTTAACCTTGCTCAGATGGAGAGCCAGCTTTCCCTTGCCTAATCATGACAGCACTGTAGAATTAATAACAACAAATTGCGTTTTCCTTAAGAGGGGTAAGCGCTTAGGAGACAAAGAGGAGGATAAATCGGATGAAAGAGAGCCCCAACAGGAATGGCGGCGAGGCAGCCTCGATTTGTTCCGGCTATCTGGGTGAACGTTTCAACAATCAGTTCGATCTGGCCAAGATGCTCAACGACATAGAGCGCCCCGATCTGCAGAAGCTTGAATATCTAGCTTTCAACGACAGTGTCGAAGAAGGCGATCTTGAGAATATCAGAGTGTTTCTGCAGCGGTATCTGGAGATTGCCAATCCTATCAAGCAGTTCCTGAGCGACAGTGCTGCCGGCGCGGTCGGCAAGGCTGAAGAGTTGCTGGCGGTTGTCACCTGTCGGTTGGCGCCCGATCGCATGGACGATGCCTCCGTGGCGTTGAATAGTGCGATTAAACAGACAGCCATTAAGGTGTCTTGCCTGGAAGAAGACTTACCTTCGCTGGAGCACTGAACAGCGTTGAAGAACAAGCGGGGTGCCGGCGTTACGGCCGTCGAGGCGGGTTCTGTTGCCATTAACAAAGGAACAAACCGCCCCCTGCATCACCTGAATTATATTGTGGTGAAACCTCTTAATCATTGCCCGGCCGGGTTATCTTTGCATTACTTAAGTCATTGACTTATACTTGTAGGCAGTTTTTGTCGCACTTTGAAAGTTTGGTTGTGCAATGTCAACGTTTGTAATTCTTTTTGAGAGTTTGATCCTGGCTCAGGATGAACGCTGGCGGCGTGCCTAATACATGCAAGTCGCGCGGAAACACTTCGGGTGTCGAGCGGCGGACGGGTGAGTAACGCGTAGGAATGTACCCCAAAGTGAGGGATAACCATCCGAAAGGATGGCTAATACCGCATGTGGTCTAAGGATTAAAGCCTTCGGGCGCTTTGGGAGCAGCCTGCGTCGGATTAGCTTGTTGGTGAGGTAACGGCTTACCAAGGCGACGATCCGTAGCTGGTTTGAGAGGATGATCAGCCACACTGGGACTGAGACACGGCCCAGACTCCTACGGGAGGCAGCAGTAAGGAATTTTCCGCAATGGGCGAAAGCCTGACGGAGCAACGCCGCGTGCAGGACGAAGGTCTTCGGATTGTAAACTGCTTTTGTGAACGAGGAATATGACAGTAATTCACGAATAAGGGCCTGCTAACTACGTGCCAGCAGCAGCGGTCATACGTAGGGCCCGAGCGTTATCCGGATTTACTGGGCGTAAAGAGTTGCGTAGGCGGTCGTTTAAGCAATCCATGAAAGCGTGTGGCTCAACCATACAATTGTGGGTTGAACTGAACGACTAGAGTATAGGAGAGGTCGCCGGAATTTCTAGTGGAGGAGTGAAATCCGTAGATATTAGAAGGAACACCGATGGCGTAGGCAGGTGACTGGCCTATTACTGACGCTAAGGCACGAAAGCGTGGGGAGCGAACGGGATTAGATACCCCGGTAGTCCACGCCGTAAACGATGGATGCTAGCTGTATGAGGTTCTATCCCTTGTGTAGCGCAGCTAACGCATTAAGCATCCCGCCTGTGGAGTACGAGCGCAAGCTTAAAACATAAAGGAATTGACGGGGACCCGCACAAGCGGTGGAGCGTGTTGTTTAATTCGATGGTAAGCGAAGAACCTTACCAGGGTTTGACATCCTACCAAGTTTTGGGAAACCAAAATGTGCCTCCGGGCCGTAGTGACAGGTGATGCATGGCCGTCGTCAGCTCGTGTCGTGAGATGTTGGGTTAAGTCCCGCAACGAGCGCAACCCCTATATTTAGTTATATTTCTCTAGATAGACTGCCCTGGCAACAGGGAGGAAGGAGGGGACGATGTCAGGTCATTATTTCCCTTACACCCTGGGCTACAAACACGCTACAATGGCCGGTACAAAGGGCAGCGAACCCGCGAGGGCAAGCAAATCTCATCAAAGCCGGTCCCAGTTCGGATTGCAGGCTGAAACTCGCCTGCATGAAGCCGGAATCGCTAGTAACGGTAAGTCAGCACATTACCGTGAATAAGTTCCCGGGTCTTGTACACACCGCCCGTCAAGCCACGGAAGTCAGGGGCACCCGAAGTGCGTCCATCAAGGACGCCCTAAGGTGAATTTGGTAACTGGGGTTAAGTCGTAACAAGGTATCCGTAGCGGAAGCTGCGGATGGATTACCTCCTTTCTAGGGAGAAGACTAGTCGGAAATGCGCCGCACCTGCCGCTCTTGGGGGAGCGGGACAAGAATGTTTTTATTTTTGAGCACATTTTTAATTAAGCGCGTTTTCAGATAGATAGATCTGGACCAAACGGTTGAATTGCTAGCCGTTCGGTTATCCCAAACAGACCTCGAGCAATTAACTGTCTCGCAAACGGACAGTTTAAAAGACGGCATTGCGCAACCAAGTTTTCGAACCGGCAACACGACCATGTCGTGGGTTTCGTTATCGCCGTTCTCCAAAATGAACGACGCTTGTGTTATAATAAGTGCGATTTTTACATCTTTATAATTTTAAAAGCGCTGAAAGGGCAAGGTAAGGCGTATGACATCAGAAAAGAATAGTAAGACGGGGCTGATATCGGCATCGTCGTGGCCGTTCTCTTGATCGGCATCATCGGAACGATACTTCTCAACAGGGGTAGCGACACCGATACGGATAATAACGGCAATACCGGGACAGGTGAAAACGGGGAAAATCAAGCTGTTGAAGCCGACTTTGAGTACGAGCATCTGGGCCTGCAGGGTGTGGGCCATGTCGCAAACCCGCCTAACTCCAACGTGCCGATATCCGTGTACGTGTCCGTTGACTCTGAAGTCAGCGACGAACAGCTCGACGCGTTCTTCGACCACGCCGTTGCGCCGCTGCTGGGTGAATTTGAGCCTAACCCATTGAGGTCGACGTATGTCGCCAAGATCTACGTTTACAATTCGTACGAAGGTCTGGGCGTGGATTATTCTGACATGCAGCCGCCCGTAGCGGGTCCGGCAGACACTGAAAAGATGGCAGCGGCCAAATCCAGAGTGGAAGCGGCTCTGCGCAAGACTTACTCATATGAAATTCCGCCTCTCCCAGAGCGCGACGAACTCCTGACGTCATTCGGTAACGGTTATTACCGGATTGGGGAAGATATAGCTCCTGGTACTTACGTAATGACCACGGTCAGCCTAGGTCACCTATCTCCGGTTCAAGACGCGTCAGCTCTGTTTGAGACCAGAGAGGTTGAGCTAGCGCCCGGAATTAGCTACAAGGTAGTGCCGCCGACCGACGAAGACGATAACGAAGTTGTCATCGACATAGCTGATGGTGATCATACCTCTTTGTCCGTCTGCAGGCTAACTTACGCCACTGCAGACGATGATAACGCCGGCTGGCTGAACGATGACTCTCAGTTCCAAGCTTTGCCCGGCAGCACGGTAACGGTGACGATCGGCGAGTCCATTGCCTCCTTCTCCCCGCACCTGGAGGGTTGCGGCACTTGGCAACTGCAACCGGCAGAGGACGGGGCTGACAATTAGTCGCCACTTGCAAAGAATCTCGTGGAATCTTTTCCTAATCGTCTGGTAGAAGAACCTGAAAGTCTGTCGGGCGGCTTAGGCGTTCGGGGCAATGCCGCTCTGAGAGAACTCGGCAGTCGCGGCTATGAACTTGCGGTCGGCTTGAACGAGTATCACGCTGACGCTATAACAGTTATGGCACGGCAGGAACATATCGTCGAATATTGTCCGGGGGACGCCACTGACAGGCGTTTTGCGTCCCTTGAGTCAACTGAAAAGTGGTTGCGGAAAGCCGGCGGGCGGGCGGTATTCCTGCTGCTGCAAAGGCTTAGCGGCGAATCATCGCCGACCCGCTTGGCGGGTTATGGCTGGACGGGCTATGAGGAATCGCCCAGATTCGAGGCCTATCCGATTACGTCCGCCTACAGATTGGGCGATATAGCCTTGAACCAAGGATTGTTCAAGCACTACGTCCAAGCGGTGGTTTCGGCTACCAAAACGTTGTTCACGATGGAGGGGGTGGGTCTTGAGACGTGGCAGAGCAACGACCCCGCGTTCAGAACCTACAAAAAAGTGGGGTTTTCCGAACTGGAAATCGGTCCGGATGAGTTACGGCCGACCCTGCTGAAGGACAGCGGAACGGTTTTGGATCAGCGGGTCTACATGGGTTATCAGGATTAATTGAGCCGCTTTGGGGATGGATGCTTGGGCTGTCATCGGCAGGCAGCGAGTTTAATCGCGCCAAGCCGCACCGGTGGACTTATGCTATAATGCGGACAAAGCAACTTAGTTGAGGTTTTATCATGCCACCCAATCAAAATCAGCCTGGTCAGAATCAGGTGCCTCCGGTCAATCAGCCGCCACAGATGGATCGTCCGCCGACAGGGTATCAGAATAACATGAACATCGGACAGGAGGGAGCCAGCAACGGCGTAGCCGTAGCCGGTTTCGTCTTGGTTATGGTCAGCGTGGTCTTGGTCTGGATCCCGGTCATCACGACTATTTTGTGGCTGGTCGGAATTGTGCTGTCAATCGTCGGTCTGTCAAATGCCAACAAGGGCGCCCAGAAAAAAGGCTTGGCTCTGTCCGGCGTGATCGTGGCAGCAATCGCCGGCATCCTGTACCTTGGCTCGGTTGCCTTTGTGCTTTCCAATCCAGACCTACTGGAAGAATTAGAAGAATCACAAGAAGTAAATTACCTGCACTGAGCCATAGTTTCCCGGCGTGCATATTCTGGCTTATGGGTGTCGTCGGCGATTACCGGCTTAGGTTTCTCAGGTGTCCCTGCTGATGGTTGCCGGTAAGGGATGCGCGTATAATTCGAATTTTGCTATAATCTATCCGTGTGGGGCTGTAGCTCAGCTGGCTAGAGCACCTGCTTTGCAAGCAGGGGGTCAAGAGTTCGAATCTCTTCAGCTCCACCAAGCCCGTTTTTAATTTATAGCACGGGGCTGTAGCTCAGCTGGTTAGAGCGCGTCACTGATAATGACGAGGTCGGTGGTTCAAGTCCTCCCAGCCCCACCAGAGATTAGCTTTTAATTTTTTGAAACGGTGGCCTAAGTTCACTTAGCGTCCTGACGGGCAGCTTTCCGCGCCGGTTCCGATTTAGCGTTCTTCCGTTATGTCTACCACGGCATAGGCTGGCGTGTACAAAGCAAATTTATCTTCTTTACCTACTTCCCTGAAGTCGAACAGATAGAAGAAAGGGCAGAATACCAGACACAGGGATCTGATTGGCTCGGCGAAGCTTTCCAGCCGACCCAGCCCTATGATGGCGTAATCTGCCAACACTCCGGAAAAAGTCAACCCGTCCCTGAAATCTACAATCTTCAATTCGTCATCCGGCTCGAATTCAGTCGGCAGGAACAAGGATCTTCTAGCTTCTACGAAATAGCGCTTGTCATTGAAACCCAGGTTTTCACTCGCGATGCTCAATTCAGCTAAAGCCTGCTCTTCCGCCGCGGTTCCGGCCAAGTTGTGTTTGCCGGCCGTTATGTCCACTTTCGTTAAGGCTAATTCTGCCGGATCAGCGAATCTGTCGCCGGGGCACAGGCTTTCCATATTCAGATTATAACAGATGGGGAAGTGTCTCACAAACAGTATATTTGATCAACCAGGCTCCGTCCGGCAACCTCGGCTCACGGGGCTATAAAAATATTTACTCAACAGTGACGGATTTGGCCAAGTTGCGGGGTTTGTCGATCGGCCTTTTCAGGGTTTTGGCTACGTGGTAGGCGAAGAGATGGCAAGCCAGACCGGCGACCAAAGGCTGAAGGGCTTCGGGTACTTTGGGAACCACGATTAAATCGTCCGTCAGCTTGGCGGCTTCGCTCTTGGGATCGTCGACCACGGCTACGATCTTGCCCTTCCTGGCCTTGATTTCAGCCAAGCTGTTGACCGTCTTGTCATCGATGCCGTTGCTCAGGGCGGTAGCAAAACAGGGGCAATTCTTATCAACCAGAGCCAAAGAACCGTGTTTGATTTCGCCCCCGGCCAAACCCTCGGCGTGGATGTAGCTTATTTCCTTCAGCTTCAGGGCGCCCTCTAGGGCGACCGGGTAAGCGTAGCGCCTGCCCAAGAAAAGGAAGTTGTTGTACTTGGCGTATTTCTTGGCTATTTTGGCAACCGAGTTGCTTTTCAAGAAACCGCGCATCTGTTCCGGCAGGTCGGTCAAGCCGCGCAGCAGCTCATTGTAGAGAGGGGAGTGGTTGTTGAGGTAGAGGGCCATCATGACCAGCACGGTTACTTGGGCGATAAAACTTTTAGTCGACGCTACCGATTTTTCAAGTCCGGCCTGACAATAAACCCCGGCATCCGTTAAGCGCGACAGGGTGGAGCCGACAACGTTGACCACGCCCAGTTTCAGGATGCCGCTGTCGCTGATCTTCTGCAGCGCCGCGATCGTGTCGGCCGTTTCGCCAGATTGGGAGATGACTATCACGGCCGTACTTCTGGACAGGGGTTCGTTGCGGTAGCGAAACTCGCTGGCCAGTTGAACTTCCACGGGTATCTGGCTGATTTCTTCAAACAGGTACTCGCCGACCATGCCGGCGAAGTAGGAAGTCCCGCAGGCGATAATCAGGATGCGGTCGATATGTTCCAGCTGGCTGGCAACAGTGTCTAGGCCGCCCAGTTTGACAATGCCGGTCTCAGAGTTCAGCCGTCCCCTGGTGACGTCTTCAACGACCCTAGGGCTCTCGGCTATTTCCTTGCTCATGTAATCCGAATAGCCGCCCAGACCCGCTTCTTTGTCAGCGAGATCAACTAAAGCGGCCGGCCGTTTGACGGTTTTCTCGCTTTCCAGATTGGAAATAGTGTAGCCCTCAGTCGTTATTTCGACGACTTCATTGTCTTCCAGAACTATCATCCGTCGGCTGAAATTAGCCAGCGCCATCGGGTCTGATGCCAAGTAAAATTGCTGTTCGCCGATACCTAAAACCAGCGGCCCGGACAATTTGGCACCCCAGAGCTTGCCGGGTTCTTTTTCGCTGATGATAGCCAAGGCGTAGGCGCCCTTCAGGCTGCGCAGGGTCAGGAAGATAGCCTGACGGACATCGCCCACCTGTTTGAAGTTATAAGCCAGCAGCTGGGCGACTACCTCGCTGTCGGTGTCGGAGCTGAATTTATGACCCTTCTTGATTAAAAATTCTTTCAGGATGGCGAAATTTTCGATAATGCCGTTGTGGACGACGAAGAACTGGCCTTTGTCGTCGCAGTGGGGGTGGGCGTTTTTAACCAAGACCCGGCCGTGGGTCGCCCATCTGGTATGGCCGATACCGAGCTTGCCGGCCGGCCGCTTAAACTTAACTTTTCTTTCCAGCCGGCTGACTTGGCCAACCGCCTTAATGCATTTGACGCCCTTGGCCCCCATAACGGCCAAGCCCGCCGAGTCGTAACCCCTGTACTCCAAAGCCTTGAGGCCTTGGATGATAAAGGGCGAAGCCGGTCGTGAACCTAAGGAGGCGACTATGCCACACATTACGCCTTGGATTATACACTTCGGCAGCCGTTGTATTTAAGGCTTTCGGGGCGGTTTAGGGCTGGAGTTAATCTCGACCGCTCGCTGGATAACTTCTTGCAGCAGCGGCAAATCCAGCTCCGCCAAACCTTTGAAATTTAAACAACTTTTGCCGCTTTTCATGCCGCCGAGACGGTCGGCGTAGATCTCCGTTAAGTACCGGCCGTCAACGACGCCCCAGACGTACAAGCTGAAGTAAGTCTTATGGGCGGCTAGGCCGATAATGAACCAGCTGGACAGGGGTTTGCCGGGTCGCGAGTAGGATACTTTGCCGTAACCGATGATGTCAAAGCCCATGGAATGCCAGATTCTGACCTCGAGGCTCGGCTGCCAGCCGCGTATTAACCCGTGCAACTCTTCAACTACCCGTCGCTGGCCGTCTGTCAGCCCGCTCAAGTAGCCGGCGATAATCTGGTTGTTTTTATCCTGCATTTTCGTTCCGGTAAATCGTCTGATGGCAGCTGGTCAAGCGTTGTAATATGCACTATTTATCAAGCCGTCTGCCTAATTTAGAGTATATATGAAAAGGCAATTTAGCTCCGGTTCTGGCTGGCCGGGAAGGCGGATTAATGAAGCTGATTCCAGACTATATCAACGATTCTGTTAACGGCTCGGAGAGGCGGTTGTTTAAGGTTTTCCAAAACTGCAAGGGCTTAGACAATTGGTTCTGCCTTCATTCCTTGGGCGTCAGCCGTCATGTTTCCAAGCGCGAGGGCGAAATTGACTTTTTGCTAATTGGCCCGGACGGCCTGTTTGTCTTGGAGGTCAAAGGCGGCAAGGTTGAAAGAAAGAACGGTGCCTGGCTGGTCCAAGACGGTTCAAGGCAGTACCGCAAGCAGGAATCGCCTTTCGATCAGGCTAAATCCGCTCTTTACTCCTTAACGAATGATCTGGTCAAGAATTTGGGCTGGCGGGCGGACAAGCATGCCTTCGGCTACGGGGTTGTTTTCACCGGCGCCGAGTTCAAGGTCGGCAGCCCGGAATGGGATCCGGCTATCGTCTGCGACAAATCCGACCTCAAGCAACCCATCAGCTCATACGTCAAAAGACTGTCTGGGTACTGGCGCTCCCGGGGCAAGGGCCAGCGCAAATTGAGCCAGCGCCAGATCAAAGAGCTGGTCGGCTATCTCAGGGGGGATTTCGAAGCAGTCATGACTCTATCCGATCAGCTATCGGAGTCGGAGCAAGAAATTGCCCGCCTAACGACCGAACAGGTTAGAGTGCTGGATGCCGCCGGCCAAAACTCCAGGATTCTGCTGTTCGGGGCGGCCGGTACCGGCAAGACGATGCTGGCGGTTGAAATGCTGAAGAGGCACTTGGCTCAGGGCCGGAGCGTGCTGTTGCTTTGTTATAACAAGCTGCTGGCGGCTTATTTGAGGGGCTTGCTGCGCCATAATGTCGGCGCCGGTGATTACATAGTTGAAACCCTGCACCACTTCATGCGCGATCACATAGACATGTCGGATGAACAAATTGACACGGTAGCAGACAAGCGCGAGCTATTTACGGAAAAATTTCCGAACAAATTTTTAGCTGCTGCCAAGACCCGTCCGCCGACCAAGTTCGACTACTTGATTATAGATGAAGCCCAAGACATCCTGACTCCAAAATACTTGGAGGTCTTGGATCAGGTGGTAGTCGGGGGTCTTGACAACGGCCAGTGGATGATTTGCCTGGACAACAGGAATCAAAACATTTATTCAAACGGCGCGGAAGCCAGTGCCGTTCTCGAACCGCTTAAAAGCAAGGCGACCGTTTTGAACCTGTCAATCAATTGCCGCAACACTCCCAACATCGCCAGAGCAACCGAACTTGTGACCGGCATCGACATTGATGGCGTCAAGAAGCAAGGCGGAGCCTCGGTCAAATATTTGTGGTACAAGGATCGCGAGGATCAGCTACGCAAGGTGTCAGGTTTCATCAAAGACTTGCTCAAGGCGGGTTTTTCAGCTGAGGAAATCACCGTCCTTTCGCCGCGGACGGCCGCGGCCTCGCTGACCGGCACAAGTCTTCAGCCGCTTTTCGACATGCACCAGATAAGCCCCAGCAATATGTCGGTGGCAGCCAGCGGCATAAAGTCGATCGGCTACGCCACGATCCACGCTTACAAGGGTTTGGAAAATAAGATTGTCATCCTGACCGACATCGAGAATATCGGCGCGGGCAAGAGCTTGCTCAATTATGTCGGCTTTACGCGGGCGCGGGCGCTGCTGGCGGTCGCGGTTAGAAGCGACCAGCGACCCAGCTTCAGGAAAAGACTGAGACTCTTCCTGTCGCGGCTGAAAGACAAGGCGGGTTCAGTGGTGGCCAAGGGCAGGTAAGCGCGATAGGGGTGTCCCAGTAGAACCACTTTTATTTGCAAAATTAGGCAATATATTATAATATATGCAAAGTTTAACAAGCCAATCATGGTATTTGCCGGAAATCTTTTCGGCATTTGCGAGAGAATTGTTTCAGTTACAGAATGAAAAGCGGAATGGAAAACTTACGAACGGAACCGGAACTGCCTACGGCGGTTGAGGGGTACATCAGCAATAGCCAGCATAACTTTAAGGCCGGCCAATTTAGGATTAACCAGCTATGGCATGAAGTCAAAAGCATGGGAGAGGCTCACGGTTTTGAGTCAAGCCAGTACTTAGAGGGAGTTTTACTTGTCCTGAGGGAAGAGCTTGCTTATTTCAGTTTTGCGGCAGGGGTTTACCATTGTGGTGCCAGCGGCTATTCTTCGCATGAGGAGACGGTCAATCGACTAAGTGACAAGATACAAGAGTCCGCACAGAAAATCGAGTGCGTCGGAGACAGATTGAAAAGCACGCCCGATGATAATCAACCGCCTGTTGTTGAGGCGGTCGCGGCTGTATCAAACCGGCCGGAGTCTCGGGCGGCCAGATTAGAAGACACCAGACGGAAGCTGTTAGTTAAGTTGGCTGACGCTGAAGCCCAGCTTGAAGAGGTTGAATGGGAGCACGGCTCCGTTTTCTTCAACGAGGGCTGCGTCGGTGTTATAGACGGCTACCATGAAGGCAGAATCAAAGGCCTTAAGCAAGCCAGATCGGCCAAAAGCAGGCTGGAGAAGAAACGCAGCAACCTGACTGGAAAGATTAATCGGTTGAACGCGGTTTTGGGGGTTACTTGAGTCGGCCGCGCACCAGAAAAAGGAGTGCGAAGGACAAGAAGAAACCGACTATAATGCCTAGGAAACCGAAAATCGACCAGCCGACCAAGACGCAGGCGGCTATGATCAGCAGGTACAACAGGTAACGTAGGGCGGCGTGACGGAGCATATTACAGGTTCATGGATTCGTGATTATAGTAGAGTATACAACATCCGCGCGTGTGCTAACATTTGAATTGTAACCTTTTAGGGCGGGCTAGATGTTCTTCAGCAGATTCTTTGGACTTGAAAACGTTTATGGGCGCAAATACGTGCCGGCTTTATTCTTCGATGCCGCCTACCTGCTGGCTGCCTTAATCGCGGTGCTGATTGCGGCGGCCGTTTTCGGCCGACTGTTATCACCGTGGCTGATCCTGCCCCTGATTATCCTAATCGACGCCGCAATTGTTTACGCCGCCAGGAAGATAGTCCAGTCCGTTCACGTCGGCCGGACTCTGGCCGAGCGCCGTTACCGGTCCGGCAACGGCAACGCGATCGATATCTCAGCTGCCCATGACGAACTGCACGCGCCTTCCGGCAGCCGTTTTCACAGCATTGACATGCGCACCCGCCAGTTGTCGGTCGGCGAGGGCTGGCAGGCCTATGACGTGCTGTGCGACACCTACAGCCGCCAATTCGGCGTCAGCTACAAGTCCAAGCAATCGTTCCGCACCGTTTTTGAAGCCGGACTGTCCCGGCCGGTCCCGCACTTTGTTTTCGATTCCAAAACTGCCGGCAAGCGCAACTTCAGGCGCGTCTACGCCAACGGCCGGAGTCTGTTCGTATCCGGCCGATTCAATTATTTCTTCGCTGTCCGGACCACGGCCGGTCGTCAGTCCGGTGTCTCCAGTTTGCTGACGCCCGAAGTCAAGCAAGCCCTGCTTTTCTTAAAGGAGTATGACATCGAGCTGGTCGGTAAAACCCTATTCTGCTGCGCGCCTCTGCTAGAGGGTGAAAAACTGGACAACTTCCTGACCAACAGCCGCAGCCTGCGAACCGCCGTCAACCGGGCTCTGGAAGCTGCGGAGCGGGACAGTTTCAGTAAAGAGGAAACGATTCGTCTGACCCGGCGGCTGCTGAAAAACCCTAGTGTCTACGCGCCGGCCACCGTCGCCAGCGGCAGCCTGACGGCCGGTCTGTTCCTGATCGCCGTCACCGGCCGGGAATCAAGGCTGCTGAGCTCGCTGGCCATCTGCGGAGTCATCCTGCTCTATTGCTTGGGCGGTCTGACTAGAACGGTTAACCGCAACCGCCGGCTGCTGAGGGATTTGGCGGACGGGTGAGCGGGGCACAAACCCTTTGACAACGCCCGGGCCAGTCTGCTAGTATGGTGCCACTATGAACGAGTAGGTTGTTTAAGGCTTAAAGAATAATTTATTCTTGCCCGGATAGATTTGCCATTTAAGCTTTAAACTCCCCGAACGCGCGCCCTGTCGGAGCGGGTTCAAATCATGGCGGAGCACTTAAAGTTTAAGCAACTTAACAGTTTGGAGAAGATTGTGTGACAAACGGCTTTGGTTGCGGCAGGTTGCCGGAATCAAACCAATTGGCACTTAATTCACAAAAAGTTACTCAAGCGCACATAGAGGATGCCTTGACGCAAAATACCGACGAAGGACGCGGCAGTCTGCGATAAGCTTCGGGGAGCTGGCAAGCAAGCTTTGAACCGAAGATGTCCGAATGGGGAAACCCAGCCGGGGTAATGCCCGGTTATCCATGCCTGAACACATAGGGCATGAGAAGGTAAGCTCCCGAACTGAAACATCTTAGTAGGGAGAGGAAAAGAAAATAACCAATGATTCCGAAAGTAGTGGCGAGCGAAATCGGAACAGCCCAAACCTTGAAGGTTTTTGCCTGTCAATCCGCGGATTTTCAATCGGCGGGGAGAGGGGCGAATACGGTTGACAGGCCAATGCCTTTGCAAGGGGTTGTAAGGTACAAATGTTCAGATCAGGCAGCGAACGGCGACGTTTGCTACTGGATTTGCAAGACGACTGCTGTCAGAGTCGTCATAAAGTCAGAAATTTGAAGCCCGAGCAGAACCGTTTGGAAAGACGGACCACAGAGAGTGATAGTCTCGTATGTGAAGGGTTTCAAACTTTATTATTTGTATTCTTGAGTAGGGCGGGGCACGAGAAACCCTGTCTGAATCCGGGAGGACCACCTTCCAAGGCTAAATATATTTTGCGATCGATAGTGGACAAGTACCGTGAGGGAAAGGTGAAAAGAACCCCTGGCAGGGGAGTGAAATAGACCTGAAACTGTGTGCGTACAAGGAGTCGGAGCCCTTCGGGGTGACGGCGTGCTTTTTGCAGAACGATCCAGCGAGTTACCGTACGACAGCGAGCTTAAGCCAATTGAGGCGGAGGCGCAGTGAAAGCGAGGCTTAAACGGCCGATTTAGTTGCGTGCGGTAGACCCGAAACCGGGTGAGCTATCCATGGGCAGGCTGAAGCGCAGGTGAAACTGCGTGGAGGGCCGCACCAGTACGTACAGCGTTTGGATGACCTGTGGATAGGGGTGAAAAGCCAACCGAACCCGGAGATAGCTGGTTCTCCTCGAAATAGCTTTAGGGCTAGCGTCATGTCGTAGCCATTGGGGGTAGAGCTCTGTTTTGGAACGGGGCCCTCGCGGGTACCCTTCCTTGATAAACTACGAATACCAATGGTGTAATCATGGCAGTTAGAACATCGGCGCTAAGGTCGATGCTCGAAAGGGAAACAGCCCAGACCAACAGTTAAGGTCCCTAAATGCATGCTAAGTGGGAAACGAGGTTAGATTTCATAAACAGCGAGGATGTTGGCTTAGAAGCAGCCATTCATTTAAAGAGTGCGTAACAGCTCACTCGTCAAGAGATCTTGCGCGGAAAATGTAACGGGGCTCAAGCATGCTACCGAAACTTTGGATTTCCATACTTAAGTTTGGGAGTGGTAGAGGAGCGTTCCTATCGGCGTTGAAGCCGAATCGTGAGGTTCGGTGGAGCGGTGGGAAGTGAGAATGCTGGAATGAGTAACAGATCAGGCGGGTGAGAATCCCGCCCACCGAAAGAGCGAGGTTTCCTGGGCCATGGTTATCAACCCAGGGTTAGTCGGGCCTAAGCCGAGGCGAATAGCGTAGGCGATGGACATCAGGTTAATATTCCTGAACCGGCGGCAATCTTGCAGGTAATGCGCAACCTGGTAGCGCGGGCAGGCTGATGGTATGTCTGTCTAAGCGTCTAGGCCGGCCGGTTTTCGGACCGATCCGGCTGAAGCGCGAATGGGACTGTCCGTTCGGACGGGACCCGCGTGAGCCAAGTTGACCAGAAAAGTTTACCTGTGCCAAATTGCTGTCCGCCCGTACCGCAGACCGATAAGGTGCTCGGGTCGAGCAGACCAAGGTGAAACGAGAGAACCTTTGCTAAGGAACTCGGCAATACAGCGTCCGTAACTTCGGGATAAGGACTGCCCCGTGCGGTGCGCTCCGGGAGGGAGGCGAAAGCTTCCTTCCCAGAACGTGCCGCGTGGGGCCGCAGCGAAAGAACCCATACGACTGTTTATCAAAAACACAGGTCTCTGCTAACACGAAAGTGGATGTATAGGGGCTGACGCCTGCCCGGTGCCGGAAGGTTAAGGGGAGGACTTAACGGTCTGAACTGAAGCCCCGGTGAACGGCGGCGGTAACTATAACCGTCCTAAGGTAGCGAAATTCCTTGTCGGGTAAGTTCCGACCCGCACGAATGGCGTAACGATATGGGTACTGTCTCAGCAAAGGACTCGGTGAAAGTGCATTGGCGGTAAAGATGCCGTCTGTCCGCACCAGGACGAGAAGACCCCGTGGAGCTTTACTACAGCTTGATATTGAACCGGATGCATTCACGTGTAGCATAGGTGGGAGACTTGGAAACCGAGACGCTAGTCTTGGCGGAGTCGCCAGTGAAATACCACCCTTGGATGTGTCTTGTTCTCACACCTGGTCCTCAAGTTGGAGATTATTCCTAGTCTCCAGCTTCAGGATCAGGGACAGTGTCTGGCGGGTAGTTTAACTGGGGCGGTTGCCTCCTAAAGAGTAGCGGAGGCGTTCCAAGGTCGGCTAGCTTCGGATGGAAATCGAAGTGGTAGTGCAAACGCAGAAGCCGGCTTGACTGTGAGGCTTACAGGCCAATCAGGTACGAAAGTAGGAGTTAGTGGTCCGCTGTACGAATTGACATTTGTTAATTAATGAGTGTGGGATCGACAGCGCAAACGGATAAAAGTTACCCCGGGGATAACAGGCTAATCACGCCCAATAGTTCACATAGACGGCGTGGTTTGGCACCTCGATGTCGGCTCATCACATCCTGGGGCTGGAGAAGGTCCCAAGGGTTCGGCTGTTCGCCGATTAAAGTGGTACGCGAGCTGGGTTCAGAACGTCGTGAGACAGTTTGGTCGTTATCCGGTGTGGACGATAAGAAACGTGAGAGAAGTTGCCCCTAGTACGAGAGGACCGGGGTGAACGCACCTCTGGTGTACGGGTTGTGGCGCCAGCCGCATCGCCCGGTAGCTATGTGCGGCCGTGATAAGCGCTGAAAGCATATTAAGCGCGAAGCCGACCTCAAGATAACGTTTCTCTATGAGGACCCTGAAAGACGATCAGGTTGATAGGTGCAAGGTGTAAGCGCGGCAACGCGTTCAGCCGAAGCATACTAACAGTCCCATCGACTTTTTGTGGATTAGCCGACTGGTTTGATTACGGCCGCCTGTCCTTCCGGAGCCGTTTGTCGCGCAATCTTGAGAAAACCTATGGGCCACGGGCCCGATCTGTTTTGCCGAACAGGTCGGGCTTGGTGTCCATGGAGCTTGGGAAACACCTGTTACCATTCCGAACACAGCAGTTAAGCCAAGCATCGGTTACAATACTGCGGCTTAAGCCGTGGGAAAATAGCACGACGCCAAGTTTGACCGGAGACAGTCGTTTCGGCGGCCGTCTCCGGATTTTTGTTTATCACCATAAGTTCCACCTATTGCTTTGCCTGAAAATTATATTCCCCACAACATGGTCAATTTCCTAGAATTCGCCGGCGGTTACCGGGAGGACTTGCTGAATCACAGACTGGTGAACTGTCATTTGCCCGAGGGTGATTATGAACGCATGCGCAATACGAAGGAGGGTGACCGTTATCGTTTGGAAGAGCTGGAGGCGCAGGAGATGTTATTCGCCCTGTCGGAATTGTCGGTTTGCGACCGCCCCCTGCCGCCCAACGAAGTCATAGATTGGCTGGCCGGCTATCTGAGCCAAACGTCGGCCGTCGACGGGGACGCGCATTTCAGCCGGCTGTTGCCCCACCTGGAGCGGGCAAGGTATAAGGATCACCTGCAAATTGTTGATTGATGCCGGCTGCCGCGATTGCTGGGATCTTGGGCCGGCTAACTGCTAAACTGTTTATTAGATTCACTACGCTCGGCCGGAGATGATTTTTAATTTTTTAGGCTCCAATTATTCAAACCGTTTCGGCTGGCGTTTCCTTCTGGCCAGAAAATCCGAAGCGGCCTGCGAGGATTTGCGGACGCGGTTGGCGGAAAGGTACGGCGGAAAGGCTCATCTGTACCACCGCGGTCGGGCCGCCCTGAGGGAAGCGGTTCGGCTGAGCGGCGCCGACCATGTCTTGATCAGCGGGTTCACCTGTTACGTTGTCGAGGAGGCGGTCAGGGATGCCGGCAGCCGGCCGGTATTCGCCGACGTCAGCCGCCGGACGTTCAATTTCACCCTGTCGGGTCTGAGAAAAGCCCACGAGGCTCAACCGGCAATCGGCGCGGTCATCGTTCAAAATACTTTCGGCATAGGTGATGAGATAAAACCGCTCGCCCGGTACTGCCGCGAGGCCGGACTGACTTTGATTGAAGATCTGGCCCACTGCCCGGACAACGATTACGCCGACGGAGAACCCTTCGGTAAGGTGGGTGATCTGGTAGTCTTGTCTTTCGGCGACTCCAAGCAGATCGACGTCGTTGCCGGCGGCGCCCTGATAATCCGCAGCAAGGCTTTGGTCAGCGAATCGGCCGGACCGAAGCTGCCGGGCGGCGTCAGGGCGTCTAATTTTTTGGAGCGCTTGCAGCCGCTGATTACCGTCTGGTTGAGGAACAGCTATCGCTGCCGCCCGCTGGCAAGGGTGGTTCACGGCTTTCTGCGCCGTATCCGCCTGCTCAGGTTCGCGGCTGACGGCAGCCTCTGTCGCGACATCGGTTTGCACCCGGCCCGGGCAAAGTTCGTTTTGGAGCAGTGGCAGCACCTGGAAGAAGATAAGGAGCGCCGGCGCCGGCTGTCCCGCGTCTATAGCCGAATTTTGCGCACCGCCAACCCTTTGCTGGCAGGCCAGCCTCTGCTGCGGTATCCGGTCCTGCTGGAGTCAAGCGAAGTTAGGAACCGGTTGCTGGCCGCTGCCGACGCCAAAGGGTTTCTCCTGAAAGACCACTGGTACGACACCCCGGTCCACCCGAGCCGATTTACCGAACTGTCGGCCTATAAGCCGGGCAGCTGTCCTGAAAAAGAACGTATGAACCAGCAAATTATAAATCTGCCGCTGCACAAGAATATCAGCCGGGAGAAGGTTGAAGAACTGGCCAAGTTGGTTGCCGGCTTCAAACGGGTTGCTAATAAGTGATATCTTAGGTATTAGGAAATATTACATGGCTGACAATTTCAAGTGGCTAACCATCAATAAGAAGCAGGCTTCTCTCAGAGCGAACTCCGATCTGACTAACAGCTGCCTGCAAAGTCTCGGCCCCAAGTGGCGAACTGCTAATAAGAAGCAGGCTTGGCAGGCTTTTCTCAGAGCGAACCCCGACCTGGCTGACAACTGCCTGCAAAGTTTCAACTGGGGGCTGTCGCACGAGCAATCCGGTGGCAAAACATTTTGGCGCATTCTCTATGATCGCCGCAAACCGGTCGCCGGCTACATGGCCTTACTGGAAGTCGGTCGCCGGCAACGCTTTCTGACTCTGGCCGGTGGGCCACTATTAGATTGGAGCCAGCCGGAACTTTTGGCCAGTTTCAAAGCAGATATAACCGCCATCGCCAGCCGGGAAAGGTGCGTTTACGTTCGCATCCGCCCGCAAACCCCCGACAGCGATGTCATGCGCAAGTACTTGAGGCAGGCAGGATTCAGGCGGGCGCCCTCAGGCTTGGCGGTTGAGTTGGCTGGCATTTTAGATCTGGAACAACCCGAAGAAATCATCCGCAAAGGCTTCAATAAGAGCTTGCGCCATAAGGTCAGGGATGCTGAACGAGACGAGGCGATCAAGGTCAGGGTGTCGCGTGATGTTAAGGATGTTGTTTTGTTTAGTGAGCTCCACCAAGAACACGCCCAGCGTCGCCGTTACAGCCCTTTCACTAAAACCAAGCTGGTTAAGCAATTTGAAACCTTTTTAGAAGACGACGAGGTGCTGCTCTATTTCGCCCGCAGGGAAGGCGAGGTATTGGCCGCCCATATGATTTTCTTTTTCGGGCGGGAGGCCAGCCACCTGTACGGCATCTCAACTACCTTGGGGCAGAAATATTCCAGCGCCCCGATTCTCCATCTGTCGGCCATGGCTGAAGCTCGACGAAGGGGGTTGAAGACCTACAATTTTTGGGGCATAGTCGGCACCGACCAAGTCAAGCACCGTTATTACGGCCTCAGTCAGTTCAAACGCGGTTTCGGTGTTAAACCCTATCAATACGTACCGGCTCACGATTTAATCATCAGACGCTGGCCTTATATGGCTATTTGGGTTTATCTGACTATTTTACGCAAATGGCGCCGACTGTAGCCAAGTTGCCCCTGTAGACTAATTTTTAAAACGGTATTGCTATATAAGCAATCAGATGGTATAATATAGACAACCAATGAAAAGGGATCCGTTGGCGGCGAATTAATGAAGCGCCAAGCAGATTCTTTTTTATCGGTGTTATAAAAATTTACAAACCAAAGGAGGCTAGTTTTATGTCGGGTAATAGCGATGGTGGCAGGTTAGCTGCCGCTACAATCCGCGCAAAGCACGGGCGTGACTTTTACGTCAAAATTGGTCAACTGGGTGGTAGAAAAAGTCGGAACGGTGGTTTTGCCAGCCCTAAGGTCGGCAAAGACGGTCTGACAGGTGCGCAGAGGGCCAAACTGGCCGGTGCGCGGGGTGGAGCTAAAAGTCGTCGCGGCAAAGCAACGGCCGTGAGGCGCATAAACGTCAAGGTTCTTTAACCTGAGGGGGTGGGCTTTAGGATAATTCGGAAAAAGCGGGTTTTACTACCCGTTTTTTCTGATTCTTCTGACTAGGCACCTAGTTTCCAGCGGCACGCTCCAATGCAGGGGGCAATTGCAACAACTGTACGCCAGGGTTTTGGGCGATTGCAGGCCGACCAAGCCGCAGTCGGGGCATTTCGATCTGGCCAGGAGCCAATCCTTGTAAGTGTCCATGCAGTCATTGATATATTTCTGGGGGATCTCCAGACCGTAGCGGCCAGCAATTTCGCTAGCCTTCTGCCAAGCGTCGGCTTCGAGTTTAAGCAGTTGTATGTCCAGCTTGTAGGTTACGTGACCCTCGAGGGCATGGCCTAGTTCGTGCAGCAGGGAATATTTGGAAATCGGCCGGCTGTAATGAATCTCTTTGGCTTGCGGCGACCAAGAATTTGCTCTGCCTTTGACAAAGGTTATGTCTCCGAAGTCTTGTTGCAGTTGTTGTAAAAAATTCACTATCTACGTTTAGACCCTAATTATGCCCATAAGTTAATGTTCATAATAAGGTTTATAATCCTCGAATCGCAATCCGAAACGGGTTGATGTCCCGCCCACAACGCAGCCGTTGCCAAGATGGTTGTCAAGCGTTCAAGCTCCGCAATCCGTTCTTATAATTATAACGGAAGCTGGCAATTCCGCGATCCAGCCCAGACCTTTTTGCATCTCTCAACTGGAAGTGGTAAAATTGTCGCCGGAGTAGAATCTCTTGAGGCCGGGGCCGGGATTCTGGATATGGCCTTGGCTGGTACGGGAATTTTTATCTGCGATTATGACTAAAAGCGTAACTATGGACGATTTGCTGAAGGATGTTGAACTCGACAACATCAGTGCCTCTGATTTTATCGAAGGCAAGATAATTTCTATCCAGAAGCATGAGGTCTGGCTGGATATCGGCCACCTGGGGGTGGGCGTGGTTTCCCGGCGGGAACTGGTTAATAATTCCGACCTGGAGGTCGGCCAAACCGTGACGGCCAGCGTTGTCCATCCCGAAACCAAGCACGGCCACGCCCTGCTGAGCTTGCGGCGGGTTATGAAAGACAAGTCTTGGGAAGAAATCCAGAAAATTTATGACAACAATCAGATCGTCAGCGTCAACGGCTACGACGCCAACCGCGGCGGTTTGCTGGTTGAGTTCGAGGGTATCAGGGGTTTCTTGCCGATATCCCAGCTTTCAATCAACCACTATCCGCGGGTTAATTCATCCGACAAGGAAGAAGTGGTCGCCAAGCTGAACCAGCTGATCGGCAAATCAATCAAGGTCTGCATCCTCGACCTGAACCGCAAGGAGAATAAGCTGATTTTTTCCGAAAAGGAAGCCCTGAAGGAAGTGGTCAGCGAACAGCTTAAGAAGCTGTCCGTCGGCGACGTTGTCGACGGCGTTGTCACGGGCGTTACCCATTTCGGCGCTTTCGTCAACATAGACGGCGTCGAGGGCTTGATTCATATTTCCGAAATTTCTTGGGGCCGGGTGGAAGATCCGCACAAGCACGTCAAAGTCGGCGAGACCGTCAAGGTCAAGATCATATCGATTGTCGACGAGCGGGTCGCTTTGTCGCTGAAACAACTGACGGATGACCCCTGGGAGCAAGAAGTCAAAGGCCTGAAAGAGGGGTCGGAGGTCGAAGGGGTAATTACCCGCACCACTCCCTACGGAGCCTTTGTCCGGATTAGCCCGGTAGTCGAGGCTTTGCTTTATCTTTTCGGCGAGAGCCAAACGGAAGACGGAGAAGGGGGAGTTGCCAAGACCAAAGCCACCAAGACCAAGCCGGATCAGGCTAAAATCGAGGACTTGAAGAAGAATATCAAGGTCGGCGACACCAAACAGTTTGTTATCGTCAGTTTGGACAAAGAAGCGCGCAAGATATCTCTTAAGTTGAAGTGAGATGACGGGGAGGCGGTTGCATGGCGAGAACGATAGAGATAGGTCAGACCATTACGGTCAGCAATCTGGCCCAGCAATTGGAGCTGCCGGCCGCCAGCCTGATTTCCGAACTGGTGAAGAACGGGGTCATGCTGACCCTCAACGAGCGGATTGATTTCGACACGGTTGCCATCCTGATAGAGGAACTCGGGCTTGACGTAGAAGTTAAGCAAAGGGACGCCGCCGCGATCGGGGTTGACAAGGAGCGGGCCGGCGCCGTCAATGAAACCAGGCCGCCGGTCGTGGCGGTGATGGGCCATGTCGACCATGGCAAGACCAGCCTGCTGGACAAGATAAAGGGCAGCGACAAGGTTTCTTCAGAAGCCGGCGGCATTACGCAGCATATTTCAGCTCAGCAGGTTGACCACAAGGATCGCAAAATAACTTTCTTGGATACCCCCGGCCACGAGGCTTTTGCCGCCGTCAGGGAGCACGGCGCGGTTCTGACCGACCTGATAGTTTTAATCGTCGCGGCCGATGATGGCGTTAAGGACCAGACGGTTGAGGCGATTCGCTTTGCCAAGAAATCGGGAGTGAAGATAGTGGTTGCCATCTCCAAGATAGATTTGCCGGCCGCCAACATCCACTTGGTCAAACAGCAACTGGCCGAACACGATCTGCTGGCGGAAGACTTGGGCGGACAGACGATTTTCGTCCCCGTGTCGGCTAAAACGGGCGAGGGGGTCGAAGAACTGCTCGACATGATCCTCTTGTCCGCCGACATAGACGATCTGCAGGCCGACTCGAGGGGCGCGGCTAGCGGATTGGTCATTGAATCGTCCATGAGACAGGGTTTGGGGCCGGCCGCGGTCGTCTTGGTCCAAGAAGGTGTTTTAAGAAAGGGTGATTTTCTGGTCGCCGGCGCCGCTTGGGGCAAGGTTCGCCTGCTGCAGGATATGTCTTCCGGGGCGGTTGAGCAGGCGTCGGCCTCTACGCCGGTTACGGTCAGCGGCTTTAAAATCCTGCCGGAATTCGGCATAGCTTTTGAAGTCTTCGCCACTGAAAAAGAAGCTAAGAAGCAGGCGGAAACGGCCGGTCGGCAGCATGATTTCAGGTCTACCGGCATGAGCAGCCGGGAGTTGCTGCGTATTATCGACAGGCGGGCCGAGGTGCAGGAGCACAACGCGATTATCAAGGCCGACGTCAGGGGCTCGCTGACAGCCGTTCTGGACGGCCTCAAGTCTTTGGATACCGACGAGGTGGCAACCCGGATCGTCGATTCGGGCGTCGGCAGCCTGAGCGAGAACGATATCAACAAGGCCAAGATATCTCAGGCGACCGTTTACTGCTTCAATATCGGCGTTTCGGTGGCCATGCGCCGACTGGCCGCCCAGCTGGGCGTGGATCTGAGAACCTATTCGGTGATTTATGAGCTTTTGGCTGACGTCAAGGAATCTTTGGAGAAACTGTTGCCGCCCGAACTGGTCAAGATTGAGAGGGTGTCTTGGCCGGTTATGGGGAGCTTGAGGCCGTCGCGCTTGGA